>CAXTVD010000147.1:0-9705 GCA_964247575.1 uncultured Lichenihabitans sp.
GCCTTCTCGGCGTCGCCCGAGAAATCGGGACCGCCGATGCCCTGTTCGGCCACGACATGGATTTCGGGATAATTCTCAGCGAGGGTCTTCTTCACCGCGTCGTAGCGCTGCTTGGTGACGAAGAAATCAGCGGCGTGGAAGATCAGGCCGACGTCGCCCTTGCCGCCGAGCGCCTGGGCGAGCAGGTGGGCCGTCGCGACGCCGTTGCCGTAATTGTCGGCGGAGACGACGCTGACGTAGTCCTTGCCGGCCGTGAGGCCCTTGGGCACGTTGTCCATGAACACGAGCTTCACGCCGGCGTCGGCGGCGGCCTTGTATTCGTTGGCGGTCGCGACGGGATCGGTCGGGATCGAGACGATGATGTTGGGCTTCTGGGCCAGCACGGTCTCGATGTCGGACACCTGCTTGTCGGGCTTGAACCCGGCATCCGTGGTGGCGACGACGTCGATGCCCATGGCGGCGAACTGCGCCTTCAGGCCTTCGATCTGCGCCTGCGACCAGTCGTTGCCGGCATAGTGCATGACGATGGCGGCCTTGGCGTGCATGCCCTTGATCTTGGCGAGTTCGTCGGCGCTGAGGCTCACGGACGAAGCGGGCTCGGGCTTCTCGCCGTTGGGGCCGAGGCTCATGACGTGCTTGCCGACCTCGGCGATGGCCGCCGCGGGATCGGCCGCTTGCGCGGTCCCCGAAAGGCCGAGCATGAGGCAGAGGGCTGTCGAGTGGAGAAGGGATGGGATGCGCATGGAAAAGCTCCGGGGAGGGAAGGATTGAGCCGAGACCTCGTTGGTCGCCGTCTTGACAAGGGCCGGGGGCACGCCGTGGACCTGCGTCCAGGCATCGAGGATGTTGTCCTTGGGGGCGGGGACGGCGATCGTGGTTTGTGCAATGGACCCGTGCGACGCGGTGCGGATCATCAGCCGCTTTACTTCGCGTTGCCCCAGTGGTCGGGTGCGTCGACATTGGCCTTGGTGACCAGCGTCGGCTCGGTCCGCGCCTTCTCCGGCACGGGACGGCCTTCGAAATGCGCGACGATGGCGTCGAAGATCGCGCCGCCCATGGCGTAGGGGCTCTGCTCGACGGTCGCGTCCTGCACGCCGTCGCGGATGCGCTTGAGGGCGAGCGGGGTGCCGTCGAGGCCGACCAGCGCCACATGTTCATCGTCGCCGGCCGGCTTCAGCTTGCCGATCTGACGGAGCGCCGAGGCCACGCCGCGCAGCATCTCGTCGTTGTGGCTGAACACGCCGCGGGTGCTCGGGTCCTGGGTGAAGGCGTCGAGCACCATCTTGTAGGCGGTGTCGGCGACCCATTCGGTGTTGAGCGACTTGACGGTGATGCCGGGATAGGCCGCCTTCATCCGCTCGACGAAGCCTTTGTGGCGCAGTTCGGCGGCTTCCGAGCCGGTCGAGCCGCGCGTCTCGAGCACCGTGCCCTTGCCGCCGATGATCTTGGCGAGGGCGTCCGCGCCCATGGCGCCGCCCGCCTCGTTGTCGAAGTCGACGAAGCTCAGGTATTTTCCCTCGGGCGGCGCGTTTTCCATGATGAAGACGGGGATCTTGGCCTCGTTGGCGCGCTTGACGCCGGCGACGAGCAGCTTGGCGTCCACCGGATTGATCAGCACCGCGTCGGGCTTCTTGGTGACGGCGTCGAGCACCTCGTTGACCTGCATGTTGGGGTCGCCCTTGCCGTCGATGACGTCGAGCTTGACCCCGGCCTCGGCGGCCTTCTTCTTGATGCCGTTGACCATGGCGACCTGGTACTCGAACTGCAGGCCGAAGGTGACGTATTCCACCGTCTTGCCCTTGGCGTCGCCGGCGGCGGCGAAGGCGGGGCTCATCGCGGTGGCGGCGGCGAGGGCCAGGGCCGCCACGCCGCCAAGCGCCACGCGGCGGGTCCATGCTGTCGAAGTCATCGTTCTCTCCCTTGGATGATGGCGCGGTTATTGGCCGGAGGTCTCAGCGCCTGGCGCCGGCCTCCGCTGTCTTGGCGAGCGCCGAGCGGCGCTTGAGGCTCGCTTCCACGGTGCGGCGCCGATAGACGTCGAGGGCCGCCGCGATGGCGATCACGAAGCCGCTGACCACGTAGTCGTAGTTCGGCGGCACGTTGAGCAGGTTGATGGCGTTGCCGACGAGGCCCAGCAGCAGCACGCCGAGGATCACGCCGACGATCTTGCCCTCGCCGCCGAACAGACTGACGCCGCCGATCACCACCGCCGAGATGACGGTGAGCTCCATCCCCTGGCCCGAGGTCGCCGCGCCGGCTTCGAGCCGGGCCGAGATCATCAGGCCGCCGAGCGCCGCCGTTAGGCCCGAGATGACATAGGCGAGGAGGATCACGCGAGTGGTGCGGATGCCGGCGAGGCGGGAGGCGACCGGGTTGCCGCCCGTCGCGTAAACGGCCCGCCCGAAGCGGGTCCGCGTCAGCAAGACATGGGCGACGATCGCCAGCAGCGCGGTCAGCACGATGATCAGCGGGAAGCCGAACACCCGCATGGCCTGGATATCGACATAGACGTCCGGCACCGGCGCGATGTTCTGGCCGCCGGAATAGATGAAGGCGACGCCGCGGGCGACGGTGAGCATGGCCAGCGTGGCGATCAGCGCCGGGATCTTGGTAACGGTCACGTTGAGGCCGTTGACGAGACCGAGCACCCCGCCGACGGCAAGCGCGATCAGCGCCGCGAACCCCACGGGTACGCCGAAGTGCAGCGGCAGCCCCACCGCGAGCACGGAGGCCAGAGCCATCACCGCGCCGACCGACAGATCGATGCCGGCGACCAGGATCACGAACGTCTGACCGATCGCCATCACCGCGATGATGGTGGAGGAGAACAGCAGGTTCTCGATGTTGATGCGGCTGAAGAAAACCGGGGAGGCGACGCTCATGGCTGCGCCGCCGGCGAGCAGCACGAGCATCAGCCCGAGGTCCTGAACGAGGTCGACCCAGTTCAGGTTGACCCCCTTGCGGGCGGGCATGGACTCGCGGGAGACCTTGGTTTGCACGGTGGACATCGGATCGGCCTCCCTTTCAGCCGGTGGTCGCGAAGGACATGATGGTCTCGGCCGCGATCTTCGGCCGGTCGAGTTCGGCCGTGATCCGCCCGCCGCGCATCACCAGCACGCGGTCGCTGAGCGCGAGGATCTCGGGCAGTTCGGAGGAGATCAGCAGGATTGCCGTGCCGGCCTCGGCCAGCTTGACGATGATGGCGCTGATCTCGGCCTTGGCGCCGATGTCGACGCCCTTGGTGGGCTCGTCGAGGATGAGCAGCTTGGGGCGGCGGGCGAGCCAGCGGGCGAGGATCACCTTTTGCTGGTTGCCGCCCGACAGCGTCGCGATCGGGACGTCGGGCGAGGTCATCTTGATGAACAGGCCCGCGGAGGCCTCGCGCAGCACACCATTCTCCACCGCGCCCGAGATCAGGCCGCCCCGGGTGATGCGGTCGAGCACTGCGAGGGTCGCGTTCGAGCGCACGCTGAGCTTGGCGACGAGACCCTGCTGGCGACGGTCCTCGGGCAGCAGGGCGATGCCGGCGGCGATGGCGGCGGTGGGGCCGCCCCGCGGGACGGGCGTGCCGCCGATCGATACGGTGCCGGCGTCATAGGGATCGATGCCGAAGATGCTGGCCGCCGTCTCCGAGCGGCCGGCGCCGACGAGGCCCGCCAGGCCGACGATCTCGCCGGCCCGGACCGTGAAGGAGACGTCGTCGATCACCCCGAGGCGGGTGAGGTGGCTCACTTCGAGCACCGCAGGGCCGAGCGGGCGGGCCGCGGCGCGGACCTCCTCGACGGGGCGGCCGACCATCATGGTGACGACCCTGTCGGCGTCCAGCTCGGCGGCCGGCCGGCTGCCGACGAAGCGGCCGTCGCGCAGCACCGTCACCCGGTCGGCGATGGCGAAGACCTCCTCCAGCCAGTGCGAGACGAAGACGATGCCGAGCCCCTTGGTCCGGAGGGCGCACACGACGGCGAAGAGTTGGTCGATCTCGGGGCCGGACAGCGAGGTGGTCGGCTCGTCCATGATGAGGACGCGGCTGTCCTCGGCGACGGCGCGGGCGATCTCGACGAGTTGCTGCTCGGCGGGGGAGAGGCGGCGGGCGAGTTTTCCGGGTGGCAGGCCCGGGGCGACCTGGGCGAGCACGGCCCGCGCCCGCTCGAACTGGGCGGCGCGCGAGACGAAGCCGAAGCGCGTCGGCCAGCGGCCCAGCATGATGTTCTCGGCCACCGTCATGCCCGGCACGAGGTGGGATTCCTGGTGGATGGTGGCGACACCCGCTTCATGGGCGGCGGCGGGATCGGGGTGGAGCGGCACGCCGCCGACCGTGATGGTGCCGGCGTCCGGTGCGTAAAAGCCGGCCATCAGCTTGATCAGGGTCGACTTGCCGGCCCCGTTCTCGCCGACCAGCGCATTCACCTCGCCGGCGCGGACGGTGAAGCTGACGTCGTCGAGCGCGAGGACGCCGGGGAAGGATTTCGTGACGCCCTGGACGGCCAGGATCGTGGCGTGGGGCGCGGTGCTGTTTTGCGGAAGGCGGTCGAGGATGGCGGCGGCTTGCATCGCGCGTCTCCTCAGATCGTGATGGCGAGGGTGGTGGCTTCCAGGATCGTGCTCTGGATCAGCCGCGGCGCGACGCAGTCGCCCACACGCTCGATCCGCACGCCCTCGAAACCGTCGGCCTGCTGCAATTCGAGGAACAGGTCCTCGCGGGAGCGGCGGCCGATCACGGGCACGACCCAGTCGACGCCCTCGATCCACTCCTCGTCGGTCGGCAGCAGCACGTATTTGCCCCAGCCCGTGGCGTCGCCCGAGCTGAAGGTCTTGCCGACCTTCACGCGGTTCTCGCCGATCTCCAGAAGCACCAGCCCGGCGCGCAGGGCGATGCCCTTGATGGCGGCTCTTCGGTAGTAGAGCGTCCGGACGCCGCCTTCGAGATCCTCGCCGATGATGCTGTGGGAGGCGATGACGGTGACCTTGCAGCCCTGGTCGGCCAGGTATTCGGCGGTGCCGGCGGCCTCCCAGTGGCCGTTCTCGTCGACCACCAGCACGTGGCCGCGCGGCCGCATCGCTCCCGACATGACGTCGTCCGAGGAGACGACGAAGCTCTGGTCGAGCCCCGGCACCGTCGGCAGCACGGTGCGGCCCAGGCCGAGCGAGAGCGGCGGCGCGCCGCCATCTCGCATGTTGCGACGCGGCAGGTTCGGTTCGGAGCCGGTGGCGACCACGATAACCTCGGCGCCGAGGCCGCGCAGCAGGTCGGGGGTGGCGGTAGTGTTGCGGCGGATGGCGACGCCGTGCTCGGCGCCGGAGGCTTCGAGATAGGAGACGACCTCGCCGACGAGCGCGTGTTCGGGCTGGCCGGCGGCGAGGCGCACCTGCCCGCCGAGCTGGCGGTCGCGTTCGAGGACGGTCACGTCATGGCCGCGGCGGGCCGCTATCTCGGCGACCTTCAGGCCGCCCGGACCCGCGCCCACCACCACGACCCGCCGCGCCTGTCCCGCCGGCGGCAGGAAACGCTCGTTGAGCTGGCGCTCGCGCCCGGCGCCGGGGTTGTGGATGCAGCGGATGGCCTTTTCCTGGCCGACCTGGAAGATGCAGGCGTCGTTGCAAGCGACGCACATCCGCACGAGGTCGGCGCGCCCGGCCATCAGCTTGTTGGGCGTGTCGGCGTCCGCGATCAGCTGGCGCGCCATGCCGATCATGTCGCAGACGCCGGTGCGCAGCATCTCCTCACCGCGGCTGGGCGGGCTGATGCGCCCGAAGGCGACGCAGGGAAGCTTGCTGGTCTCCTTCAGCGCCCGGCTCAGGCGCTCGAAATCGGCGGTGTGGACCGCGGCGGGCGGGATCTCCATCCAATAGGAGGAGAAGGAGCCGGCGTCCGCGTTGAAATAGTCGACGAGCCCGGTGGCTTCGAGCGCGCGCACCATCTTGAGGCCGTAGTCGAGATCGTAGCCGAAGGCCGTGAACTCATCGAGGCAGATGCGCACGCCGACCGGCACGTCGTCGCCGACCGCGTCGCGGATCGCCTCCAGCACCTCGTAGGAGAGGCGCATGCGGTTTTCGAAGGACCCGCCGTAGCCGTCCGTGCGGCGGTTGAAGAAGGGCGAAGCGAAGGAGCGCAGCAGCCCGTCATGGGCGATCTTGATCTCGATGCCGTCGAAGCCACCCTCGACGGCGTTGCGGGCGCTGACAGCGAAGCCGTCGATGGTCGCCCGGATGTCGGCGGCATCCATGGCCTTGGTCGAGAAATGGCTCGACGGCTCGGGCATCTGCGTCGGCGCCCACATGATGTGGGGCGGGTGTTCGAGCGAGGTGTGGCCGCCATGGGTCAGCTGCGAGAAGATGGTGGCGCCGTTGGCATGAGCGGCCCCGGTGATGCGGCGCAGGCCCGGCACGACTGCGGGATCCCAGGCGTTGACGAAGCGGCGCGACATCTTCCCGGTGGGATGGATCGCCTGGCTCTCGACGACGATGAGGCCGGCGCCGCCCCGGGCGCGCTCCTCGTAATAGGCGACGTGATCGTCGGTCGGCATGCCCTCGAGGGAGCCGAGCGCCGTGAAGTGAGGCTGGAAGACGAAGCGGTTGCGGATCGTCGCGCGGCGGATCGCCAACGGACTGAACAGCAGGGGATAGGGACGCGCGGCGGCGTCCGATCGTGGCTCGGTCATCTCGCTCCCTCGGCTTGGTGCTCGGGACAGGCGCCCGGGACGTCGCTCTGTTAATCGTTTACGTGTGTTGACATGTCGTTGGCCCACCCTGAATGTCCAGATCGTGGAGAGCGCTATTGCATCCAATCTGGATGGTTCAGGCCGGATCCTGGGCAATCGCGACGGCGACCCCGTCGCGCGCCGCGCTGGCGATGGCATCGAGCACCCGCATGTTGCCGAGCGACTGGGCGGGCGTGCGCGGCGCGGGCTTGCCCGACAGGATGGCATCGCCGAACGCCTCGATCATGAGCTGATAGTGGTCGGCCGCCGGCAGCGTCTCCTCGCGGCGGCGGCCGTCGGCATCCATGATCACGATGATCGTTTCGGACAGGCGGGTGGTCAGGCCGGGGATGATGCCGCGCGGCACCTCGATCGTGCCCCTGGTGCCGATCACCTCATATCTTCCCTGCGCATTGGCCTTGAAGGACGAACTCATCGTCCCGATGCGCCCCTCGCCGAAATCCAGAATGGCGGCCGTCGTGAGGTCGATCCCGAGAACGGGATCGACATCCCACCAGGCGCGCACGGCCAATGGTTCGCGGCCGAAGATCATGCGCGTGATCTCGGTGGTGTAGCAGCCCATGTCGAGCAGCGTGCCGCCGCCCCAGGCGGGCTTGAAGCGGACGTTGCCGGTGTCGCCGCCGCTCATCAGGTCGACCGACAGATGCGCCCGGACCTCGCGGACCTCGCCGATGGCGCCCGCCGCGATCAGTTGCAGTACGCGGGCGTGCTGGGGATGGAAGCGGTACATGAACCCCTCCATCACCGGCACCTCGCGGGTCGCGCAATGTTCGAGCACCCGCCGCGCCTCGGACTCGTCGAGGCCGATGGGCTTTTCCACCAGCACGGCCTTGCCGGCATCGGCGGCCCGCATCGCCCATTCGGCATGCATGTGGTTGGGAAGCGGAATGTAGACGGCGTCGATCGCGGGATCCGCGATCAGCGCCTCGTAACTCGGCGCGATGCGGGGCACGTCCAAATCGGCGAGGTCTCGCTCGGCCTGCGCCGCATTCCGGCTGGCGACAGCGACGAGACGGGCGTTGCGCGCGGCATGGATGGCAGGGATCAGGGCGATCTTGGCGATGCCCGCCGCGCCGAGCACACCCCACCTGACCAGGTCAGCCATCCCGCCCTCCCACGTTTATCGTGGTAATCGATTAACCTCTTCCGGATTTGGACGTCCACGGCTGGTTCATCCATATCGGATCGATTTGGCCGACATGCGATCTGGAGCGGATCGGCGGATGCCGCGATGCTGGATGCTGCGCGACGCGAGGGAAGGGATTTGGGTTGGCGACCATCAATGACGTGGCCCGCGCCGCCGGCGTTTCGGTGGCCACCGTCTCCCACGTCATCAACGAGACCCGTCCCGTGCGGCCCGACACCCGGCGCAAGGTGCTGGCGGCGGTCGACGGGCTCGCATACCGCCGCGACGGTGTCGCGCGGAGCCTTCGCCGCGCCAAGACAGGCACGATCGGCGTGATGATCGCCGACATCGCCAACCCCTTCTTCGCCGACCTCGTCCTCGGCGTCGAGGCGGCCGTGCATGGTGCCGACGACCCGCACACGCTGATCCTCTGCAACACGGAGGAAAGCGCGGCCAAGGAGCGGCTCTATCTCGATCTGCTGCAGGAGAAGCGGGTGGACGGCATCATCATGGCGCCCGTCGGCACCGGCGCCCCGGCCTCCGGCCGGCTGATCGCGCCCGGCCTTCCCATCGTCTGTGTCGATCGCATGCTCGAGGGGCTCGACTGCGACGCCGTCGTCCTCGACAACCGGGAGGCGGCGGGCCGCGCGGTGCGCCACCTCCTCGCCCAGGGACACCGCAACGTCGCGATGCTTCGGGCGGCCCAGTGGACCGACACGATGGATGGCCGCGCTGCCGGCTGGCGTGACGCCTTGCGCGACGCGGGCGTGGCGGACGGCTCCGCCCTCGTCGTCACCAGTGAATCACGGATCGCCAGCGCGCAGGTTGCGGCGTTGACGCTCCTCGACCTCGAACCGCGGCCCGACGCGGTGTTCACGACCAACAATTTCATGACCCTCGGGCTGATGCAGGCGATGGCCGAGCGCGGGCTGCGCTGCCCCGAGGATCTCGCGATCGCCGGTTTCGACGATTTTCCCTGGGCGGAGGCGTTCCGCCCGCGCCTCACCGTCGTGGCGCAGCCGGCCGAGCAGATGGGGCGCGAAGCGGTCGCCCTCCTGTTCGACCGCATCACCAAAAGGCGCACGGGCGCGCCGGTGAGACGGGTCATGGCGGGCGAACTGGTGGTCCGCGACTCCTGCCGCGCGGGTCGGCCCATCGTCGGTCGGGTGGCGGCATGAACACGAAATCGCCGGCAAAGGGGCAGCGGCGCGCCCTGGTCGAGCCGGCCGACCGGCCCTCGCCCGAAGGGCCGTACGAGACGGAGCGCATGGAACGCGGCGACCGCCCGGCGGGCGGCGATCCCTTCGGCTTTCCCGATCTCGTGCTCGCCATCCAGGAAATGCGCCAGGCGACGCTCGGGCTCAGCCACGGCGAGCGCGAGCTGCGCATGGTCATCGAACTCGTGCGCAGCCACGATCTCGGCCGTGTCGTGACGAGCACCTCGCTCGCCGCCTCGTCGGGCCTCACCTATGGCACGGCGATGCGCGCCATCGACGACCTCATCAAGCGCGGCCTCGTCATCAAACGACCCAAGACGGAGACCGACCGCTCGTTCTCGCTGCATCCCTCGCTCGAGCTCCTGGCGGGCTGGCAGCAGTTCGCGCGCATGGCCGAGGACCTGATGCGACGCCAGTTCGTGGCGGAGGCGGCCGACGGGCCGCGACCCCGCGCCCGCCCCTTGAAGTCGGACCCCAGCGTGGTCGCCCCGCTGCCCGTCCTCGACACGAAACTGCCGCTGGCTGGCGCGCTGCGCGTGCTGGTCCATGCCGATCCGACCTTCACCGCGATGAACACCTTGCGCCGGCATTTCGAGATGGTGCTGGGCGTGCCCATCACCAGCCGCGCCCTCTCGATCGACCG
>CAXTVD010000148.1:0-9656 GCA_964247575.1 uncultured Lichenihabitans sp.
TTCGACCCCCTGCGCGACGAGGGGCACGCCTATGCCGACGCACTGGACCAGGCCGGCGTTCCCGTCCAGCTCACCGACCATCCCGGCATGATCCACCACTTCCTCGGTCTCGAAGGCGTGCTGCCTGCGGCCCGGGCCGCACTCGCCGGAATCGGCGCCGCGATGCGGGCGGCGTTCCAGGCCGCGTGAGGCGCTCGGCCCGGAGCCGCCGGAGCTGGATCGTCAACCGCCGATGACGTTCCCTTCCGCCGCGCCGCGTTCTAAGCTTGCTGCATGAACGCGCCCATCAGGCCCATCCGCCGGGCTTCGGCCTGCCCGCACGACTGCCCCTCCACCTGCGCGCTGGAGGTCGAGGTGCTGGATGCCCGGACCATCGGCCGGCTCTACGGGGCGACCGACAACAGCTACACGGCGGGCGTGATCTGCGCCAAGGTCGCGCGCTACGCCGAACGGGTCCACAACCCGGACCGTCTCACGGTGCCCTTGCGGCGCACGGGACCGAAAGGCAGCCGGCAGTTCACGCCCATCACCTGGGACGAAGCGCTCGACCGGACGGCGGAGACGTTCCTGGAGGCGGAGCGCCGGCACGGGGCGGAAACGGTCTGGCCCTACTACTACGCCGGTACGATGGGCCTGGTGATGCGCGACGGCATCAACCGGCTCCGGCATGTCAAGCGCTACTCCGGCCAGTATTCGACGATCTGCACGGCGCTGTCCTGGGGGGGCTGGATGGCCGGTCACGGCCGGATGAGCGGGTCTGACCCGCGCGAGATCCCCAAATCCGACTGCGTCGTGCTGTGGGGCACCAACGCGGTGGTGACCCAGGTCAACGTGATGACCCACGCCATCCGCGCCCGCAAGGAGCGCGGCGCGCCGATCGTGGCGGTCGACGTCTACGACAATGCCACCATGAAGCAGGCGGACGTGAAGCTGCTGCTGCGCCCCGGGACCGACGGGGCGCTCGCCTGCGGCATCATGCACGTGCTGTTCCGCGAGGGCTATGCGGACCGCGACTACCTCGCGCGCTATGCGGACGACCCCGCCGGGCTGGAAGCGCATCTGCAGACCCGCGACCCGGCCTGGGCCTCCGCCTTGACCGGGCTTCCCGCCTCCGACATCGAGGCCTTTGCCCATCTCCTCGGACGGCGTCCCCGCGCCTTCTTCCGCATCGGCTACGGCTTCGCCCGCTCGCGCAATGGGGCCGCGGCCATGCATGCGGTGTCCTCGATCCCCGTCGTGCTCGGCGCCTGGCGGCACGAAGGCGGGGGCGCGCTGCATTCCAACTCCGGCATGTTCGGCTGGGACAAGACGCTGATCGAGGGCCTCGACCGACGGGACGCCGGCGTGCGTCAGCTCGACCAGTCCCGCATCGGCGCCGTACTGACGGGCGAGCGGGACGCGCTGCAGGGCGGCCCGCCGGTGACGGCCCTCCTGATCCAGAACACCAATCCGGTGAGCGTGGCGCCCGACCAGGAGGTGGTCAAGCGCGGCTTCGCCCGGGACGACCTGTTTACGGTCGTTCACGAGCAGGTGATGACGGACACCGCGGCCATGGCCGACATCGTGCTGCCCGCCACGATGTTCGTCGAGCACGACGACGTCTACCAGGGTGGCGGCCAGCAGCACATCCTGCTGGGTCCCAAGCTCGTCGAACCGCCTGGCGAGTGCCGGGACAATCACGCCGTGATCGCGGCGCTGGCGCAGCGGCTCGGCGCTAGCCATCCCGCCTTTGCCATGAGCACGCGCGCGCTGATCGATGCCACCTTGCGGGCGTCGGGGCGCGGCACGCTGGACGACCTCGAAGCCGCGCGCTGGATCGATTGCCAGCAGCCCTTCGAGCAGGCCCATTTCCTCGACGGCTTCGGCTTTCCCGACGGCCGGTTCCGCTTCCGGCCGGATTGGGCGAGCGTGCCGGGGTTGCGCGTCGGCGCCGGGGCGGCTCCCCCCGCCTTCCCCGACCATTGGGCGGTGATCGAGGAGGCCACGGTCGAACATCCGTTCCGTCTGGCGACCAGCCCCGCCCGCAACTTCCTCAACTCGTCCTTCACCGAAGCGCCCACCGGCCTTGCCAAGGAGGGGCGGCCGACCGTGCTCGTCCACCCCGACGACGCGGCACCCCTCGGCATCGCCGAGGGCACCGTCGTGGAACTGAGCAACGAGCGCGGCGCCGTCACCCTGCATGCCCGCCTGTTCGACGGGCTGCGGCGGGGCGTTCTGGTGGCCGAATCGATCTGGCCCAACGACGCCTATGCGGACGGTCGCGGCATCAACACCCTGACCGGGGCCGATGCGCCGGCTCCCGTGGGCGGGGCTGCGTTTCACGACAACAAAGTGGCCCTGCGCTCTCTAGAGGGCCTGGTCGGCGAAGCCACGGGCCGGCCTTCCTGACTTAATGCTCAGGCCGTCGCGCGCGGCTTGTCCTCCCGCGCATCCTGGGTCAGCAGCGTCATTTCACGCTGGATCCGCGCGTTGAGCTCGGCCTGGGACTGGGTCGTATCGGCCAGCAGTCGATGAATGTCGGAGAAGCCGAGCAGGGGCTCGGCGCTGAGCACGCCCGTGCTTTTCGGCTCCAGCGGACGCATGAGGTGGATCTCGAGCCCCTGCTCCATGTAGCGCGCCATGCGCAGGCACAGGCGGACCACCCGCATCGGATCGCGCGCGCGACCGGTGTCCTGGCGCGCCAGCCCCACATCCACCACCGCGGTCTCGACGGCCCTGACCAGTTCGGCGACCTGGGTCGCCTCGTGGGCCTTCACCATCTCGTCGATCGTCTCGGTCCCGACCTGGGTCTTGCGCATCTCGCCCAGCGCGCTTTCGAAGGCGATGGCAGACTTGGCCGTATCGATGCAGGCCCGCACGAAATACATCACCGGCAGCGCGTGCCGCGGCTCGATCGACAAGTAGAGCGTGAGGACGGCATCGGACGCGTACTGGACAGTGGGCTTGCCGCGCACGCCCGTCGTTTCTTCCGTGATCTCGCCGAAGAACTCGTCGATGACCTTGAAGGAGTCGCCGAGCCGGGCGAGATCGGACCCGAAGAGCGCCTGCGGCAGCCGCAGGGTCAGCGTGATCTGATCACGGGGCAGCGGAAACGGGTAGAAGCCCAGGCTGTTGGCGACCTGGATGAAGTTCTCCATCAGCGTCTTGGTCGACTGGAACCGCAACAGGAGGAACTGGGCCTCGGTCGTCGGAGCCGACAGGGCGATGTCGACGGTCAGGAACGACCGGATCTGGCGGGCCACGTCGCTGGGCAGCAGATTGGCGAAGAGATTCGCCCCGAAAATGGACCTGGCCCGGCTCGTCCGCAGGAGATCGTTCTCTTCCTGGATGATCTGTTCGGCCTCGGCCTTCATCCGGTAGGCTTCGTCCGGATAGGCATAGGCCTCGGGCGTTCCCTTCCAGGACAGCACGGTGATGGTCCGCCGAATGAGTTGATCGATGTTGAACCGGTAATACTCACCGATGGCGACCCTGAAGACGTCGGAGAGTTCACCAAGCAACATTTTTCGACTCCGCCGCAGTGACCAGGACCATTCGGCCAAGCCGAGTGGAGAACCGTCGATCAGATCCCTGCTTCCCCTGGGTCATGTCAAACGCGTGAAACGGCGGCCAAGGGATTCCTGCATGACAGGAGAGGATCGGGCCGCTATCGCACCGCGAACTTGCTACATAATAGACGGTTCCGACGCCGGGAGTCACGCGGCGTCGGTCTTTGCTTAATGGACCGCGAGCGAGGCGTCGGTCGGGAGGCCGTCGTTCCGCGACCGTCCCGGTGGTCTTGCGCCGGGACACGGCGTCGGGCAAGCGGACGGCTGAACTGCGGACGTCCCTTCCGCAAGCCCTCTGGAGAAAACGCATGGATTTGACGCTGCCGATCGCCCTGAAACTGGTCGAGACCGCGCTGGCCCATGCGCGGAGCACGGGCATGAAGCCGCTCGCGGTCGTCGTGCTGGACGCGCGGGGCGTGGTCAAGGCCGCGGCGGCGGAGGATGGGACGTCCCTCAAGCGGTTCGAGATCGCCCAGGGCAAGGCCCATGGGGCGCTGGCTTTGGGCATCGGCTCCCGCTCGATCGCCAAGCGGGCCGTCGACCAGGCCTATTTCGTGGCGGCCGTGACCCATGCGGTCGGCGGCAGCCTCGTGCCGGTCGCGGGCGGCGTCCTGCTGAAAGACGGGTCCGGGGCGATCGTCGGGGCGGCGGGCGCCTCCGGCGACACATCGGACAACGACGAGGCGGCGCTGCTCGCCGGCATCGTGCCGACAGGCCTGACGGGCGACCCCGGCAGCGACTGAGGCGCGAGGGCGGCGAAGGACGGGATCAGAGCCGCAGCCGACCGGCCACGATCTGCCGATGCAGCGCGGCGTCGAGCGGCACATAGGCGCCCTGCTCCGCATCGTCGAACCAGAGGGCGTCGGCCACGGCGGCCGGATCGAATCCCTCGGCCGCCAGTCCCGCCTTTCTCTGCTTGAACGTCTCGGTCACCGCGAGACGCGCACAGACCCGCAGGAACAGCGGTCGCGCGTAGCTGGGCAGGCCTGCCACGAGGTGGGCGCGCAGCAGCGTCAGGTCGACATGCTCCTCGACCACAAGCGCGGCCATGCCGGCACGCCCGTCCGCGCCGGGAACGGGGACGCCGTAGACCACGGCCTCGAGGACGCCCGGGCAGGCGGACAGGGCATCGGCCACCTCCGTGGTCGCGACGTTCTCGCCTTTCCAGCGGAACGTGTCGCCGATGCGGTCGACGAAGGTGAAATAGCCCTGCCGGTCGAGGCGCATGAGATCGCCCGTCCGGAACCAGGCATCACCCTTGGCGAAGACGTCCCGCAGGATCTTGCGTTCGGTATCGTCCGCCCCGGTATAGCCCTCGAAACGCCCGGCCCGCGCAGCCGGGTCGTGGGCGATCCGCCCGATCGCCTCGCCGGTCTCGTCCGGGCCGCAGCGGAGGCACAGGCCTTCCGCATCGCGCACCGGCATCCCTGTCTCGACGTCGTGGCGCACCAGGGCCGCCGAGAACCGTGCCGTCATGAAGGACGGGATGCGGCCGATCGCGCCCGGTTTTCCCTCGACGTTGTACAGGGAGAAGTTGCCTTCCGTGGCAGCGTAGAATTCCAGGATCCGCGGGATCGCGAAGCGGGACTGGAACGGCTCCCACACATCGGCGCGCAGGCCGTTGCCGCAGGCGAGGCGCAGGCGATGGGCCGTCTCGGCCGGGCCAGGCTCGGACCGCAGCAGATAGCGGCAGAGCTCGCCGATATACTGGACCAGCGTACAATCCCAGCGGACTACCTCGTCCCAGAAGCTGCGGGCCGAGAAGCGCTCGGCGATGACGACCGATCCGCCGTTCACGAGGGGCGCCCCGGTCGCCACGACGCCGCCGACGCTGTGATAGAGCGGCAGGCAGTCGTACATCCGGTCGCCGGGGCCGGTCTCGATCATGCCCGCGAACCAGTGGCTCCACATCATCACGCGGTGATGGCTGACCCGGGCGGCCTTGGGCAGCCCGGTCGTTCCCGACGTGTAGACGAGGAGCGCGGGGCTCGACGTGGTGAGGGGGCGGCACTCCGAAGGGGCGAGCGGCGCGCCGCTCGCGCAGGCCAGGGCGGGCTCGAGCGAGACCGTACCGGCCTCGTCACCCCCGCCAAGCACCCACAGCGGCGGCACGGCGCCGAGGTGGGGCACGGCGCTCCGCCACGCGTCCAGCAACCGGTCCTCCACGACCGCCTCAGCCGGCGCGGCGACCCCGATGCAGTGGGCGAGGCCCGCGCCGACGAGATTGGTGTTGAGCAGCGCCACTACGACGCCGACCCGGGTCAGGCCGATCCAGGCGGCGAGGTAGTCGGGCCGGTTGGTCATCAGCAACGCGACCGTCGCGCCCGGGGCGAGCCCGCGGCTCAGCGCCCACCGCGAGTAGCGCCGCGAGCGCGCCGCAAGATCCTCGAAGCTGTAACACTCCCGATCCGACAGCAGCGCGGGGGCCGCGGCGAACCGGATCGCAAGCTCGTCGATGACGGTGGGGAAAAGGCGCTCGGGCTGGGCGTCGATGGCGGACGCCTGGCCGAGCGCGCGCACCCACGCCGCATTGGCGCTTCCCGTCTTGCCCGTTGCCGTCGTCATCCGGTCGCAGCATCCCCAATAGGCGCCTGGCGCGCCGCTGCCGTTGTCGCATCGCGCCCCTAAGGAAGCGTGATCCTGGCCGGCACGCCGCTTGAGCGAATCTCCGCGTCGGTTAAACCGATCCTTGGCAAACTTGGCCTAGATTTCGCGGGCCGGCCCGGGATCGGGCGCCGGTGTCCGATTCTGCGACAGCCCGCTGCGCCGATCGGCGCCCGCGGCACCGGGACGAAGGGAAGGCGGGCTCGATGCGAGACGAAACCATCGCGATCCACGGCGGCTTTGCGGACGACCCCGCCACCAAGGCCGTGGCGGTGCCGATCTACCAGAACGTCGCCTATGCCTTCGACAGCGCGGATCACGGGGCCGCCCTGTTCAACCTCGAGACCGAGGGCTTCCGCTACAGCCGCATCAGCAACCCGACCGTGGCGGTGCTGGAGCGCCGCGTCGCCGACCTGCACGGGGCGGCGGGAGCGCTGGCGGTCGCGACCGGGCAGGCCGCGCTCCACTACGCCTTCGTCAACGTGGCCGATCATGGCGGCAACATCGTCTCCGTGCCCCAGCTCTACGGGACGACGCACACGCTGTTGGCTCACATCCTGCCCCGACAGGGCATCCAGGGCCGCTTCGCCGCCTCCGACCGGGCGGAGGACATCGAGGCGCTGATCGATGCGGAGACCCGGGCCGTCTTCTGCGAGACGATCGGCAATCCCGCCGGCAACATCGTCGATCTCGAAGCCATCGCCGCGGCGGCCCACCGGCACGGGGTTCCGCTCATCGTCGACAACACGGTGGCCACCCCGATCCTGCTCAAGCCCATCCGCTACGGGGCCGATATCGTCGTCGAGTCCCTGACCAAATTCATGGGCGGCCACGGCACCACCATGGGAGGGGTGGTCGTCGATGGCGGCTCCTTCGACTGGGCGGCCCATGCCGCCCGCTTTCCCGCCTTCAGCGAGCCGGACGTGTCCTATCACGGCCTCGTCTATGCCGAGCATTTCGGGCGGACGGCCTTCGTCGCCCGCTGCCGCAGCGTCTACCAGCGGACCACCGGCGCCGTGCTCGCGCCCATGAGCGCCTTCATGCTTCTGCAGGGCATCGAGACGGTGGCGCTGCGGATGGAGCGGCACGTCGCCAACGGCCGCGCCGTGGCCGAGTATCTTCGCGGCGACCCGCGCGTGGACTGGGTGAGCTATGCCGGCTTCCCCGACAGTCCCTATTTCGCCCTGTCGGAAAAATACCTTGGCGGCCAGGCCTCCTCGCTGCTGACCTTCGGCGTGAAGGGCGGGCTCGAAGCGGGCAAGCGGTTCTACGACGCGCTCCGCCTCTTCAAGCGCCTCGTCAACATCGGCGACGCCAAGTCGCTCGCCTGCCATCCCGCCTCGACCACGCATCGCCAGATGACGGAAGCCGAGCAGCTCGGCGCGGGCGTCCGGCCCGAGATGATCCGGCTCAGCGTAGGGATCGAGCACAGCGCCGACATCCTCGCCGATCTCGACCAGGCCCTCGAAGCGGCGTCCAGCGTCCACCGTCTCGCCGCCGAGTAGGAAGGAGTTCGCCATGCCCGTGCTGCTCGACGGCCCGCCGACCGACACCGCCGCCCCGGCTCATGGGAGCGGCGCCAAGCATGGCGGCGTCGTCGCGGCAGACCAGGCGGTGGTCGAGATCGGTCTCGTCAACAACATGCCGGACGGGGCTCTGCTGGCGACCGAGCGGCAGTTCATCGACCTGCTCGCGGCGGCCTGCGGTGAGCGCACGGTTCGGCTGCACCGCTTCGCCATGCCGGGCGTCGAGCGCGGCCCAAGCGCGGCGGCCCATATCGGCGCCTGTTATGCCGACTACGCCGGCTTGGACGGGTTCCCACTGGATGGCCTCATCGTCACCGGCTGCGAGCCACGCGCGGCCTCGCTGGCGGACGAGCCGTACTGGGACAGCCTGACCCGGCTGGTCGACTGGGCGGAAAGCAACACGGTCTCGACGCTCTGGTCGTGCTTGGCGGCGCATGCCGCCGTGCTGCACCTCGACGGCATCGCGCGCCACAGACTGCCCACCAAGCGCTCCGGCGTGTTCGACTGCACGCCGGTCGCGGACCACCCGCTCCTCGCCGGCGCCAACGGGCCGATGCGGGTCTCCCATTCCCGCTGGAACGACCTGCGGGAGGCCGACCTCGCCGCACACGGCTACACCGTGCTCACCCGCTCGGCGGAGGCGGGCGTCGACCTTTTCGTGAAGGACTGGCAGAGCCTGTTCGTCTTCTTCCAGGGCCATCCCGAATATGACGGAGAGTCGCTGGCGAAGGAATATCGCCGGGACGTCGCCCGGTATCTCCGGGGCGAGCGGGCGGACTATCCGTCGATGCCACACGGCTACTTCGACGCGGCGACCGAAGTCGCGCTGGACGCGCTGCGCATCTGCGCCCTCGCCGACCGGAGGAGCGTCGGGCTGCGCGACCTGCCCCGCACCCTCAGCCTGCGCGCGGGCCTGGCCGACACATGGCGCGACGCGAGCCTGCCGGTGTTCCGCAACTGGCTCGATCTGATCGCGCGGGGCCGCCGCCGGTCGTCACGCCCCGTTTAGGCCGCCTCTATCCGCCCAGCACCCGCGCGGCCATCACGGCGGCCGAGGCCCGGTTCTCGACACCGAGCTTCGTGTAGATGCCCTCGAGGTGCTTGTTCACCGTGCGCGGGCTGAGCGCCAGGATCTCGCCGATGTCGCGATTGGACTTGCCACGGGCGATCCAGAAAAGAACCTCGGCTTCCCGCACCGTAAGGCCGTAGCGCTGGCGCAGCAGGTCCTCGTCGCGACCGGCCTGCCGGCTGGCAATCTGGAACAGGAACTCGCCTGCCCCGACCGGCCCGACCGCGGTCAGTTCGAGCCAGTAGGTCGTCTCGACGGGCATGGGCAGCGCGAAACTCGCCGGTCCGCTCCCGGCCATGGCGGCCATGATCGCCGGCCCGGCCGCCTGGGGCAAGCTCACGCCTGCATCCGGCGCGGCCGGCGCGGCCGGCGCGGCCGGCGCGCTCGCCGCGAGCAGGCGGCTCGCCTGCGGGCTTGCCCAGCGCAGCGCGCCGGACCTGTCGACCGCGAGCAGATACCGCCCGCCGGTGTCGAGCGCGAGCCGGGCGCTCTGGGCCGCCCGCGCATTGGTCAGGTGAGCCTTGAGGCGGGCGAACAGTTCGTCGAGGACGATGGGCTTGGTGACATAGTCGACCCCGCCGGCCGCAAAGCCCTGGACGATGTGCTCGGTCTCGGTGAGCGCCGTCATGAAGATGACGGGCACGTGGGCGACCGCGCTATCGCCCTTGAGGCGCCGGCAGGTCTCGAACCCATCGATGTCCGGCATCACGGCGTCGAGGAGGATCACATCGGGCGTCACGCGTGCGCAGACGGCCAGCGCGGCCGCTCCCCCCGTGGCGACCAGCGCGGTGTAGCCAGCCTGCTCCAGCGCATCGGTCAGCATGGCCAGCGTGTCCGGCGTGTCGTCGACGAGCAGCACGATGTCGCGGGTGGGCGCCCCGCCGGGCGGCGCGTCAGCCATCGCCGCGC
>CAXTVD010000149.1:0-9612 GCA_964247575.1 uncultured Lichenihabitans sp.
CGTTGTTCACGTTGATGATGGCGATCGTCTTGAAGCCCTGATCGATCGCGTAGCGGGCGGCGGCGACGCCCTGCAGGGCGTCCGAGGTGATCGTGCGGAAGAAGATGCCGTTCGTCTTGCCCGCCTTGCCAAGCTCGGTCAGCGTCGGCGAGGACGAGGCGGGAGAAACCTGAACGACCTTGGCGGGCGCCGTGACCGCCGTCAGGATCGGGATCGTCACGGAGGAGATGATGCCGCCGATGATGACCGGCACGTGCTCGACCTGCACGAGCTGGGTCGCGGCATCGACCGCGACCGTCCCGACGCTATGGCTGTCGCGCGTGTCGGTCTTCAAGGTGCAGCCCTGGGCGCCCCCGGCCGCGTTGATGTCCCGGAACGCCATGTCGACCGACTTGGCGCCGGCCTGCCCGTATTCGCCGGCCGGACCGGTCAGTTCCATGACCATCCCGACCGTAATGGTGCAATCGGCCGCTTGGGCCGGCAGCGCCGCCGCGCCGATGAGGGCCGCGACGGCGGTCCCGGACAGAAGCTTGATCATGTCGATCCTCGATGGGGGGTGGCGTTCAGGTTGTACTTCATGATGGCGCCGTGCCGGCCGGTGCGGTCGCGTTCGAGCGCGTAGCTGTCCCCGTTCGGGCCCTTGCGGCGGGCCAGCACGGCGCCGATCGCCGCGCGGTCTTCCTCCGTGAGGCGCAGCGTTCCGACGCCCGCATTGGCGGCCGCGTGGGCGGCGTTCCGGCCACCGACGATCACCGCCGCGACCCCTGGCCGGTCGAGCACCCAGCGGCTCGCCACCGAGGCGATGTCCGTGCCGTGCCGGTCGGCGACGGCCCGGCAGGCGGCGAGCAGGTCCTGGAACAGGTCCCAGCCGCCGAAGTCGTCGATGATCAGCTTGTACTTGGTCAGCGAGCGGTTCTCGAGCGGCGCCTGGGGCTCGGGCGCCGCGAGCCAGCGGTCCCCGAGGAACCCGCCCGCGACCGTCCCGTAGCACAGCAGCAGGACGCCCCGCGCCCGGCACGCCGCCGCCAGCGCGTGGTCGGGCCGCGTGTCGAGCAGCGAGTACTGCGTCTGCATGGAGAAGAGCGGCACACCCGCATCCAGGATCGCGCGGGTGTGGGCGGTGTCGAAGTTGGTCGCCCCGACGAAACGGATCTTGCCGGCCCGGGCGATCTCGTCGAGCCAGAGCATGGCTTGCACGGCGCCCGGCACGGCGAGGTCCCACCAGTGGAACTGGACGAGGTCGAGCTGGTCGACCCCCAGCCGCCGCAGCGACTGGTCGACGATGCCTTCGAGGTAGCTCTTGTCGAGGCCGGCGAGCCGGTCGAGGTCGGGCACGAGCTTGGTGTGCACCCGGAGCCGCCTTGCCGCCTCGGCGCCTCGCATGGCGACCAGCCGGGCGCGAAAGGCCCCGATCAGCGCTTCCACGCCCGTATAGATGTCGGCGCAGTCGAAGGTCGTGAGCCCGGCGTCGAAGGCGGCCTGCAGGGCGTCGAGCGCGGCCTCGGGGGTCACGGACCCATGTCCGCCCGCGAGCTGCCAGTTGCCCCGGATAACGCGCGACATCAAATAGCCGGGCCGCGGCTCGATCGTCTCCATCATCGGCCCGGGAGCGGCACGGCGGTGGTCGCGGCATGGCTGAAGCGACGCAGGCCCAGGCGGCTGATCCGCATCCGGCTGCCGCAGTTCGGGTCCGGACAGGCGATCTCGGCGTCGGTCGTCATCCAGTCGTTCGGGTTGGTCGGTCGCTGCTTGGCCGCGAGCAGCGGCAGCACCGCGGCCAGCGAATAGAGCGAGACGCCCTGCCCGTCCGGCAATGTGAGCATCTCGCCGCGGAGCTCGAAGTGATCGCCCGGCCTGGCGCCGCAACGGATCGGCGCACCCTCGGGGCAGATCATCTCCACCCTGAGGTCGTAGAGCTCGAAGTGGTCGTCCCCGGCCTCGCCCACGGCGGCATCGTCCTTGCCTCGAATTGGCGGTGGCATAAGGTCCCGCCACGAGGCAAAGGTCAAGCCGCAGGCATCGAGGACGAGGATGGGCCAGGGGTGGAACGGGTGAGCCGGGATGCGCTTCTCCGCGCCGAGGCGGTTGTCAAGCGCTTCGGCGGCGTGGCCGCCGTCGATGGCCTGTCGTTCGCGATCCACCCCGGCGAGATCGTCGGCCTGATCGGCCCGAACGGGGCCGGCAAGACGACGATGTTCGACTGCCTGGCCGGCAGCCAGCGCCTGTCCGCGGGGCAAATCCTGTTCGAGGGCGAGGCGATCCAGTCGTGGCCCGCGCACCGACGGGCCTTGCGCGGGCTCGGCCGCACCTTCCAGATTCCGAAGCCCTTCGGCGCCATGAGCGTGATCGAGAACGTGATGCTCGGCGCCAAGGGCCAGCGCGGCGAGACGATCCTCGCCAACTGGCTCCGGCCCGGCACCGTCCGGCGGCAGGAGGCCGAACTCTATGAGCGCGCCATGGCCCTGCTCGATTTCGTGACGCTCGCCCGGCTCGCCCGCGAACCGGCGAGGGTCCTGTCCGGTGGCCAGCGCAAGCTGCTGGAACTTGCCCGCGTGCTGATCGGCGCACCCTCGCTGCTGCTGCTCGACGAGCCGGCAGCCGGCGTCAACCCGACGCTGCTCGACCTCATCATCGACCGGATCGACGCCATCCGGTCCCGCGGCGTGACCATCCTTCTGATCGAGCACAACATGGACATGGTGGCCCGGCTCTGCTCCCGCGTCGTGGTGATGGCCCAGGGTCGGCTGCTGGCCGAGGGCTCGCCCGCCCAGGTGGTCGCCGATCCCGCCGTGGTCGAAGCCTATCTTGGGCAGGCCGCTTGATCGCGTCCGAGCCGGCTCCGCTCCTGGTCGTGCACGACATCGTCGCCGGTTACGAGCCGGACCTGCCCATCGTGAACGGCGTCACCTTCGCGGTCGCCCCGGGCGAGTTGCTCGCCGTGCTCGGTCCAAACGGGGCGGGGAAGAGCACCGCCATCAAGGCCGTGGCCGGGCTGGTGCCGCTGACGGAAGGTCGCATCGTGCTCGACGGCCCGCCCGTGCACCGGGTGCCGGCGCATCGGCGCCTCGCGCTCGGTCTCGCCTATGTGCCGCAGACCGACAACGTCTTCGGGACCCTGTCCGTCGGCGACAACCTGCGCCTGGCGGGGGACCGCCTGGCCAGCCGCCACGAGGCGTCGCGCCAGACGGACGCCATGTATGCGGCTTTTCCCGACCTCGCGCGGCAGAGGAGCCTGCCGGCCGCCCGGCTGTCCGGCGGCCAGAGGCAGATGCTGGCCGTCGCCCGCGCGCTGATGGCCAGCCCGCGGGTGCTGCTCCTCGACGAGCCGTCGGCCGGGCTCTCCCCGCGGCTGGTCGAGGACGTGTTCGGGCGTCTGGCCGCGATCAGGGATGGCGGGGTCGCGATCGTGCTGGTCGAGCAGAACGTCCGGGCGGCGCTCAGGATCGCGGACCGGGCGCTGGTCCTCGTGGAGGGACGCAACCGGCATCAAGGCCCCGCCGCCAGCCTTGCCGCCGATGCCGCGCTCGCGGCCTTGTATCTCGGCGGCCGCGCGCCGGCGGGGTCGCGGCCGTGACGGGACAGTTCCTGGTGGACGGCTTGGTGGCGGGCGCGGTGATCGGCCTCGGGGCGGTCGGCGTCACGCTCACCTACTCGATCCTGCGCTTCGCCAATTTCGCCCATGGCGAGTTCATCACCTGGGGTGCCTATCTCACGCTGCTCGTGAGCGGCCTGCTCGGCTGGGTGCTGACCCGTGCGCAGGCCCCGCTCGCTCCCCTGACGGTCACGGCCGCCCTCCTGGTGGCGCTGCCCGTCGGGCTGGCACTGACCGGCCTTCTGGCGCTTGGCCTCGACGCCGTGCTCTTCAAGCCGCTGCGGGCCAGGGGCACGGTGATCGTGACGGTGATGGCGAGCTTTGGGGCCTCCCTGGCCTTGCGCAGCCTGATCGAAGCGGCTTTCACGTCGCGGCCGGCCTATTTCAGCCGGGCGCTGCAGATTGCGAGGCCGCTGGCCGGCGGACTTCGCGCGACACCGAACCAGGTCGCCGTGGTCGCTGCGGCCGCCGTGCTGGCCGGGGCGGTCCACCTCCTGCTCACCCGCACCCCGACCGGCCGCGCCATGCGCGCCGTGAGCGAAAATCCCGAACTCGCCCGGGTCGGGGGCATCGACGTCGACCGTGTCATCCGGTTCACCTGGCTGCTCGGCGGCGCGCTCGCCGGCGCCGCCGGAGTCGTCGTCGGGCTGCTGGTCCAGATCAGGCCTTCCATGGGCTTCGACCTGCTGCTGCCCCTGTTCGCCGCCGCCATCCTGGGCGGGATCGGTTCGGTACCGGGAGCCGTCCTCGGCGGATTGCTGGTGGGGCTGTCGGAAGCCGGCGCCGTGGCTCTGGTCGGCGCGCCGTGGAGAGGGGCGGTCGCCTTCGCGATCCTCATCGCGGTGCTGCTGGTGCGGCCGACCGGCCTGTTCGGCTCGCGCGCCTGATGCTCGATCTGCTCGGCTATCTCGCCTTCTTCGGCAGCACCGCGTTGGCCTATGCGCTGATCGCACTCGGGCTGAACGTGCAATGGGGGCAGACCGGCCTGTTCAATGTCGGGGTCGCGGGGTTCGTGGCGATCGGCGCCTATGTCTCGGCCCTGCTGACGACGCCCCCCGGAGAGGCGCATCTCGGCGGCCTCGGCCTGCCGATCGCGGCCGGCTGGGCCGCCGCGATGCTGGCGACGGCGGCCGCCTCGGCCGCGGTCGGCGCCCTGACGATCCGGCTGCGCTCCGACTATCTGGCGATCGCCACCTTCGGCGTCGCGGTCACCGTGCAGCTGGTTTGTCTCAACGCGACGGCGCTCACGGGCGGCCCCTTCGGCATCGGCTTCATTCCGCGGCCGTTCGGCGCCATGGCGGATCGGCCGGTCCCCTTCGCGCTGGCGAGCTTCGCGCTGACCGCCGCCCTGACGGGCGGGGTCTTCGTCGCGCTGCAACGCCTCGCCGCCAGTCCGTGGGGCCGTGTGCTCCGCGCGATCCGCGACAACGAAGCCGCGGCGGCGTCCCTCGGAAAGAACCCGACCGGCTTCCGGCTGCAGGCTTTCGCGCTCGGGGGCGCGCTCATGGGGCTGGGGGGCGCCGTGCAGGCGCATGCCATCGGCTTCATCGCGCCCGACGACTACCTGCCGGCCCTGACCTTCCAGGTCTGGACGATGCTGATCCTGGGCGGTGCCGGCAACAATGCAGGCGTCGTCCTGGGCGCGCTGGTCGTATGGGGCCTGTGGAGCGCTTCGGGGGCCGCCATCGGAGCCTTCCTCCCCGCCGAGTGGGAGGCCCGCGCCGCCGCCCTGCAGCTCGTCGGCATCGGCGTCACGCTGGCGGCCATGCTCGTGGTGCGGCCCCGCGGCCTCCTGGGCGAACGGGCCGTGCTGAGCCGGATCCCCGGCCGGCCGGATAAGCGCGAACACTGAGCTTTCCTCGTCGGCACAGTGGAAGAGGATTGTATGGTTCTTGCTTGTGAAGCGAGCCGCCACGGGGAAGCCGAAGGGACGATGGACGCCTACAGGATCAGAGCGGAGCCCTATTATCGTGCGGCGGGCGCGGAGATCGCGCTCTTCGAGGCAGCCTACAAGGACCGGCTGCCGGTGATGCTCAAGGGCCCCACCGGCTGCGGCAAGACGCGCTTCATCGAGCACATGGCCTGGCGGCTCGACCGGCCGCTGGTCACCGTCGCGGCCCACGAGGACATGACCGCCGCCGATCTCGCCGGCCGCTTCCTGCTCGCCCCCGAAGGCACGGTCTGGCACGACGGGCCGCTCACCCTGGCGGTGCGGGAAGGCGCCATCTGCTATCTCGACGAGATCGTGGAGGCGCGGCAGGACACGACAGTGGTGATCCATCCGCTGACCGATGCCCGGCGCGTCCTGCCCCTCGACAAGCGCAACGAACTCCTGCCGGCCCATCCGGACTTCCAGCTGACGATCTCCTACAATCCGGGCTACCAGAGCGCCGTCAAGGACCTCAAGGAATCGACCAAGCAGCGCTTCGTCGCCATCGAGTTCACCTACCCGCCCCCGGCGGTCGAGAGCGAGATCATCCGGCAGGAGGCCCGGGCCGAGCCGGAGCTGGCCTCGCTGCTGGTCTCGGTCGGCGAGCGGTCGCGCAACCTCCAGGGCCATGGCCTCGACGAGGGCGCCTCGACCCGCATGCTGATCCACACGGCCCGCCTGATCGGCAACGGCGTACCGGTCGCGGCCGCGATGCAGTCGGGCATCGTGCTCCCGATCACCGACGACCGTGACGTCCGCATCGCGCTCACGGCGGCCATCGCGGCCTGCCTCCCTTGACAAGCCTCGCCGTGGTGCGTGCCCCCGCGACCCCGGAGCGGGAGGGACGCCCCCTCGATCGGCTGGACGCCATGGCGCGCCGGCGCCCGATCCTGCAGGGCGCGTTTGCGGCGGCAAGAACGCGCCACGATCGCGCCGATGCCGGCGCGGTGGACCGCTGGGCCGCCGCCCTGCTGACCCTCGCCAACGTCAATGCCGGCCCGATCGCGCTCAATGCGATGTTCCGGATCACGGCCCGGACGAAGCCGGGCCCGCGGACGCTCGACCGGCTGGCCCGGACGGCGGGCGCCGCCGCCGAGATCTGCCGTCGCGCGGGCTCGTCGGCGGTCCGGTCGAGCCTGCAGGCCCGCCTCGATCTCGACGCCCGCTTCGCCGCCGACGCCTCGGCGGAAGAGGCCTGGTGGCGCAGTCTCGTGCGCCTCGCTGCAGAGGCGGCGGACTGCGTCGAGGTGCTGGCGGGCGCGAGCGGCCTCGTTCTCGACCGCTGCGGGCCGGACCATTTCGAAGAGTTCGTCGCGGCGGGGCTCCGGACGGCCGACCGGACCAAGCGGCGCGACTTCTTCGCCCTCGACTCGGTCGAGGCGCGGCGCGTACTCGACCGGCTCGGGGGACAGGTCACCTTCTCCCGCCTCCAGGGGCAGTTGCGCGCCTATGTGGCGGCGCTCTGGGGCAAGCCCTATCCCCTGCGCGAGCTGCCGGCCGGCCCGGACCAGGGACCGCGCCGCACGGCCGTCTCCTCCGGGATCATCCTGCTTCCCGACGTGCTCCGGGGCGTCGCCCGCCCCGACGCGCCCGCTCTGTACCGAGCGAGCGCGGCGCATGCTTCCGCCCACCTCGCCTTCGGCGGTCCGCCCCTCGATCCGGGCCGGCTGAAGCCGGTGCAGATCGTGCTCGTCGGGCTCATCGAGGATGCCCGGATCGAGGCGCTCGCGATGCGTCGGTTTCCCGGCCTGCGCGCGCTCTGGGCGCCCTATCACACCGTCGAGCCCTCGCACCTCAAGACCGCGCCGATGATCCTGGCCCGGCTCGCCCGGGCCCTGTTCGACCCCGACCACGCCGATCCCGACGGCATCGTCGAGAAGGGGCGCGCCCTGCTGGCAGCGGAACCCGACTGGAGCGATCCCGCCTTGTCGCGGCGCATCGGCGGCCTGCTCGGCAACGACATCGGGCAGATGCGGATCCAGTTCGACGCCAAGCAGCATGTGGTCGAGCCCGCCTACCGCGACGACAATCTGGGTCTCTGGACGCTGCCCCCGCCGCCCGCGGGCGCTGCGCTGCAGGACATCGAGGTCGCCGTGCAGTCGGCGCGCATCGAGCGCAGTCCCGAGGAGGCGGCCGACGCGGCGACGCAGAACGAGTCCGCGCCCGAGGAAGGGGCCGGGCGCGCCCGTCCGGTCGAGCCCGGCGAGCGGGGCCTAGCCGTCGCGCGCTACCCCGAGTGGGACCGGGCGGCCGGCCTGGAGCGACCGGACTGGGTGACCGTCCGCGAGATCGAAACACCGCACGGCTCCCCCGTCGCGGTGAACGAGGCGCTGGCCCGCGACCCCGGCCTGAAGCGCCGCATCGAGCGGCTTGTCCGCAACGCCCGCATCGGGCGGCCGGCGCGGCTGCGACGACAGCCGGACGGGCTGGATCTCGACGTCGATGCCGTCATCGATGCCGTGACGGCGCTGCGCGGCGGCGAGCTTCCGGAAGACCGCATCCACACGCGCAAGGTGCTGCGGAGCCGGGATCTCGCCGTGCTGGTGCTGATCGACACCTCCGAGTCGACGCGCGATCATGCGCCCGCGGCGAACGCCCCGGTGCTGGCGGTCGAGAAGCTGGCGGTGGCGGCCCTGGCCGAGGCCATGGGATCGCTCGGCGACCATTTTGCGCTCCGCGCCTTCTCGTCCAACGGACGCGACGAGGTGCGGGTCGCCCGCGTCAAGGATTTCGACCGGGCCTTCGACGACGAGGCCCGGGCCCGGCTCGCCGGGCTGGAGCCGGGCTACTCGACACGGCTCGGCGGGGTGCTGCGCCACGCCGGCGCCGAACTTGGCGGGATTGCGGCCACCCGGCGCATCGTGATCGCCCTGACCGACGGCGCGCCGTCCGACATCGACGTGGCCGACCCGGCCGAACTCGTGGAGGATGCGCGGCGCGCCGTGCTCGGCCTGCATCACCGCGGCATCGACGTGTTCGGCATCACGCTCGACCCCTCCGAGCAGGGGGCGGGAGCCGCCGTGTTCGGCCGCGCCAACCACATGCCGGTGCGCCGTCTCGACGAGCTTCCGAGCCGCCTGTCGGAACTCTACTTCCGCATCGCGCGGCGGTAGGCGGGCTCGCCGCGCCGATAAGCGTAGCCTCGCATCACTCCTCCGAGATCACCGAGGACGTGACCCGGCGGCCGGCCAGCAGCGGGCCGATCCGATCGAGATAGCTGTCCGTGGGCGCTTCGAGCGCCACCAGCAGGGCCTCGCCCTGGAAGCGGACGCGCCAATGCAGGTTGCCGGCCTGAAAGCCGAGTTCGACCGCGTCGGCGATCGAGCGGGGCTGCAGGCGCAGCCAGTGCTGGGCGCTCAGTTGCACGACGAGAGCCCGATCCTGCTCGAGCAGAAGAACGGCGCCGTCGTAGAGGGTTTGGCTCTGCGGCAAGGCGATCGAGACATCTTCGCCCTGCGCCGAGATCGTCCGCAAGCGTTGCCGCGCGAGGTCGTCGGCCGACAGCGTGAGCCGGTCGACGCGGCCGTGATGCTCGAGGTCGTGCAGACGGCCAGCCAGCGCGGGATCGAGCCGGCTGCCGAGGATGCGTTCCACCACAAGCATCGCGGGTGACCTCCTGCGCGTGAGGGATCGAGGCGGGGCCCCTCAGGGCGCCGGAGGCGTCCCGGTCCTGCCGTCCAGGAGAGGGCCGGATCGCTCCGGAAATCCGGCCCTCCTTCGGCCTAACGGTGCGCGGCGGTCTTCTTGTTCGGAATGCCCTCGATCGGAGCCTCCTCGGTGCCGACGGTGTCGCGGGTCATCTTCTCGACCATCTCGCGGGTGGCCTCCGGGTCGGCGATCCACTTGGAGTAGAAGTCGTAGGGACAGGCCGCCACGCCCTTGTCGCCATCGCCGGAATTGATCATCCCGGTGTAGCCGCGGTGGACGAGCTTGAAGAGGTGGTTTTCGGACTGGCCGTGCTTGCGGGCATCGCGGATGAGGAACTTCGACAACTGGGCGTACTGGATGCCCATCTCCTCGGGTCCCGTCTCGCCGAGCGTGCGGCCGTCGAAGCCGATGATCGCGGAATGGCCGAAATAGGTGTAGACGC
>CAXTVD010000150.1:0-9590 GCA_964247575.1 uncultured Lichenihabitans sp.
TGACGGAAGTTCGCCGGATCGACAACGAGAAGGGCCGCTTCAGCCTGATCTTCCTGGCGGCCAGCGACGACGTGATCGCCGGACAGACGAACCAGGCTCCCCTCGTCGAGCTCACCCACAATTGGGATCCGGAAAGCTACGGCGGGGGCCGCAACTTCGGGCATCTCGCCTACGAGGTCGACGACATCTATGCGCTCTGCGAGCGCCTGATGAAGGCGGGGATCACGATCAACCGGCCCCCGCGCGATGGCCACATGGCCTTCGTGCGGACGCCGGACAACATCTCGCTGGAGCTCCTCCAGAAGGGCGGGCCCAAGGCGCCGGCCGAGCCGTGGCTCTCGATGAAGAACACGGGGGAATGGTAGAGGCCGATCTGGACGCCGGCAGCCCGTTGAACGGCTAGCCGGCGCCGGTCGTGAGCAAAAGAGGGAAACCAGCCGAATGGTCGATGATGCCGCCGCGCCGCGTCTCTGGATCAAGGACCCGCTCGCCATTGTGGCGCCCGGGGCCGAGCGCGGCATCGTGGTCCAGGGCGCCGTCATCGACGAATTCGTCGGGGCCGGCCGCGAGCCGTCCCGGCCGGTGGATGCCGTGTTCCCCGCAGGCCGTCACGTGGTCCTGCCGGGGCTCGTCAACACGCATCACCATTTCTTCCAAACCCTGACGCGGGCGCACCCTGCCGCGATCAACAAGCCGCTCTTTCCCTGGCTGACCTCGCTCTACCCCATCTGGGCGCGAATGACGCCCGAGGCGTTCCGCTCCGCCGTGCGCATCGCGCTGGTCGAACTGCTCCTGTCGGGGTGCACGACGGCGGCCGACCACCACTACCTGTACCCCAAGGGACTGGAGGCCGCCGTCGACCTCGAGGTCGAGGCAGCGCGGGAGCTGGGCTTGCGGATGACGATCTCGCGCGGCTCGATGAACCTGTCGCGCAAGGACGGAGGCCTGCCGCCGGACAGTGTCGTGCAGGACGAGGACGAGATCCTGGCCGACAGCGAGCGCGTGCTCAGCCTGTTCCATGACCGTGCGCCCGGCGCCATGACCCAGATCGCGCTCGCGCCCTGTTCCCCGTTCTCGGTCACCAAGTCCCTGATGGTGAAGACGGCCGAGCTCGCCCGGCGCTTCGACTGCCCGCTGCACACCCATCTGTGCGAGACGGCTGACGAGGAACGGTTCTGCCTCGATCTCTACCGATGCCGACCCGTCGACTTCCTCGAAGAGACGGGCTGGCTCGACAGCCGCGTCTGGCTCGCGCATGGCATTCACTTCAACGAGGCCGAGATCGGGCGGCTCGGGCAGCACGGCGTCGGCGTGTGTCACTGCGCGGCCTCCAACATGGTCCTGGCCTCCGGCATCTGCCGGACGAAGGAACTCGAAGCCGCAGGCGCGCCCGTTGGCCTCGGCGTCGACGGCTCGGCATCTAACGACGCGTCCAATCTCATGGAGGCGCTGCGGCACGCGCTGATGATCGGACGGTTGCGCTACGGCGCCGAGGCGGTCACCCATCAGGATGTGATCCGGTGGGCGACCGAAGGCTCGGCCCGCTGCCTCAACCGTGACGATATCGGTCGGATCGCGCCGGGCCTTCAGGCCGACCTCGCCCTGTTCACGCTGGACGAGCCGCGCTTCGCCGGCGCGCATGATCCGGTTGCGGCGCTCGTGCTCTGCGGCGCGACGCGCGCGGACCGCGTCATGGTCGGCGGCCGCTGGCGCGTCGAGGACGGCCAGCCCATCGGCATCGACCTCGCCAGGCTGATGGCCCACCAGCGGGAAGCCGCCCGCCTGTTCGCCTGACATCCGTCTTGCGCGCCGAACGGCAACGGGCCACATCAGCCGCGCATGGGGAGGACAGCACCGATGAACACAGCCGACTTCGGGGCTTCGCTCGCGGCCGAGACGCCACCGGTCGGCCTTTCCCGTCCGCTGGCCGCGTTGTGGTGGGATTCGAAGGGCGACTGGGCACGGGCCCATGAAGTGGTGGCCCCGGACGAGGCGGGGCAGGACGCGGCCTGGGTGCATGCCTATCTGCACCGTAAGGAAGGCGACGCTTCGAACGCACGCTACTGGTACGCCCGGGCCGGGCACGCCGTCTCGACGGCTTCGCTCGATGCCGAACGCGAAGCCATCCTGGCTGCCCTGCTCGCTGCCGAGGGCCACGCGGCATGAGTGCGGAGCCCCGCTCGCGGCGGATCACGCCGCGCGAGATCAGGGCGCGCAAGGGACGCGCGCCCCTCGTCATGCTGACGGCCTATTCGACTCCCGTCGCCCGGCTCCTTGATCCCCACTGCGACCTCATCCTCGTCGGCGACTCGCTCGGCATGGTGCTCTATGGGCTGCCGACCACGCTGGGAGTCACGGTCGAGATGATGATCGCGCACGGGCAGGCCGTCATGCGCGGAACGAACCGGGCCTGCGTCGCCGTCGACCTGCCTTTCGGCTCCTATGGGGAGTCGCCGACCCAGGCGTTCCGGACGGCGGCCCGCATCATGGCCGAGACGGGCTGCGGGGCGGTCAAGCTCGAGGGCGGCGCCGAAATGGCCGAGACGATCGCGTTCCTGACCGCCCGCGGCGTGCCCGTCTTCGCCCATGTGGGCCTGACCCCACAATCGGTGAACGCCCTGGGCGGCTTCCGCGTGCAGGGGCGAGACGAGACGGCCGCCGCCCGGTTGCGCGCCGACGCGCAGGCGGTGACCGAGGCGGGGGCCTTCGCCGTCGTGATCGAGGGGACGGTGGAGCCGCTGGCCCGGGCGATCACGGCGGAACTCTCCATTCCCACGATCGGCATCGGCGCCTCGGCCGCCTGCGACGGCCAGGTTCTCGTGACCGACGACCTCGTCGGCCTGTTCACCGACTTCACGCCGAAATTCGCTCGGCGCTACGCCGAGACCGGACAGGCGATCGCCGCGGCCGTGGAGGCCTATGCGCGCGACGTGGGCGCTCGCGTGTTTCCGGGCCCGGAGCATACGTTCCAGCCGAAATAAGGAGACCCACGGGTCGTCGCCGGCGGCGTCGCTGGATCACCGGCGATCGATGAAGTCGAGCAGGGCGGCGTGGAAGCGGGCGGGGTCCTGCATCTGCGGGGCGTGGCCGAGGGTGGGGAACTCGACCAGCCTGCTGCCCGGGATGGAGGCCGCCGCCGCGCGACCGAGTTCGGGGTAGTGGCCGAGCGTTGGGCGCACGGCCGCCGGGGCGAAATCACGGCCGATGGCGGTGATGTCCTTGTCGCCGATCATGAGAAGCGTCGGCACGGCAATCTGCGGCAGCTGATAGACGACCGGCTGCGTCATGATCATGTCGTAGAGGAGCGCCGAGTCCCAGGCGACCGCGGAACGTCCCGCCCCACGATACAGGCCAGCCAGCATCTGAACGGCCGGCTCATAGCGCGGCTCCCACTGCCCGGCATAATAGGTCGCCTGCTCGTAGGCCCGGATGGATGTGGCCGTCGTCTTGAGCTCCCGCTCGTACCACTGGTCGATCCCGATCGGCGGGACGCCCTTCGCCGTCCAGTCCTCCAGTCCGACCGGGTCGACGAGGACGAGCTGCTCGGTCGCGGCCGGGTAGGTGAGGGCATAGCGCGCCGCCAGCATGCCGCCGGTGGAGTGACCGATGATCACCGCCCTATCGATGCCGAGAGAGGTCAGGAGGTCGTGGGTGTTGGCGGCGAGCTGCCGGAACGTGAACTGGTAGGCCTGCGGCTTGCTTGACTTGCAAAAGCCGATCTGGTCCGGCGCGATCACCCTGAAACCGCGGATCGCGAGCACCGCGATGGTGCCCTCCCATGTGGCCGCACAGAAATTCTTTCCATGCAGCAGAACCGCGACCCGCCCATTCGGGTGGTCCGGCCTCACGTCGATATAGCGCATCGCCAGCTGTTGCCGCTGGGAGGTGAAGGCGTAGGTCTCGACGGGGTAGGGGTAATCATAGCCTTGCAACTCCGGCCCGTAGGCCGGCCCGTCGTCGCTGTCCTGCGCCCGGACCAGGGTCGGGCACAGCAGCATTGCCGACAGGAGCAGGGCGGCAAGGGCTCGGGCGCGGGGCTGAGGCATGATGCGCATCGAACCTTCCGGCCTTGCAGGCGGTTCCGCGAGCGTCCAGTTCTCGTGAGATCGCGCCATGCGCTCGCCGTTTCCGGTCCTTGTCCTCGTCCTCGTTCTGGCCGGTCTCGCCCAGCACGCCCCCGCCGAGGAGCTGTGGACGGCGGTGCCGACGGTCCCCTACACGCTCAACAACAAGCAGGACGCGATCGCTTTTCCGAGCCCGACGGTAGGCTATTACGGCAACGGGACGGGGCGGGTGTATCGGTCCGACGATGCGGGGGGGCACTGGCGGGAGGTGTGGCACCATCCCGGCACCTACGTCCGGACGCTGGATTTCGTCGACGACCGCACGGGCTATCTCGGCAATGTCGGGCCCGGCTACTTTCCCGACGTCACGGACCCGCAGCCCCTTTACGTCACCCACGACGGTGGCACCCATTGGGAGCCGGTCAGACCGGTCGACGGGCCGGCCGTCACCGGACTCTGCGCGCTCGACATCCAGAAGAGCCCCGACGGGACCGTGCTGGCCGTGCGCGCGGGCGGCCGCGTCGGCGGGCCTGCGGGGATGCTGGAGTCGCTCGACGGCGGCCGGACCTTCCGCGCCCGCGACATGAGCGCGGTCACCGGCATGATCCTCGACATCCGTTTCCTCGATGCGCAGACCGGCTTCATCGCGGGCGCAAGCGAGGCCGACGAGGACCGCGCCCACGCCCGCATCCTGAAGACGACCGATGGCGGTAGGACCTGGCGCGCCGTGTTCGACAGCGCGCGGGCGGGCGACAACAACTGGAAGCTGGCCTTCCCCAGCCGGCAGGTCGGCTATGCCACGATCATGAGCTACAACGCCCCGGCCAACCAGGCGCGCGGCGCCGTCGCCAAGACGGTCGACGGCGGCGAGCACTGGAAGCTGCTGCCCGTGACCACCGATCACGGCTGGATCCCCTACGGCATCGCCTTCGTCAGCGAGACGCACGGCTGGGTGGGCGGCGCGGATGGCGGCTTCGAAACGGTCGACGGCGGGGCGAGCTGGCACCGCGTACGCATGGGCCTTGCCACAAACAAGATCCGGTTCGTGCCGCGGGCGGCGGGCGGGGTGACCGCTTTCGCGATCGGCCACGATCTCTACAGGCTCGATCTGCCGGAGGGGCGGTAAGCCCTGGCCGGCGCTCCGCCGTCAGGGGCTGCGGGTGTTCGCGCCCTGAGCGCGCTGCTCGGCCACGACGGTCGCCGGCTGCGGGTGTCGTCGGTCGAAGGCGCGCGATTGCAGCTGGATCACGAGGTAGCCGATCACCCCGACGGCCAGGGCCACGACCGGCACTCCGAAGGCGAACCAGGGGGTCATCGGCTCAATCCTCGCTCTTGAGGGTGCGCAGTTCCAGTTGCGCCAACAGATGTAAGCCGAGCGCCGACAAACTCCAACCCCAGTGGAACGGGGCGCCGGGCGCCGTCGCGTTCACCCAGGGGATGACCACCGCCCCGGCGAGGATCGTCACCGCGACGTTGTTCTGGAACGTCGCCCAGAGCTTGACATGCTCATTGAACCGCCGGGCGGACCGGCGACGCCGGATGTCGTCCTCCGTCAACCCGCCTGACACTACTGGCCCCGCTTGGCCGAACTCGCAAAGCGCACCGCCTCCTCCGCCGCCCTCACCAGGGCGCGGGCCTTGTTGGCGCATTCGGCATCTTCCGAGTCCGGCACGGAATCGTAGACGATGCCGGCGCCGGCCTGGACGTGCATGACCCCGTCCTTGATCACCGACGTCCGCAGCACGATGCAGGTGTCCATCTCGCCGCCCGCGCCGAAATAGCCGATGCAGCCGCCGTAGATGCCGCGCTTCTCCTTTTCCAGCTCGTCGATGATCTCCATGGCCCGCACCTTGGGGGCGCCCGACACCGTCCCGGCGGGGAAGCCCGCCGCGAGCGCGGCGATCGTGTCGTGCCGCGGGTCGAGCCGCCCCACCACGTTGGAGACAATGTGCATCACGTGGCTGTAGCGCTCGACGAAGAAGCTGTCGGTGACGGTCACCGTGCCGACCGAGGCCACCCGCCCCACGTCGTTGCGGCCGAGGTCGAGCAGCATGAGGTGCTCGGACCTCTCCTTCGGGTCGGCCAGCAGCTCGGCTTCCAGGGCGCGGTCGGCCTCCGGCGTGTCGCCGCGCCGGCGCGTGCCGGCGATGGGCCGGATCGTGACCTCGCCCTCCCGCACGCGAACCAGGATCTCCGGGCTGGAGCAGCAGATCTGGAAGGCGCCGAAATCGAGGAAGCACAGGAACGGGGCTGGGTTGATCCGCCGCAGCGCTCGGTAGAGCGCGAAAGGCTCGAGCGCGAAGGGCGCGGAGTAGCGTTGGCTCAGCACCACCTGGAAGATGTCGCCGGCGCGGATGTATTCCTTCGCGCGCTCCACCATGGCGAGATAGGCCGGGGAGCCCGTATTGGAGCGAGGCTCGTCCGCCAGCAGATGTGGATCGGCTGACGCGCCCTTGTGGGTCAGCGGACCTTCGAGCACGCTCACCACGGCATCCAGGCGGTCGAGCGCCGCCGCATGAGCGACCCGGGCGGATACGCCGGGCCGGGGACGGACGGGCGTGATCACCCACATCTCGTCCCGCACGGCGTCGAAGATGACCATGAGGGTCGGGCGGATCATCACCGCGTCCGGCACGCCGATCGGATCGGGCTTGGCTGGGGCGAGCCGCTCCATGTGCCGCACCATGTCGTAGCCGAGATAGCCGAACACCCCCGCCGCCATGGGCGGCAGCCCCGGCTCGCTCGGGACGGCCGACTCGGCCAGCAGCGCCCGCAGGGCATCGAGCGGCGTGCCGACGCAGGGGTGGAACCGCACCTGGCTCGGGCGCTCGTCGCGCCGCCCTCGACCGATTCAAGCAGGAAGATGTTGCCCGCCCGCCCGCGCGCGAGCTTCAGGTAGGCCGAGACGGGCGTCTCGAGATCGGCCACGAGCAGCGTCGACAGGAGAACCGGCTGACCCGCCTCATAGCGCCGGGCGAAGTCTCCCTCGGGCGCGAAGGGTTGGCTCGCGTCCATCAGCTGCCGCTGTTGCCGATGGCGGCACTGAAGGCCGTCGGATTGATGCGGACCCCGAGCCGCGCCTGCTGATCGTTGAGGTAAAGGCCGAGGAGTTCGTCGGCGAAGGCATTCTGGTACTGCGTCTTGATCTGCTGCACCTGCGGCGTGTCGGGATCGAGCGGCGGGACGATGCTGCCGAGGACCTTGAAGACGATCCGGGTTTCGCCCGGACCCGCGGCGGACCCCGCCCCGTCCATGGGCACGCCGAAGACCGCCGTCACCATCGGGGCGGTCAGTCCCGTGCCGCCGCTGCGCCGCACGTCGGCGGCGTGGCTGATGGGCAGATTGCCTTGCGCCGCGGCGACCGCCTCGATCGTCTGTCCGTTGTCGATCGCCTTCACGAGGTCCGCAGCCTTCGTGCTCAGGCCCCTGGTGACCTCGTCGCGCTGCCAGGCCGCCTCGACCTGCGGCTTGACCTCGGCGAAGGTTTCCGCGCGGGCGGGCTCGATGCCGGCCACCTCGAAGAAGATCTGGCCGCCCTCCGGCGTGCGCAGCGTGTCGTTGTCAACGCCGACATCGGAGGCGAAGGCGGCTTTCAGCAGCGCTGCGCCGTCGGGCAGGTCGACCGGCTGGCCAGCCTTGTCGTTGCCGGCGGCGTCGACCGCATCGATCGCCCGGACCTCCAGCCCCGCGGCCTTGGCGGCCTGCGTCAGGGTTTGTCCGGCGCTGCGCGCCTCCTCGACCTTGTCGTGCGCTGCGCGGATGGCGTCTCCGGTGCGGGCGCTTGCCAGTTCGAGGCGAAGAGCGGGCGCGACCTCGTCCAGCGGCTTGACCACGGCCGGCTCGATCTTGGCGACATGGACAAGCGTGCCGCCGAACGCCGTCTTCACCGCGTCGCTGGTGCCGCCCTCCGGAAGGGCGAAAGCGGCATCGGCGACCCCCTTATCGAACAGTCCGGCCTTGGTCACGCGGCCGAGGTCGATGTCCTTGTCGGTCAGGTGCCGCTCGGCGGCGAGATCGACAAAGCTCTTGCCCGCCTTCAGGATCTGCGCCGCGGCAGCGGCTTCCGTCTCGTTGGGGAAAACGATCTGCTGCAGCGTGCGGGCTTCGGGGGTGGTGAAGCGCTGGCCCTTCACGGAGTCGTACAGACCCTGGACGTCGCTCTCGGGCACGGCGTCCGGCTTGGCGAGCGTCGCCGGCAGGATGGGCAGGATCACGAGCTTGCGGTATTCGGGGGCCTTGAAGGCGGATGCCCGGTCGTCGAAAAAGCTCTTGAGCGCCGCTTCGTCCGGCGCCGGGATCGGTTCGACGGCGGAGGCGGCGAGGGTGAAGTAGTCGATGCTCCGCGTCTCGCCCTGAAGTCGATGCATGGCGTCCAGCGCCGCGTCCGGCACGGTGAGCCCGCCGACGAGACCCTGCACCAGCTCCTGGCGCAGATAGGTGGCCCGCTGGTCGCGCACGAAGCTCTGCTCCGTCATTCCGTTCTCGCTGAGGAGCTCCTGGAAGCGTGCCTTGTCGAACTGGCCGTTCGGACCGGCGAAGCTCGGATCGGCGGTGATCGCCTTGGCGATCTGCGCCTGCGAGATCGACAGGCCCATGGCGCGAGCCTGGTTGTCGAGCACCGCCTCGGACACGAGCCGGGACAGCACCTGGGTATCGAGCCCGTACTGATGCGCCTGGGCGTTGGTGATCGGGCGGCGCGCCTGCTGCTGGAGCTGCTGCAGTTCCGTCTGGTAGGCCTGCCGGAAGGCATCGACCGTCACCGTGTCGCTGCCGACCGTCGCGATTGTGTTGGCGTTGAAGCCGGTGAAGACGGGCCCGATCCCCCAGATCACGAAGCTGATCATGATAAGGCCCATGATCACCGCGACGGCGGCTTTGCCCACCCAGGTGTTCTGGATGGCACGCAGGCTTTCGAGCATGAGGCTGTCTCGTGATCCCAAGGTCAGCGGGCCGGTGCCCGCGAGCGCTCTATAGTAAGCGGCACCGGTCCACGCAACGAGACGGTCATGGATGAGGCATCGGGGCCTTGTCAGCTCGGCGCAGCGGGCCAGTTCCGAGGGATCCTCTCCGACATCAAGGAACCAAGAAACGATGGACACGATCAATCTGGGCCGCACCGGCCTCAAGGTGTCCCGCCTGTGCCTGGGCTGCATGACCTATGGCGAGCCAGACCGCGGCAATCACCCCTGGACCCTCGGGGAATCCGAGAGCCGGCCCTTCATCAAGAAGGCGCTTGATCTCGGGCTGACGTTCTTCGACACGGCGAACGTCTACTCCGACGGCTCCAGCGAGGAGATCGTCGGCCGGGCGCTCAACGATTACGTGCCGCGCGACGAGATCGTGCTCGCCACCAAGGTGCACGGCGTCATGCGCAAGGACGCCAACGGACGCGGCCTGTCCCGCAAGGCGATCATGGCCGAGATCGACGCCAGCCTGAAGCGGCTCGGCACGGACTTCGTCGATCTCTACCAGATCCATCGTTTCGACCCGCACACGCCCATCGAGGAGACGCTCGAAGCGCTGCAC
>CAXTVD010000151.1:0-5208 GCA_964247575.1 uncultured Lichenihabitans sp.
CGCTGTCCATCGACAGCATGCGGTTGACCGAGAAGTGCCGGCCGACGTCGCGCAGAAACTCGATGTAGTTCAGCCCGGTCAGCCACTCCGCATTGTCGACCATCACGGCCTCGCCCCGTCCCGCACCGAACTGCAGCAGCCGGGCGAAGGTGTCCTTCAGGCTGTCCTTGTTGGCCTCGATCTGCTCGATGGAGAGCACCTTGCGCGTCTCGTCCTTGCCGGACGGGTCGCCCACCCGGGTCGTCCCTCCGCCCATGAGGACGATCGGCCGGCCGGCTCCCGTCGCCTGCAGCCAGTGCAGGAGCATGATGGTCATCAGGTTTCCGACATGCAGCGATGAGGCCGTGCAGTCGTAGCCGATATAGGCCGTCAGCTCTCCCGCCCGGGCCTTGGCGTCGATGCCGGCGAGGTCGGACGCCTGGTGAAGGAAGCCTCGCGCCGTCAGCGTTCGCAGGAAGTCGGAGGTGACGGGGACGTCGGACATGCATCGGTTCCATAGGAGGGCCGCCGCTCGGGCGCGGCAAGCCGCTGTTAACCCGGCCGGCGAAATGGTGCAGGGTGCCGAGGGCGGCGTTCTGCACCAAGCGCACTCGAAAATCGAGAGACGATGCAACGGAGGCGGAGATGAGCGTGGCAGCCGGTCCTCTGAGGCGCGCCCTCGGCCTGATGAGCGGCACGTCGATGGACGGTATCGACGTCGCCCTCATCGAGACGGACGGTCGCGACGTCCTGCGCTTCGGTCCGACCGGCTCGGAGCCTTACCGCGACGGCGACCGAGCGCTGCTGCGGGCGGCGCTGCACGAGGCCGCCTCGCTGCGCGACCGGACTGCGCGACCCGGGCTGCTCGCGGCAGCCGAACGGCTGGTAACCGACCGCCATGTCGCAGCCGTCGAGCGCTTCCTGCGGGACCATGCCGTCGAGCGGCACTCGATCGACGTCGTCGGCTTTCACGGGCAGACCGTCCTGCACCGGCCGCAGGATGCCCTGACGGTCCAGATCGGCGACGCTGCGGCCCTGGCGCGGCAGCTCGGGATCGACGTCGTCGGCGATCTGCGTGCGGCGGACATGGTGGCGGGCGGGCAGGGCGCTCCGCTCGTGCCGGCCTTCCACCGCGCCCTTGCGGGAGCCTCGGCCCTGGAAGGTCCGGTGCTGATCGTGAACGTCGGCGGAGTGTCCAACATCACCTTTCTGCCCGGACGCGGCCTCGACCCGATCGCCTGCGACACGGGTCCGGGCAATGCCCTGGTCGACGACCTCATGCTGGAGCGGACGGGGCAGCCCCTCGATCGGGATGGGATCGCGGCCGGCCGCGGCCGGGTTGACGCAGCCGCGCTGACGCAGCTGCTCGGTCATCCCTACTTCCAGGCGCCCGCTCCGAAATCGCTGGACCGCAATGCGTTCTCGCGCCAGCCGGTGGCTCACCTGCCGACCGACGATGCCGCCGCGACCCTGGTCGCGTTCACGGCCGCGACGATCGCCGGCATGCTCCGGCACCTGCCGGCGTCGCCGCGCTCGGCGGTGGTGTGCGGCGGCGGCGCCCGCAATCCGACCCTGATGGCCGCATTGGCGGCCCATCTTCCATGCCCTGTCGGCACGGCCGAGGCCCTGGGCTGGAGCGGCGATGCCGTCGAGGCCCAGGCCTTCGCCTATCTGGCGGTGCGGAGCCTCGACGGGCTGCCCCTGACCTTCCCGACGACCACCGGCGTCCATGACGCGACGACGGGCGGGGTGCTCTTCAGGGGAGGACCGGACAGGTCCGTGGGACGGGCGATCGCGTCCTGAGAGTCAGCCGTCGGACGATGCCGGCGCCCGTCAGGTCCGCTCGGCCCGGGCGGGCGTGGCGGTGCGCTCCGGATTGCCGAGCCGCTTGTCGAGATAGGCGCCCACGTCCGCGATCAGCGGATCGATGCAGTTCTCGAAGAAGTGATTCGCGCCGGGGATGACGGCGTGCTCGATGAGGATGCCCTTCTGAGTCTTAAGCTTCTCGATCATCGCCGTGACCTCCTTCAGCGGCGCGACCCGGTCCTTGTCGCCATGGACGAACAGGCCGGACGAGGGGCAGGGGGCCAGGAAGGAGAAATCGTAGAGGGTCGCCGGCGGCGCGATCGAGATGAATCCTTCGATTTCCGGCCGCCGCATGAGCAGCTGCATGCCGATCCAGGCACCGAAGGACACGCCGGCGATCCAGCAGGCCCGCGCCTCCGGGCTGATGGACTGCGCCCAATCCAGGGCGGCGGCTGCATCCGACAACTCGCCCGCCCCGTGGTCGAAACTGCCCTGGCTGCGCCCGACCCCGCGGAAGTTGAACCGCAGCACTGAGAAGCCACGCTCGGCGAAGGCGTAATAGAGATTGTAGACGATCTGGTTGTTCATCGTCCCGCCGAACTGCGGGTGCGGGTGAAGGATGATGGCGATGGGCGCGCCGCGCGCCTTCGCGGGATGAAAACGGCCTTCCAGCCGGCCGGCCGGACCCGTGAAAATGACCTCAGGCATAGGAACTCCAGGCAACCGAACGCGAGTCGAGACCTTACAGGTCGACCGCTGCGGCACTTCCGTACCCCCGGCGCGCTTGACTCGACGGATCAAATGACTGTTAGAATTATTCTAACACTCCGACGGCGGCCCCGACGAGGGCGGCGCTGATCGTGCCTGCGTTCTACCATAGGCGACGGGGCAAAATGCAAGCCTTTTCAGATGAGCGATTTGGCTGAGATTGGCCATGGCGATGGAGCGCATATATCTCGATTACAATGCCACGGCGCCGCTGCGTCCGAGCGTCCGCGCGCGGATGATCGAGATGCTCGGGGTGACCGGCAATCCCTCGTCGGTTCACGCCGAAGGCCGCGCCGCGCGAGCCGCCGTCGAGGAGGCGCGGGCCGACGTCGCCCGTCTCGTGGACGTCCGGCCGGAGGCTGTGACGTTCACGTCCGGCGCGACGGAAGCGGCGGGTTTGGCCCTGACCCCCGACTTGAGGCCGGCGGATGAGCGCGATCCAACGACCCGCCTGATCGTGAGTGCCGTCGAACATCCCGCCATTCTCCAGGGCAACCGCTTTCCCGCGGGAGCCAGCGAGACCGTTCCGGTCAGGGCCGATGGCGGCCTCGATCTTGCCGCGCTCGAAGCCTGTCTCGACCGGCAACCCGGTCGTGCGGTGCTGGCCTTGCAGGCCGCGAATGGCGAGACCGGCGTCGTGCAGCCGGTCGCGGCCGCCGCTGCCCTCGTCCACGCGCGCGGCGGCCTGCTCGTCTGCGACGCCGTCCAGGCGGCGGGGCGTCTCGATTGCCGGGCCGCGAGCCTCGGCGCGGACGTGATCATCGTGTCCGCGCACAAGCTGGGCGGCCCGCAAGGCGTGGGGGCGATGATCGCGGCCCGGAGCGGCCTGCGCTTCGGGGCGCCGATGGTGCGTGGAGGCGGGCAGGAGCGTGGGCTGCGCGGGGGGACGGAGAATGTGGGCGCCATCGCCGGCTTCGGCGTGGCGGCGCGCATGGTGGCGGACCTCGCCGACATGCCCCGCGTGGCCTCGCTCCGCGACCGCCTGGAGTCTGGTCTGCGCGATGCGGCGCCGGGCGTCGTGATCTTCGGGCAGGGCGCCCCCCGCCTGCCGAACACCACGGCCTTCGCCGTGCCGGGCATCGCCAGCGACACGCTGCTGATCGCGCTGGACCTGGCGGGCCTGGCAGTTTCAACCGGCTCGGCCTGCTCGTCCGGGAAAGTGTCGCGTTCGCACGTCCTTGAGGCGATGGGGGTGAATACTCATCTAGGGACTGGAATGATCCGGGTCAGTCTCGGCTGGGCGTCCACCGCGGCTCACGTCGACCGTTTCGTCGAAGCCCTGGCACAGACGCTGCAGCGGCTTGCACTACGCGGAATGCGGTCCGCCGCTTGAAGGTCGGGGGACGGGCATGCGACAAGCCCGTCCGCGGCCCTCCGGCCGGGACCGCCGTATTGAGGAGAAGGTAATGGCCGCTGTTCAGGAAACCGTCGACCACGTCCGATCATTGGACGTGCCCGAATACAAATACGGTTTCATCACGGACATCGAGTCGGACAAGGCCCCCAAGGGCCTCTCCGAGGACACCGTACGGTTCATCTCGGCCACGAAGGGCGAGCCGGAATGGCTGCTGGAGTGGCGCCTCGATGCCTACCGTCGCTGGCTGACCATGCGCGAGCCCGACTGGTCCCGGACCAAATACGAGACGATCGACTACCAGGACCTCTATTACTACTCGGCCCCCAAGTCGACGGCCGGTCCGAAGTCGCTCGACGAAGTCGATCCCGAACTGCTGCGCGTCTACGAGAAACTCGGCATTCCGCTGCGGGAGCAGGAGGTCCTGGCGGGGGTCCAGAGCTCGCGCGTGGCCGTGGATGCCGTTTTCGACAGCGTGTCGGTCGCGACCACGTTCAAGAGCGAGCTGGCCAAGCACGGCGTGATCTTCTGCTCGTTCTCCGAGGCGGTGCACAACCATCCGGATCTCGTGCGGAAATATCTCGGCTCGGTCGTGCCGGTGACCGACAACTACTTCGCGACCTTGAACTCGGCCGTGTTCTCCGACGGCTCGTTCGTCTATATCCCGCCGGGCGTCCGCTGCCCGATGGAGCTGTCGACCTACTTCCGGATGAACGAGAAGAACACCGGGCAGTTCGAGCGCACGCTGATCATCGCCGACAAGGGCGGTTACGTCAGCTATCTCGAAGGCTGCACGGCCCCGATGCGCGACGAGAACCAGTTGCACGCAGCCGTGGTCGAACTCGTCGCCTTGGAAGATGCCGAGATCAAGTACTCGACGGTGCAGAACTGGTACCCCGGCGATGCCGAGGGCAAGGGCGGGATCTACAATTTCGTTACCAAGAGAGGCGATTGCCGCGAGGCGAATGCCAAGATCTCCTGGACGCAGGTCGAGACCGGTTCGGCGATCACGTGGAAGTATCCCTCGTGCATCCTGCGCGGGGACAATTCACGCGGCGAGTTCTATTCGATCGCCATCTCCAACGGAAAGCAGCAGGTCGATAGCGGCACCAAGATGGTGCATCTCGGCAAGAACACGACGAGCCGGATCATCTCCAAGGGGATCGCGGCCGGGCGGTCGGACAATACCTATCGGGGCCTCGTCTCGGCGCACCGCAAGGCGACCAACGCGCGCAACTTCACCAATTGCGACAGCCTGCTCCTCGGCGAGCATTGCGGTGCGCATACTGTTCCCTACATCG
>CAXTVD010000151.1:5218-9583 GCA_964247575.1 uncultured Lichenihabitans sp.
AGCACGAGGCGACCACCTCGAAGATCTCCGAGGATCAGCTGTTCTATTGTCGCCAGCGCGGTCTGTCCGGCGAGGAGGCGACCGCCCTCATCGTGAACGGCTTCGTGCGCGACGTGCTTCAGCAGCTTCCGATGGAGTTCGCGGTCGAGGCGCAGAAGCTGATCGCTATCTCGCTCGAAGGCAGCGTGGGCTGATCGAAAGCCGTTCACCCCTTGCCTTTCTACGGAGGCGCGCGCTGCGCCTCCTGTCCTTGCGTCTACGGAAAGAACCATGCTGGAAGTGAAGAACCTGCACGTCGAGATCGACGGCAAGAAGATCCTGAATGGCCTCGATCTGACGGTGAAGACCGGCGAAGTCGCGGCCATCATGGGTCCGAACGGCTCCGGCAAGTCGACCCTGTCCTACGTCATCGCCGGCCGTGACGACTACGAGGTCACCGAGGGCGAGGTCCTCATCGACGGCGAGAACATCCTGGAGATGGACCCCGAGGTGCGGGCGGCGAAGGGGATCTTCCTCGCCTTCCAGTACCCGGTCGAGATCCCGGGCGTGGCGACCATGACCTTCCTGAAGTCGTCGCTGAATGCGCAGCGCAAGGCGCGCGGCGAGGCCGAGCTGTCGACGCCCGACTTCATGCGCGTGGTCAGGGAGGCCGCCGCCAAGCTGGAGGTCAATCCCGACATGATGAAGCGGCCGCTGAATGTCGGCTTCTCCGGCGGCGAGAAAAAGCGGATGGAGATCCTGCAGATGGCCCTGCTGCAGCCGCGCTTCGGGCTGCTCGACGAGACCGATTCGGGGCTCGACATCGACGCCCTGCGCATCGTTGCCAATGGCGTCAACGCTTTGCGGGATGCGGGCCGGGGCTTCCTCGTCATCACGCACTACCAGCGGCTGCTCGACTACATCGTGCCGGACGTCGTCCACATCATGTCCAAGGGGCGGATCGTGAAGAGCGGCGATGCCTCGCTCGCGCTCGAGCTCGAGAAGAACGGCTACCGCGACTACGTCGCGGATGCCGCTTGAGGCCGGGCCGATGACCGCCGCCGTGATGACCATGCGGACCGCCGCCGAGACGAAGTTCGGGGAGCAGTTCGGCGTCCTGCAGGCCTCCCTCCCGGCCGGAACCGAAAAGCCGGTGCGCGAGGCCGCGTTCGAGCGTTTTGCGACCAAGGGGCTGCCGCACCGCCGGATCGAAGCCTGGCACTACACCGATCTGCGCAGCCTGCTGCGCGAGCCGTTCAAGCCGGCGACCGGCGTCGGTGCCGATGTCCTCGCCTTGATCCAGGGCTATCTCGACGAGCGTCCAGACCAGCACGCGCGCCGTTTGGTTCTCGTGGACGGCGTGTTCGAACCGAGCCTTTCCGCCCTTGACGATCTGCCGGCCGGCGTGACGATCCAGACCGCTGCCGCGTCGACGACGGGGGACCTCGCCGCCGCCGAGGCCCTCGGCCGAGACGAATCGATCCTCGCGCTGAACACGGCCTTCGCGCAGGGTGGCGTGACGATCGAGCTCGCGGCCGGCGTGAGCCTCCCCGGGCGGCTGGACGTGATCAGCCTTGTGACGGGCGAGACGCCACGCGCCCTGACCACGCGATCGCTCGTCACGCTGGGGGAGCAGGCCTCGCTCACGCTCGTCGAGCGCCACATCGCCTTGGGCTCCGGCGACAGCCAGGGCAACCACGCGATGATCTTCGCGGTGGGTCACGGGGCCAAGCTCGACCATGTCGCGGCCATCGGCGGCTTCTCGCCCGGTTCCATGCATCTCGGCTCGTGCCTGGCCCGCCTCGGCGCCCACGCCCGGTTCAACTCCTTCACCCTCGCCGCCACGCCCGGCATCACCCGGCGGCAGAGCTTCGTCGAATTTGCGGGCGAGCACTCCTCCGTGTCGCTCAACGGCGTGTCCCTGCTGGAGGGGCGTGCCCATGCGGACACCACGCTGGTCGTGACGCACACGGCGGCGCACTGCGAGAGCCGCGAATACTACAAGACCATCCTCGATGGCGAGTCGACGGGCGTCTACCAGGGCAAGGTGATCGTCGCGCCCGGCGCTCAGAAGACCGACGGCAAGATGATGAGCCGGGCGATCTTCCTTGCCGACGGCGCGAGCATGTTCAACAAACCCGAGCTCGAGATCTTCGCCGACGACGTCGTGTGCGGGCATGGCGCCACGGTCGGCTATCTCGACGAGGACCAGCTGTTTTATCTCCGCTCGCGGGGCATCCCCAAGGCGGAGGCCCAGTCGATGCTGCTGAACGCCTTTGCGTCCGATGCGATCGACAGCGTCGTCGACGAGGCGATGCGCGAGAACCTGATGGGGAGTGTCGAAGCATGGTTGGCCAGACGTCAGTCCTGACCGCCGCGCCGGCTCCGGCCGGCTACGACGTCCAGCGGATCCGCGGCGATTTTCCTATCCTCGCGACGCGGCCCTACGGGAAACCGCTGATCTACCTCGATAACGCGGCCTCGGCGCAGAAGCCGCAGGCGGTGATCGACCGGATCTCGCATGCCTACGCGCACGAATATTCCAATGTGCATCGCGGGTTGCATTTCCTGGCCAATGCGGCCACCGAAGCCTTCGAGCATGCGCGAGAGCGCGTGCGCGGCTTCCTCAATGCGGCCTCGACCGACGAAATCATCTTCACGCGGTCGGCGACGGAGTCGATCAACCTCGTGGCCTCGTCCTTCGGGCAGGGGGTCGGGGAAGGCGACGAGATCGTCCTCTCCATCATGGAGCACCACTCCAACATCGTGCCCTGGCATTTCCTCCGCGAGCGGAAGGGTGCGGTGTTGCGCTGGGTGGATGTCGACGACGACGGCGTCTTCCACCTTGAGGCGTTCGAGGCGGCGCTGACCGAGCGCACCAAGATCGTCGCGATCACGCACATGTCCAACATGCTGGGCACGGTGACGCCCATTAAGGACATTATCCGCATCGCCCACGCCCGCGGTATCCCCGTGCTGGTCGACGGATCGCAGGGTGCCGTCCATCTCGACGTCGACGTGCGCGACCTCGACGCGGATTTCTACGTCTTCACGGGCCACAAGGTGTATGGGCCGACGGGCATCGGCGTGCTCTACGGAAAGAAGAGCCTGCTGGCCGGACTGCCGCCCTTCAACGGCGGTGGCGAGATGATCGACATCGTCACGACGGACAGCATCACCTACAATACCCCGCCGCACCGCTTCGAGGCGGGAACGCCACCCATCGTCCAGGCGATCGGGCTGGGCGCGGCGATCGACTACATGGAACAGGTCGGCCGTCCCGCGATCCGTGAGCACGAGGCGGCCCTGACGGCCTACGCCCACGAGCGGCTGGGACGGCAGAACTCCCTACGCATCTTCGGCCACGCCCCGGACAAGGGGCCGGTCGTGTCCTTCGAACTCAAGAACGCCCATGCGCATGACGTCGCCACCGTCATCGACCGATCCGGCGTCGCCGTGCGTGCCGGCACGCACTGCACGATGCCGCTGCTCGCCCGCTTCGGCGTGACCTCGACGTGCCGCGCGTCATTCGCCATGTACAATACGTTCGACGACGTGGACCGGCTTGCCGAAGCCCTTATCCGCGCCGAAACTCTTTTCGCGTGATCCGATGTCCGACCTCAGCACAGACGTCCAGCCGAACCGGCCCGCCATCGCGCCCGCCTCCGACATTCAGCCGGAGGAGATCGACCGCCTGACCGACGGCCTCGTGGCCGCGCTCAAGACGGTCTACGACCCGGAAATCCCTGTCGATATCTACGAACTCGGGCTGATCTACCGGATCGACATCGACGACAGTCGCTTCATCACCGTGGACATGACGCTGACGGCGCCGGCGTGCCCGGTCGCGGGCGAGATGCCGGGCTGGGTCGAGACGGCCGTAACCAGCGTTCCCGGCGTCGCCGGCGCGAAGGTGAACATGGTTTTCGATCCGCCGTGGGATCAGAGCCGCATGTCCGACGAGGCCCGCGTCGCGCTCGACATGTGGTGAGGCCCTGTCCCGCTCGAAGCGGGACAGGGTGCCCCGATGCAGCCGCCCGGTGGAGGGGTCGAGAGGCGACGCGGTCTCCTGTCTGCCCGTGATCCTTCGCGTCCCGTCGATCTGGACCGAAGTCGCCACAGGCGAGTTGGCGCCAGCGGGTCCGAAGGAGCCGACGACGAGTCGGGCTCGTCGGATCCGGCCGGCGCTGTGAGATCATCAGAGCGTCGACCTCACGGAGATGCGAAGATGAACCACAACCTCACGGTCATGGCTGCCGCCACGGTCGCCGTCCTGCTGTCTGCGACTGGATCGATCATGGCTGCCCCGGTCGCTTCGGACCAGGACAGGAGCTTCGTCGCCAAGGTTTCGCAGGGCGGCATGTACGAGGTCGAACTGGGCAAGGT
>CAXTVD010000152.1:0-9486 GCA_964247575.1 uncultured Lichenihabitans sp.
ATCCCGCCCAGATTGGGCAGGAAGCTGCGGATCGGCCGCAAAAGGGGCTCGGTCAGGCCGTTCAGGAAATTCCAGACCGACCGGACGAACTCGTTCCGGAAATTGATGACGTCGAACGCCAGCAGCCACGACATCACGGCAGTGGCGATGATGACGTAGCTGTAGAGGTGCAGCACGAGCAGTACGATATCCAGCAGGGCGCGCATCACAACTCCCATTCCGGGCGACGGTCGGCAGACCGCTTCCGGATATCCATCCTGCCCGGGCTCGGAGAAAGGCTGACCCGCTCGCCGCATGGCGAGGGCCGAAGCGGGTTTCGCACAGGCCGCCTCCCTTATCCTTCCCGCGCGAGAGCCGCAACTGAGGGGGCTCGGCGCGGCGGTGCGCAAGCGGGCTTACCGTGTTGGCCGGCGCTCCGGTCCAAGGCAAGCGTCTTGCAGGGAGGACGGGCATCGACGCCACATGGCTGCTGCAAACCTCCGGCACTCCTGTTGCGCCGCGCGGGAGACTCAAGACCATGGACGACTCAGCGGAAGTGCAGCGCGGGGCCGGAACAGCCGCCGCGCGGGAGGGCCGTTGCGACGCGATCGATTTCTGGCGTGGCGTCATTCTGTGCACGATCTACATCAATCACGTGCCGGGCAACGTCTTCGAGCGGCTGACCTTCCGGAACTTCGGCTTCTCCGACTCGTCGGATGCCTTCGTGTTCATCTCGGGCCTGTCGCTCGCGCTGGCCTATGGCCGGCGTTTCGGCGGGGGTGACCGGGTCGGGGTCGTAAGCAGTCTCGCCCGCCGGGCCGTCAAGCTTTACGCGCTGCATATCGGCCTGTCCCTGGCGGGCCTCGCCATCTTCGCGGCCGGAGCAGCCCTGACCGCGGATGCCGAACTGATGCAGGTGCACGGCCGCAACCTGATCGTCGAGGACCCTTTGGCGGCGATCGTCGGCCTCTTCTCGCTGGGTCACCAGTTCGGCTACTTCAACATCCTGCCGTTGTACCTTCTCCTGGTGGGCGTGGCGCCGGTTCTGTTCTGGCTCGCCAGGATCAGCCGGCCCTTGATGCTCGCTTTGTCCTTCGGGCTCTACGCCGCCTCGCGGCTCGCCAGCCTCAACGTGCCGAGCTGGCCCATGCGCGGCACCTGGTTCTTCGATCCCTTCACCTGGCAGTTCCTGATGGCGATCGGGCTGGCCGTCGGGTTGCAACTCAGGGCGGGGTTCGTTCTGAACCGATGGATCCTGGCCGTTGCCGTCGCGATCGTCGCCGGCGGGATCTTCTGCGCCACCGACGGCTTCTCCGGCTGGCCCGGCCTGAACCAGGCCGTCCGCCCCTTCGTCGATCTCGACAAGACCACGCTGGGCCTGGGGCGCGTCGTGCATTTCCTGAGCCTCGCTTCCTGTCTCTTCGCGGCCAGGCTCGCTTACCGCATGCGCCGGGCGCCCTGGTACGGTCCCCTCTGTCTCGTCGGCCGGCACGGACTTCTGACCTTCGGGCTGCTGTCGCTGCTCGCCGCAGCAGGGCAGGTCGTGACGCAGACCCTGGGCCACTCTTTCCTCATCGATGCAGCGGTGATCGGCGGGGGGCTCATCGTCCTCTATGCAGGGGCGCGTCTTGCTTCGCGTCCCGGCCTGACCGCACGCACGGCGCTGGTTCCGGCCGTGGACGAAACGCCGTCGCGTGCGCTCGCCCTCACCCGATAGTTCAAGGGCGACATCGGCGGCGCGTTTGCGACATGGGAGGTCGCTGATCCGTGAGACGATCCGTGCGCCGGCGATGATGGTTTTCACCTGAAATGATGCAGCCGAAGGAGCCAAGCCGATGAGAGCGCATGCGCGTGTCGTGGTGATCGGTGGTGGCGTGGTCGGCGTGTCGACTCTGTACCACCTCGTGCGGAAGGGGTGGACCGACAGCGTCCTTCTCGAACGCAAGGAGCTGACGTCCGGCTCGACCTGGCATGCGGCAGGTCTGCTGCCGCTGTTCAACGTCAGCTACTCCGTGGGTCAGATCCACAAATATTCGGTGAACCTGTACAAGACGCTGGAAGCCGAGACCGGCCAGCCCGTCGGTCTTAAGACCGTGTCCAACATCCGGCTCGCCCGCACCAGGGATCGCTGGGACGAGTACCATTACTACGCCGGCATCTCGAAGACGATCGGCGGCATCGAGGTCAAGTTCCTGACCCCCGCCGAGCTCAAGGAGGTCTGGCCGCTCTGCAATACGGATGGCATCCTGGGCGCAATGCAGCATCCGCAGGACGGCTACATCCAGCCGGCTGACCTGACCCAGGCGCTTGCCCGCGGCGCCCGCACGGGAGGCGGCGAGATCAACCGCAACACGACTGTTCTCGCCATCGAGCGCACGGCATCGGGCGAATGGCTCGTCAAGACCGACAAGGGCGACGTCACCTGCGAGCACGTCGTCTCATGCTCCGGAAACTTCGCCCGCAAGACGGGGGCGATGGTGGGGCTTCAGGTGCCGGTGATCCCCGTCGAGCACCAGTACATCGTGACCGAGCCCCACCCCGCGATCATGGAGCGCAAGCGCCAGGGCCTGCCGGAGATGGGCGTGCTGCGCGAGAGCGACAGCTCCTGGTACATGCGCGAGGAGGCCGGCGGTCTCCTTCTCGGCCCCTACGAGAAGGGCGCGCCGGCCTGCTACGTCGAAGGGCCCTCGGCCGAGAGCGAGTACGAGCTGTTCCAGGAAGATCTCGAGCGGCTGATGCCGCATGTGGAGACGGCGATCGAGCGCGTGCCGGCTTTCGGCGAGGTCGGCATCAAGAAGATCTATAACGGGGCGATCGCCTACACCCCCGACGGCTCGCCCATCGTCGGCCCCGCGCCCGGCGTTCCGAACTTCTGGCTCAACGAGGGACATTCCTTTGGCGTCACGGCTGCGGGCGGCGCGGGCTGGCAGCTCGCCGAATGGATCGTCGAGGGCGAGCCGTCCATCGACATGATGGGCGTCGATCCCCGGCGCTTCGGCCGCTATGCCTCGAAGGGCTATCTCATCGCCCGCAACGAGGAGGCCTACGCCAAGGTCTTCACCACCCACTATCCCGACGAGGAGCGCGACAGCGCGCGGCCGTTGCGGCAGACGCCCTGCTACAGCCGCATGCGCGACCTCGGCGCGGTGTTCGGCTCCACCTTCGGCTGGGAGCGGCCGAACTGGTTCGCGCCGGCCGGCTACGCGCTCAGCGAGGCTGACCTCGGCAAGGAAGAGGTGCTGCTCAACGAGAACCACCCGCCGCTGGTCGACAGCAAGCGGCCGGTCGAAAAGTGGAGCTTCCGGCGCTCGAACTACTTCGACTTCGTCGGGGAGGAGTGCCGCGCCGTGCACGAGCGCGTCGGCCTGCAGGACATGTCCGCCTTCGCCAAGCTCGAAGTCTCGGGCCGCGGCGCCGAAGCCTGGCTGTCCCGCCTGCTCACGAACCGCGTCCCCAAGGCGCTGAACCGCGTCACCCTCACCTATCTGCTCACGCGGCATGGGGGCGTCCGCTCCGAATTCACCCTCACGCGCACAGGCCCCGAGCGCTTCTATCTCGTGTCCGCCGGCGCGCTCGAGGCGCATGACCTCGACACGCTCACCAAGCTGCTGCCCGACGACGGCAGCGTGCGGATCGACAAGGTGACGACGCAGTATGGCGTGCTCGTGCTGGCGGGCCCCCAGTCCCGGGCGGTGATGCAGAAGGTGGCCGACGTCGACATGTCCAACGCCGCCTTCCCGTGGCTCACGGCCCAGCAGGTCTCGGTCGGCGCGGCGGGCCTCTACGCGTTGCGGGTCAACTTCGAAGGCGAGCTTGGCTACGAGCTGCACCATCCCATCGAGATGCAGAACTACATCTTCGATCAGGTCATGGCGGCAGGGAAGGAGTTCGGCATCCGGCCGTTCGGCCTGCGGGCCATGGACAGCCTGCGCCTGGAGAAGTCCTACAAGCTGATCCCCCGCGAACTGTCGATCGAATATGCCGCCTACGAGTCGGGTCTCGACCGGTTCATCGACGCCAAGAAGCCGGACTTCCTGGGGCGCGACGCCCTCATGACCCGCAAGGCGGAAGGCTTTCGCAACAGGACCGTCACGCTGGAGGTGCACGGGGTCACGGACGCCGATGCCCGGGGGTCGGAGCCGGTCTATCTCGGTGACAGGCTGGTCGGGCGCACGACCTCGGGCGGCTATGGATGGCGGGTCGGCAAGTCGCTGGCCCTGGCCATGGTGGAGCCCGGTCTGGCGGCACCCGGCACGGAGCTCGCGATCGAGATCCTCGGCGAGCGGCGGCCGGTGACGATCATCCCCGAAAGCCCCTTCGACCCGGACAACCTCGTCCTGCGCGGCTGATCAGCAGGCCTGCTCCGGACCTCCGGCCGCCGATCGTCGGTGGTCGGGGAGCACGCATGAGGTCATCGCGTGGAACCGATGCCTGCCGTCGTCGTTCGGCTCGAAGTGGACGATGGCGGACGATCGCCGGCGCTTTCGTGACGGTCGGCGCTCAAGCCTTTTGAGCCCGCATCCGGCGTGCTGCCGTATATCCTTTGTCGGCACGGCGGCTGGAGGTCGTTCAGTTGAGTATCCGCATCGTCGAGCATGTCTCAGCCCTTCCCGCCGGCGGCGGGGCCATGGGACATCTGATGCGGAGCGCTCGCTGGCCCTCCGCCTTTCCGCCCGCATTCAGCGACTGGCCGCAGGAGCTTCAGGTCGCCGTCACCCTGATGCTCAACGCCGCGCTTCCGATTTTCATCCCCCTGGGCGAGGACCACGCTTGCCTCTACAATGACGGCTATCTCCCCATCCTCGGGCAGCGACACCCGGCGGCCCTCGGTCGTCCTTTTCAACTGGTCTGGCCGGAGATCTGGGATCGGATCGAGCCGCTGGTCGAACGGGCACGACAGGGTGAGCCTCTCTTCTTCGAAGATCTCGCCTTGCCGCTGGAGCGCAGCGATGGCCTCCAGCAGGCCTACTTCACCTTCTCCTATTCGCCCTTCTATGCCCTCGATGGTCGCATTGCCGGCATTTTCTGCGCCTGCACTGAAACGACCGAGAAGGTCCTGACGGTCGCGGCGCTGCGCGAGAGCCAGACCGCGCTCGAGGCGGCCAATGCGGCCCTCGAAGCGCGGGTGACCGAACAGCAGCGCGAACGCGACCGCGTGTGGCGGCTGTCGCGTGATCTCATCGCCGTCGCCTCGCTCGACGGCTACTTCCGAAGCGTCAACCCGGCTTTCGCCACCCTGCTGGGCTGGACGGAGGCCGAGGCGCTGAGCAAGCCGTTCTTCGACTTCGTTCATCCGGAGGAGATCCAGCAGGTTGAGACCCTTCTGGGGGAGCTGCGACACGGCCGCTCGGTGACCCAGGTCGAGCTTCGCGTCCTGCACAAGGACGGCGGCTACCGCTGGCTGTCCTGGACGGTGGTGCCGGAAGGGGAAACCCTGTCGGTCGTGGGACGGGACGTCACCGCCGACAAGGAGCAGCGCAAGGCGCTTGCCGACGCGGAAGAGGCCCTGCGCCACGCGCAGAAGATGGAAGCGGTGGGCCAGTTGACCGGCGGCATCGCGCACGACTTCAACAATCTCCTGACGGGGATTATCGGGTCACTGGAGATGATGCGGCGACGGGTGAGCCAGGGGCGCCCGGCCGATATCGACCGGTTCGCGACAACGGCGATCACCTCGGCCAACCGGGCCGCCGCCCTCACGCACCGGCTGCTCGCCTTTTCCCGGCGCCAGTCGCTCGATCCCAAGCCGGTCGATGCCGACCAACTCGTGCGCGGGATGGCCGACCTGTTCCGCCGGACGATCGGCGCCGGAATCGAGCTTGAGATCGGAAGCCGCGGCGAGCTCTGGCCGACCTTCTGTGATCCCCATCAGCTCGAGAACGCGGTGCTCAATCTCGTCATCAACGCGCGGGATGCGATGCCGGACGGCGGCCGCCTGACGATCGAGACCAGCAATTCCGAACTGGACGCGGCCGACGCGGGGACCGCGCGCGAAATCCGGCCGGGCCAGTATGTCTGCCTCTCCGTCGCCGACACCGGCACCGGCATGACCGCGGATGTCGCGAGCAAGGCCTTCGACCCGTTCTTCACGACCAAGCCCATCGGGCAGGGCACGGGCCTGGGACTTTCCATGATCTACGGTTTCGCGCGGCAGTCCGGCGGCGGAGTGCGGATCGCGTCCCGCGTCGGGCAGGGCACCAGCCTGAAGATCTACCTGCCGCGTTTCCTTGGCGACACCAGCGCGCCGTCAGTGCCCCTTCCGGGGCGCTCGGCCGGGCGGGACCTGTCGGACCGCGTCGTGCTCGTCGTCGAGGACGAGGCGATGATCCGCGACCTCGTGCTCGAGGTGCTCGACGAACGCGGCATCCAGCCGCTCGAAGCGCATGACGGGCCCTCCGGCCTGCGGATCCTGCAGTCGGACATCCGGATCGACCTGCTCGTCACGGATGTCGGCCTGCCCGGGTTCGATGGACGACAGCTTGCCGACGCCGCGCGCACGCTCCGGCCGACGCTCAAGGTACTGTTCATGACCGGCTACGCCCATAATGCCGCGGTCGGCAACGGACTGCTCGAGCCGGGCATGCAGGTGATCACCAAGCCGTTCACGATCGACGCCCTCGGCGACCGTATCGTCGGCATCCTGGGCGACTAGAGGTCGCGCGCGGCTCCCTGCTGGGCGACGAGGGCGGCGTCCCGATCGCGGATCTTGGCGAAGGAAGGCCGTTCGCCGATGCGCCGGATATAGGCCGCGATCTCCTCCCGTTCGGGAAGCAGGCCGAAGGCGGTGATCCACTGCAGGCTCGAACACCACAGGAAGTCGGCGGTGGTCAGCTTATCGCCGGCCATGAAGGGTTGCTTTTGGAGATGCCCGGCCAGCGTCATGAGCATCGTCTCGAAATCGCCATAAGGCGACATCGCGAGCGGGGCGGGGTCGCGTTTCAGGGCGCGATCGACGATGGCGGGCTCGAAGCAGGATCCGTAGAAGGCCAGCCAACGGAGGTACGGACCCCGATCCCTGTCCCCCAAGGCGGGAGCGAGCCCGGCTGCGGGAAACAGGTCACCCAGATAGATGTACAGGGCGACCTGCTCGGTCACCAGCACTCCGTCGTGCAGGATGGCCGGCACCTTGCCCATCGGATTGACTGCGAGAAAGGCGGGCTCCCGCTGCTCCCCGGCCTTCATGTTCACCAAGCGGACCTCATGCGGCGCCGCGAGTTCCTCGAGGAGCACGGCCACGCCCGAGGAACGGGTTTGCGGAGCGTGGAAGAACACCAGATCGCGCGTCATCGCTCACCCTCTTGTTGCACGGGTTCCGCAGGCCCATACGCGGCCTTTGTCGAACAGGCTGTCCTCAGGCCGTCCTGTCACAGTCCGTCGAACAGCGCGGTCGACAGGTAGCGCTCCGCAAAGGACGGCACGATCACGACGATCCGCTTGCCGGCCATGCCCTCGCGGCTTCCCACTTCGAGCGCCGCCGCAATCGCGCCGCCCGACGAGATGCCGACGGGGATGCCCTCGATCCGCGCGACGTGCCGCGCCATCTCGAACGAGGTCTGGTTGCTGACCGTCACCACCTCGTCGATCACGTCCCGATCGAGGATGCTGGGGACGAAGCCCGCCCCGATGCCCTGGATCTTGTGCGGGCCCGGCTGGCCCCCCGACAGGATGGGCGAGTCCTCCGGCTCGACGGCCACGATCCGCACGCCGGGCCTGCGCGCCTTCAGCACCTCGCCGACGCCGGTGATCGTGCCGCCCGTTCCCACGCCGGCCACGAAGACGTCGACCTCGCCCTTCGTGTCGGCCCAGATCTCCTCGGCCGTGGTGGCGCGATGGATGGCCGGATTGGCGGCGTTGTCGAACTGCTGGGCCATGACGGCGCCGGGGGTGGCGTGCAGGATCTCCTGCGACTTGGCGATGGCGCCCTTCATGCCGTGCGCGGCCGGGGTCAGAACGAGTTCGGCGCCGAGCAGCGCCAGCATCTTGCGGCGCTCAATCGACATGGATTCGGGCATGACGAGGATCAGCTTGTAGCCCCGCGCGGCCGCGACGAAGGCGAGCGCGATGCCGGTGTTGCCGGAGGTGGCCTCGATGATCACGGACTGGCCCGGCGTGATGCGGCCGTTCCTTTCCATGTCGTCGATCATGGCGACCCCGATCCGGTCCTTCACGCTGCTGATCGGGTTAAAGAATTCGAGCTTGGCAAGGATTTCGGCCCGGCAGCCCTTCTCCTCCGCGAGCCGCCTCAGGCGGACGAGCGGCGTATTGCCGATCGTGTCGGTGATGGACTCGTAGATGCGTCCCCGGCCGACGGTCTTCGGCATCGCCGGCGCTTCGCCCGGAGCGGCGCGTTGAGCAAGTGCGGACATGGGCTTCCCCTTCGTTCGTTCGGTTCTTTTCCAAGAGCTTAGATCAGATCGGCCGGGCCGTCGATCAATCCCGCCCGATGCGGCTGGATGGCCGCCTGCTCAGATCGCGTAATCGGCCGTGGTCCGTGCGTCGCGCTCGCTGGTGAGCTGGTCCGCGCGCCGGCACAGCTCTTCGATGCTGATCGCGTCGAGCTGCGCCAGGAAGGCGTCGGTCGCCGTGGTCATCAGCGGCTCCAGGATGATCTCGATGGCGGGCGGGTGATCGGCCCGCGGGCCGGTGGCGTCGGGGCGCGAGGTCACGTCCATCGCGCGCACCACGTCGCCGAGCGTGATGCGCCGGCGCTCGCGCGCGAGCTCGTAGCCGCCGCGCGGGCCGCGCAGCCCTTTGAGGAGGCCGGCGCGGACGAGATCCTGCAGCACGGTCTCGAACTGCCGGGGCGGCAGATCGTGCCGCTCGGCCAGCGCCTTGGCCGGCACGGGCTTGCCACGCGCCAGCCGGGCGAGGTCGAGCACGGCCGCGATGGCGGACCGGGTGCGGCGGGACAGCACGGTCTCAGCCGGCCGGGAGCGGGCCGTCGTCCAGCACAGCGTCGTGCCCGGTCGAGCCGAAGCCCCGCTCGCCCCGCGCCGTGTCGGCCAGCCGGTCCGCCAGGACGAGCGTCACCTGCTCGACCCGCGCGAAGACCAGTTGCGCGACGCGGGTGCCGCGCTGCACCTCGAACGGCACCTGGCCGTGGTTGATCAGCAGCACCTGGATCTCGCCGCGGTAGTCGGCGTCGATGGTGCCCGGCGCGTTCAGCACCGTGATGCCATGCCGGTGCGCGAGCCCGGAGCGGGGCCGCACCTGGGCCTCGAAGCCACCGGGAAGCTCGAGCATCAGGCCGGTCGGAATGCGGTCGCGCGCGCCCGGCTCGATGACCATGATCATGTTGTCGGGCAGCGCGGCCAGGAGGTCCATGCCGGCCGCCCCGTCGCTCTGGTAGGCGGGCAGCGGAAGACCCACGCCGTGCGGAAGGTGCCTGACGCGGATGACGGGACTCATCGCCGCTCCTCCAGAAGAGCCGAAAGCCGTTCCACGAGGCGGTCGGCGACGGCGTCCTTGCTCATGCGCGGCCACGATTCGACGCCCTCGGCCGTGACC
>CAXTVD010000153.1:0-9479 GCA_964247575.1 uncultured Lichenihabitans sp.
CGTCGAAGCCCGAGGCGTTGGCCACCGCCACGTAGCAGTTGTTGGCCCAGGCCATCGCCTTGGACATGGTGATCTGCTGCTCCTTGGCCGGATACATGTAGCCCTGGCAGCGGATGATGAGCTCGGCGCCCTTCATGGCGCAGTCGCGCCAGATCTCCGGGTAGTTGCCGTCATCGCAGATGATCAGGCTCATCTTCATGCCCTTCGGGCCGTCCGACACGTAGGTGCAGTCGCCGGGGTACCAGCCCTCGATCGGCACCCAGGGCATGATCTTGCGATACTTCTGCACGATCTCGCCCTGATCGTTCATCAGGATGAGGGTGTTGTAGGGCGCCTTGTTGGGATGTTCCTCATGCTGTTCGCCCGTCAGGGAGAACACGCCCCACACCTTGGCCTTGCGGCAGGCATCGGCAAAGATCTCCGTTTCGTCGCCCGGAATGGTCGAGGCGGTCGCGTACATCTCCTTGGAGTCGTACATGATGCCGTGCGTCGAATATTCGGGGAAGATCACGAGGTCCATGCCGGGCAGGCCGGACTTCATGCCGATCACCATGTCGGCGATCTTCCTGGCATTGGCGATGACCTCGGCCTTGGTGTGAAGCCGGGGCATCTTGTAGCTGACGACGGCGACGCCGACAGTATCGTTGCTGGACGAGATATCGCCATGCAGCATGGGACGTGTCCTTCAGGTTTGTTGTTGGTTTGACCCGGTGATGCAGTGATCGTTGCTGTGCGAGACCGGCGGCTCACACGGCAAGATGGCGGTGGATGAGGTCGTCGCTGAGTTCGGCCCTCTTGCCGGAGGCAGCGACCCGGCCCTTTTCCATGATGACGAAGACGTCGCCGGCCCTCCGGGCGAACGGGATGTTCTGCTCGACGAGGATGATGGTCAGCCCCTCCTCGCGGTTGAGCCGCAGGATGATGGCTTCGATCTCCTCGACGATGTTGGGCTGGATGCCTTCGGTCGGCTCGTCCATGAGAAGGACCCTGGGCTGGGCGGCGAGCGCGCGGGCGATCGCGAGCTGCTGCTGCTGACCGCCCGACAGAAGTCCGCCGGGACGCCCGAGATTCTCGATCAGATAAGGGAACAGCACCGGCACGAGGTCGGGTATGGCCTGCTTGCCGTCGGGCCGCGCGAAGGCGCCCATCAGGATGTTCTCCCGCACCGAGAAATCCGGGATGATCTGCCGGCCCTGCGGCACATAGGCGATGCCGGCCCGCGCCCGCAGGTGGGTGGGTGCGTCGCCGATGCTGCGGCCCCCGAGCTCGATGCGCCCGGTCGCCTTGTCGGTGAGGCCCATCAGGGTCTTGAGCAGCGTGGTCTTGCCCGTGCCGTTGCGGCCGAGCACGGACAGGATCTGCCTGTCGCCGACGTCCAGCGAAACGTCGTGCAGGATATGGCTGCGGTCGTAGAAGCTGTTGACGCCCGACAGGGTCAGCATCAGTGGATGCCTCCCGAGCCGAGATAGGCGTCCTTGACGCGCGGGTCGTTCTCGATGGCGGTAATGTCGCCCTCGGCGATGATCTGGCCGAGATGCAGCACGGTGATGCGCTGAGCGATCTGCCGCACGAAGGCCATGTCGTGCTCGACCACGACCAGCGTGTGCCGGCCCTTGAGGTCGTTGATGATGCGAGCCGTCTTCTGGGTCTCGCCGGCGGTCATGCCGGCCGTCGGCTCGTCCAGCAGCAGAACCTTGGGATTCTGCACGATGAGGAGCCCGAGTTCGAGCCACTGGGTCTGCCCGTGCGACAGGTTGGCGGCCGTCTCGCCCTCGACCTCGCGCAGGGCGACGAGGTCGAGGACCTCCTCGACCCGGTCACGGCTGGCCTTGGGAAAGCCGAAGCGCAGGTTCGCGAAGACGCCGCGGCTCGGGCAGCTCGCGACCTCGAGGTTGCGGCGCACGCTCAGGTCCTTGAAGACGCTGGGGATCTGGAACTTCCGCCCCAGGCCGGCCCGCGCGATGACGTGCTCGTCCCGATTGGTGATGTCCTTGTCGAACAGGAAGACGCGACCTTCCGTGCTCGGCGTCCGGCCCGTGATCAGATCCATCAGCGTCGTCTTGCCCGCGCCGTTGGCGCCGAGCAGCACGCGCAACTCGCCGTCTTCCACGGTCGTGGACACGCCCGAAACGGCCTTGAACCCTGAGAAGTCGACGCCGAGTCCGTCGAGGGTGAGCGCCACCGCCATCACACGTTGCCTTTGCTGGTGACCTGCAGGTCGCCGCCGGCCTCCGCCCGGCCGGGCCGCCCGGCCCGGCCGGCGCGCCCGAGCACGGCGTCCACGGCATCGTTGGCGAGGCCGGCGAGGCCGCGCGGCAGGAAGAGCACGACGACGATGAAGATGACGCCGATTATGGCGCGCCAGGACTCCACCAACGCCTGGGTCTCGCTCATGCCGGCCTCGATCATGTTGATCAGGATGGCGCCGATGCAGGCGCCCAGCAGCGAATTGCGCCCGCCGACGGCCGCCCACACCACCATGGTGATGGAGAAGGCGAGGTCCATGAAGGTCGGCGAAGCAAATTCGGCAACGTTGACGTAGAGGAGCCCGGCCAGGCCCGCGATCGCGGCCGAGACCGCGAAGAAGAAGATCTGGTAGCTCGGCACGTCGAAGCCGAGATAGCGGGCGCGGTTGGCGTCGTCGCGGACCGCCTGGAGCACGAGGCCCGCGCGCGTCTCGACCAGCAGCCGCGTCCCGATCAGGACGAGCGAGAGGGCGGCGGCGACGGTGTAGTAGGTGGCCTTGCTGTAGCTGTCGAAGCCGAACTCGCCGATGGTGAAGTTGCCGAGATCGGTCAGCCCGTTGAATCCGTTGGTCAGCGGCTGCCCGTCGATGACGAGGAGGCGGACGAGCAGCACCAGGGCCAGCGTGATGATCGAGATGAAGCCGCACTCGATGCGCTTGCCGAAGATGATGGCTCCGGTCGCGGCGGCGATGGCGGTCGGCAACACGATCGCCATCGCGAAGCCGAACCACTCGTTCTGGAACGGCGTCCAGAGGAACGAGGTCTTCGTGATGCAGCACAGGTCGGATTTCGCGCCCGGCTCGGCATTCCAGAACATGAAATCGGGGATCGGCGTGTCCGAGCCCTGCTGCATGCTCGTGTTGCTGGCGAGCTTCAGCGACATCGCCATCATGTAGGCGCCCGCCCCGAAGAACAGGCCCTGGCCGAGATTGAGGATGCCGGCATAGCCCCAGCTCAGGCAGATCGCGACGCCGAGCATGCCGAAGACAAGATATTTGGCGATCCGGTTGATCCAGAACTCGCCCATGAAGAAGGGCAGGACGAGGATGAGGGCGATGAAGAGCGCGTAGGCCGCCATTTCGATGCGTCGCCTGGTCAGCATGGCTCAGCGGCCCTTGAAGGAAAACAAGCCCTTGGGCTTGAAGATGATGATGAGAATGACGACGCCGAACACGACGGCCCGCGCCAGGATGTCGTTAGAGCCGGCGGCCACGATGCCGTTGATCTGCCCGAGCAGGCCGGAGGAGGCGAGCGTGCCGAACAGGCTTCCGACGCCGCCCACCACCACCACCAGGAACCCGTCGACCACGAGCGGCGTGCCCATGTCGGGGAACACCGTCTTGAAGCCCGACAGCATGACGCCCGCCACGCCCGCGAGCCCGGACCCGTAGGCGAAGGTCAGCGCGTTCACCCGCTCGACGTCGATGCCGCAGGCCGCCGCCATCTTGGGGTTGCGCATGATGGCGCGCACCTGCGTGCCGATCGGCAGGCGATAGAGGATGAACCAGGTCAGCGCCGTGAGCAGCAGTGCGATGACGATGATGATGGCCCGGTTGACGTTGATGTCGACGCCGAGCACCGGGATCGCACCCGTCATCCAGGCGGGCACGTCGACCTTCTGGAGCCCCGAGCCCAGACCCTCGATGTGCTTGCCGAAGAAGGTCGCGCCGAATTCGAGCCGCACGGCCTGCTGCAACAGGATCGCCACGCCCCAGGTCGCCAGCAGCGTGTCGAGGAGGCGGCCGTAGAGATGGCGGACGATCAGCTTCTCGATGGCCAGGCCGATCCCGGCCGTGACGAGGAAGGCGATCGGGATGGAGGCGAGGAAACCCACATGCAGCCAGATCCCGCTCATCACGGTGGTGTAGGCGCCGACCATGACGAGGTCGCCATGGGCCATGTTGATGACGCCCATGGCGCCGTAGGTGATGGCGAGCCCCAGGGCGATCAGCAGGAGGATGGAGCTGAGGCTGAGGCCGATGAGGATGACGTCGATCATCGTGCTGGACGCTCGAAGGAGGAGCGAGGGGCCACCGGACCGGTCCGGTGGCCTGTCGTCTCGGATCAGATCTTCAGCTTGCGGGGGTCGACGCCCTTGGGCGTGCAGAACAGGTTCTGCTCGGTCTCGCCGTAGGCCGCATAGGGCAGCGGAAAGATCGGGGCGGGATAGGCGTCGACGATCTTGCCCTGGCCGTCCGCCTGCCACTGGGCGATGCGGGGCGTCAGCCAGGTGTGCAGGTTCTGGGCCTCCACCTTCACCTCGCCGCCGGGGGAGCTGTAGGTCTGGCCGCGCACGCCTTCGCGGACCGCGTTGGCGCTCGTGTCCTTGGCCTTCTCCACCGCCTGCTTCCACAGGAAGACCTGGAAATAGGCGCAGCAGAGCGCATGATGCGTGACGGCCTTGGGGTCTTTCACAAAGGCCCGGTAGCGCTCGATGAAGGACTTGTTCTCGGGCGTGTCGATCGCCTGGAAATACGGGAACGAGGTGTAGCTGCCGACCGCATATTCGGCGCCCATGGCGGCGATCTCGATCTCCGACGTCACCGTCGCGCAGATCGGCAGCTTGTCGTGCGTCAGGCCCTGGTTCTTGTACTCGCGGTAGAAGGACACGACCGAGTCGCCGACGACGTTGGACAGCACCACGTCGCAGCCCGAGCCCTTGATCTTGTTGACCATCGAGCCCCACTCGGAATGGCCGAGCTCGAGATATTCGTCGGCGACGTATTTGCCGCCGTTCTTCTCGATCAGGATCTTGCAGACCTTGGCCATCTCGCGCGGGTAGATGTAGTCCGACCCGACGATGAAGAAGGTCTTCTTGCCCAGCGTCTTGATGATCCAGGGAATGAAGTTCGACAATTGCTGATTGGGGACGGCGCCGGTGTAGACGACATTGCGCGAGCACTCGTACCCCTCGTAGTAGGTGGGGTAGAAGTACATGGCGTTCCGCTTCTCGAAAACGGGCAGCACGGCCTTGCGGCTCGCCGAGGTGTAGGACCCGAACACGGTGGGCAGCTTGTCCTCGATGACGAGCTTGGAGGCCTTCTCGTTGTAGGTCTTGGGATCGGACGCGCCGTCCTCCTCGATCGCCCGGACCTGCTTGCCCATCACGCCGCCGCTGGCGTTGATCTCGGCGATCGCCATCAGCGTCGCGTCGTGCAGGGATTTCTCGATGATGGAGAGCCCGCCCGTCAGGGAGAACAGCACGCCGACGTCGATCGTGTCCGCGGCCTGCGCCGCGCGGGTCAGCATGGCGGGGGCGGCCAGGGTCGCGGCGCCGCCGAGACCTGTCTGGAGAAATGCACGGCGGTTCAACGGCATCGGAGGTCCTTTTCGAGGTCTGCGGTCGAGCGGAAGAGACCTGCGGACCGGACGATCGCGCAGGGATGTCGTGGAGACTGGGCATGCAGGCGCCCAAGCCGGAACCGTCGAGGGTCCGACCGGACGGTTTCCCGGCAGGCCATCAGCCCGGTGCCAGAAAACAAAAAAGCCCGAAAAATCCTCGAAAGGAGTTTCGGGCTGCACTAGCCATGCCGAGCAACCACATTGTTGCTTGGCGACGTCGATCGAAACAACAAGGACGGGCCTGCGTTGCGATGACAAGCGAGATTTAAGGGCGGCTTACTTTCTTTGTCAAGAGCTCATGAGCATTGATGATGGCGCTGGCCATATCTTCCATGGACATCCGCTTGGCCATCGCCTGATTACGGATCGTTTCGTAGGCATCTTGCTCCGAAACTTGCTGACTCTGCATCAAGATTGACTTCGCCCGTTGAATCCGCTGGATCCCGGCGAGCTTGCTTTCGAGCTTGCGCAGACGCCGCTGGACCTCGTTGCGTTCGAGCCAGATCGTCCGGGCGAGGATCACGTTGGTCAGCAGTCCGAACGGCCGGATCGGCTTGTCAACCACCGCCAGGGCGCCACATTCGAGCACGATCTGCAGCGTCGCCGGGTTTTCGTAGTCCACGATGGCGATGAGGGGGGCCGGCCTTTCGCCCTGCGCCCGCAGCAGCCGGCGGATCTCGTCGCGGTGGTCGTAATCGATGGCGAGCATGAGCACGTCGGCATTGGCGGCCGGGCTTTCCGGCACCGGCCAGGCCGTGTCGACCGTGCAGCCGATCCGGCGGAGATGCTCGACGAGGTTCTTGCCCTCCACGTCCGGCGCGTGGATCACCTGCACCCTCAGGTCGCGCAGGTCGCGCAGAACATTCGCCTTCATGCTCGGCTCCCGGCTCAGCGGCGGACCGGGTGAAAATCGTCGGCGGACCAGTCGTCGAGGCTCTGGACGACGCAGTAGGGGTCGGGCTTCACCCGGACACCGGGGTTCCAGACCGTCTGGAAGCGCCCGGCAGCATCGAGCCGGGCGACGCGCGGCCAAAGGAAAGTGTGATTGTTCTCCGCATCGATCCGCACGCGCCCCTGGGGAGCATCGAATTCGGCGCCCCGCAACTCGCGGAGCAGACGATCCGGATCATCGGTGCCGGCCCGGGCCAGCGCCCGCGCGGCCAGGTACACCTGGAAATAGCTCGCCTCGGCGCAGGCCGTCACCGGAGCATCCGCACCGAACCGCGCCTTGTAGGCCGCCACGAAGCGGCTCGCCGTCGGGGTCGCCAGGGTCTCGAAGAAGGGCGCCGCCGTGATGTGTCCCTCGGCCTCCTCCGGAGCCATTTCGGCGACCTCGGCCTCGCTCGTCGTCAGGCTCGCGATCGGCATCACGGAGGCATCGAAGCCCGCGGCGTGGTAGGCGCGGTAGAAGCAGGCGGTCGACTGCCCGACGATCGTCGAGAAGATCACGTCCGGCTTGAGCTTGCCGATCTGGCGGATCGAGGGGCCGAAATCGGCATCGCCGGCCTCCAGGGGCAGATAGATCTCGTCCAGGATCTTGCCGCCGGACTGCGCCACGAGGTCGGAGATGATCCGATTGGACTCGTAGGGGAAGATGTAGTTGGACCCGATCATCAGGAAGCGGTTGCCGTAGACCTCGAGCAGGTAGCGGGCGAGCTGCAAGGAGTTCTGGTTGGGTGAGGCTCCGGTGTAGATGCAGCTGGGCGAATATTCGAACCCCTCGTAGGGCGTCGGATAGAACAGCAGACCGCGCCAGGCTTCGACGACGGGGATCGTCAGCTTGCGCGTGCTCGACATGTAGCAGCCGAAGATGAGCCGCACGCGGTCGGCGGTCAGCAGCCGCTCGGCCAGCGCCCTGTAGTTCCTGGGAACCGAGGCTGGATCGTAGATGACGGGCTCGATCGGCTGCCCGAGCACGCCGCCGGCCGCATTGATGTCCTCGACCGCGAGCAGTGTCCCGTTCAGTTCGGTCCGTTCGATGCCGGCCGTCACGCCTGTCTGGGAGAACAGGACACCGATCCGCCAAGGTTCCTTCAAGGTCCCATCTCTGGATTGTCGCGCCGCATGCTTGCCGGTCATAAACGGCGGGAGGGCTGCGGGCGCAAGGGGCGATGTGCCCGCAACGGCGGCGCTTCCCCTGACCTTCAGGCGCCCGGGAGCTGGCCCCAGGGGCTGACGGTGCTGCCGCCGAACACCGCGTCGCGGCGCAGGCCGGGCGTGAACAGGCTGTAGAGCATCCGGGGGGCCCGAAGGCGAGTGGGCTCCAGGGCAGGATGCCCAGCCCGAACTCCGCGGCCAGCGGTACAAGCTCGTCTTCAAGGTCGCGGTTCGCCAAGCCGGGCCGCCGGCTGGCTGCCGATCAGCACCGTCCGCGAGCCGAGGATCACCGTGTCGGGCGGCCCGACGCCTACGGCCATGTCGCCCAGCCGAGCCGCCGGCAGGCCGCCGATGACCACCGTCGGGCGCCCGGCGCCGCGATCGGACCGCCGACATGGGGGACAATACCCGTAACCATGGGGCAGCTGTGAAGGTCAGTCAGGCGCGCAGCGGGCTGTCCCATCGGCACATCCGGTCTTGATCGAGGCTCGGCGAAACCGCTTTCCGCCGCTCGCAGAAGACCGCCGGGAACGAGACCGCGCCAAGGCCCGGCACCTCGCCTCAGGCGTTCGCGAAGGCGGCGATCACGGCTTCGCTCATGCGGACAAACTTGCCGCTCGGCCCCTCCGCCCCCACGCTCTGACGGCTGACCCGCGCGCCCTCGATCAGCAGCGACAGGGTATCGGCGAGCAGGTCGGCCTGGATGATCCCGGCGGCCTTGCAGATCCCGACGAGACGCTCCCGGTGGGCCGTCTTGCACTGCTCGATGAGGCGCCGCGCCGGGTGATTTTCCTCCGTCAGCTCGATGGCTGCGTTGGCCAGATCGCAGCCGCGCCCATCGGCGATCAACCAGTCCGCCGTGCGGCGGACCCAGGCCCGGAGCTGGGCCATCGGGTCGCCGGGAAAATCGTCCTCGAGTTCCTGCCACTTGGCCAGGCCCTCTTCGGCGACCTTCTGCAGACACTCCAGGACGAGATCGTCCTTCGAGCCGAAGTGACGATACAGCGTCATCTTATTGGTGCCGGCCGCTTCGGCGATCGCTTCGACCCCGATGCCGCGGATGCCCTGCTTGTGGAACAGATCACGCGCGGTCGCCACGATCCGGTCGCGCGGGCGCGATCGCGCCTTCTCGCCGCACCGCGTCAGGACCATCTCTTGCATTGCGGCAAAATCCTCGCCCATGTCCCTTGACGCGCTTGTTACCGATCGGTAACGTCGTTGTTGTTACTGACCGGTAACATCGACAAGGGCGTGGGTCAACGCAAAAGCCGGCCCACGGAACGGTCACCCTCATACGATCGATCGGCGGCTCGTCCTGCTGCCGCGAGGAGCCACCATGACATGCACGAGCCTCGATCTGACCGTTGATGAAGCCCTGGCCGACCCCGTGATCGGGGCGGCGATGCGGGCGGACCATGTCGACCCGCGGCGTCTCGAAACGATGCTCCGGTCCACGGCTCGGTCCCTGGCGGCCGCGCAGGCTCCGGCGCGGATGCCCCTCGCCGCCCTGGCCTGCTGCGTCCGGGGCACGATCGGTGGAGCGCTGCGCCCGTGGTAGGTTTCTTCACGCAGCGGCCGATCTTCGCGTCCGCCGTCGCCGTCATCATGGTGATGGCGGGGGCCATCTGCTACCTGCTGCTGCCCGTCGCGCAGTTCCCGGACATCACGCCGCCGCAGGTCGTGGTGAGTGCCGTCTATCCCGGCGCCAGCGCGCAGGTCGTGGCCGATACGGTCACGACGCCTCTGGAGCAGCAGATCAACGGCGTGGGGGGGCTGAAGCATATAGAGTCGTCG
>CAXTVD010000154.1:0-9466 GCA_964247575.1 uncultured Lichenihabitans sp.
AGGAGATTGGTGAACACCCTTGGGGGCTGGGTGGGGTCGGCTTTGCACAGCCACAGGTCGCGGCCATGCTTGACGTCGATCTCGATCTTCTCGCCGACGAGCCGCCGCATGAGGTTCTGCAGGTCGGTCAGCACGTCGCCCAGCTGCAGCACCTCCGGACGCAGCGTCTGGCGTCGCGAGAAGGCCAGGAGCTGACGCACCAGCGCCGCGGCGCGGTTGGCGTTCTGCTTGATCTGCATGATGTCCTGGAAGGACGGATCGGTCGGCCGGTGATTGGCCAGCAGAAGGTCGGAATAGCCCAGGATCGCGGTGAGCACGTTGTTGAAGTCGTGCGCCACGCCGCCCGCGAGCTGGCCGATCGCCTGCATCTTCTGGGCCTGGACGAAGCTCTCCTGCAGGGTGCGCTGCTCGGTCGTCTCGAGCGCGAAGACGTTCACGGCTCCCCCGCTGCCGACCTTGGCGTCTCCGCCCGACACGAACAGCCGGACCGAACGCTCGCCGGGGCCGAGCAGCCCGGCATCGACCGGCGGGATGTCGCCATGGCCGGCCGCGGCCGCGGTGACGGCAGCCTGGACGGCCACCCGGTCCTGATCGAGGAGCGCGGCCGGCAGCGCGGCCGCCGCGCTCCCGCGCGCGCCGCGCAACGCATCCCCGAACAGCCGTGCGAAGGCGGCGTTGGATCGCGTGATGACCCCCCGCTCGTCGAGCGAGGCGATCGCCATCGGGGTCGAGTTGAAGAAGCGGGCGAAGCGGACCTCCGCCGCCCTCAGGTCCTCGGCCGGTTCCTCGCCCGGCGCCCTGTTGATCACCAGCGTTCGCGAGGGGCCGGGCAGGCCGTCCTCGGCGAAGGCCACCCGGTGCAGGATCCGCACCGGCAGGCTCTGACCGCTGCGCCGCCTGAGATCGATGTCGACCTGTTCGGTCTTCACCTCGCCGGAGCCGCCCGTCACCATCGTCAGCATGGCGGCCGCATCGCCCGCCACGATGTCGGCCAGGGTCAGGCCACCCGATCCCACCTGGGCAAGATCGTAGTCCAGCCAGTTGGCCAGCGTCGCGTTCATGTAGGAAATTCGGCCGTCCGGCGCGGCCGAGAAGAAGCCGGCCGGCGCGTGGTCGAGATAGTCGATCGCGTGCTGCAGCTCCTGGAACACGTTCTCGTGCCGCTCGCGCTCCCGCGTCACGTCCGCGACCGTCCAGAGCGTGCCGCGCTTGCTGCCGGGCCGGCTGATCGGTCGCACGCGCACTCGGTACCAGCCGACGTCTCCATCCCCCGTGAGCGGAGGCGTCAGGCGCATCTCCTCGATCAGCCGTTTGCCGTCCCGTGAGGCTTGTGCCAGCCGGTACACGGCTTCGGACACCTCCGGCGGGCCCGAGAACAGTCGCGCGACGGTCCGCAGGTCCGCGACGCTTCCGGCGCCGGACAAGGTCAGATAGGCCTCGTTGGCGTAGACGATCCGGGTTTCGCCCTCGGTGACGAGGAGCCCCTCGGCATTGGTGTCGGCGATCAGCTTGGTGATGTCGTTGCGCGTGGCCTGCCCGGAGAGCTGGAGAAAGCCGACGGCGTAGAAGAACAGGGCGACGAGGCCGACCAGGGCCAGCAGGGCCAGCAGGCTGAGCGTCAGGCGACCGGCCTGGTCCGCCGGCAGCAGCGAATAGGACGCTGCCGCCCCGACCAGGAACAAGGCCAGCAGAACCACGAGCAGCGGACTGCCCGTCCGTTCGCTGCGGTCGATGGCTGCAGCAGGCATATCACTCATAGCGGGCACCGGTGGGATCCGAGAACTCTGGGTCCACAATGAAAAGCACGGACCCGTTAACCATCCATTAACCTTATGGCAGAGTGATGAGGGCACCGTGCTATAGTCCAACACTTGTCGCGTTTTGTGTCGAGGGGCCTAGATCCTGATGTCGTCCTTTGGCTCTTTTCTCAGTGACAAGGCGCTGGCAATCACCCTCGTTCTGCTGATCGGCATCGTAGCCTTGGCGATCCTCCTCTACATCTACCGGCTCCTGTTCGGCCGACGTCTCCACATGGCGAGCGGTCGGCCGCGCCAGCCACGCCTCGGCGTGGTCGACGCCTTCGACCTGGACCGGCAGCGGCAGCTGGTGCTCATCCGCCGCGACAACGTGGAGCACCTCGTCATGATCGGGGGCCCGAACGACCTCGTCATCGAATCGGCCTTCGTTCGCATGCAACCCAACGTGCTGCCGCTGAGGCGCGACAAGGATGGCGCCGCCGGCGCGACCCCGCCCGTCGTGCCCATGGCGCTCCCGATCGGCAGCGCCGTCGCGCCTTCCGGGGTTCCGAGCGTCTCGGTGGAGACGCCGGCCGCAAGTCCCCTCGCCGCCCAGGCGCCTCTCGTCGAGACCGGCGAGCGGGCTCGTTCAGCCGCTCCGCCCCTCCCGGCCGCTCCGCCCCTGGACCTGACCGATCCCCTCTCGACCGCCGAAGCCAATCCGCTGGCCGACATCCCGGCGCCGGCGCCCGTCACCTTGGCGCCGGCGACCGCCCAGACGCCTGCGGCGACGCCGGACCAGCCGGCCTCGGACGAGCCGTCGGAGGGTCCGGCAACGCCGCCGCCGCCGCCACCCGCTCCGGTGCGGCCGTCGCTGGCCGGGTCGCGATTCGCGTCGACCTTCCCCCCGCGCCAACTGGGTACGACGGGCAGTGCGCTGCCGCCGCGGCCGCCGTTGTCCTCGCTCCGCACGCCGACGGCGCCGGTGGGGCCGCCGGCCCCGCGCCCGTCCTCGACCGGACCGCGTCCGATGCCGTCGGCGCCCCTGTCGCGGGGGACGTCCGCGGCCTCGCTGCGCCGGGACCCGCCGGCTCCGCCGGCCGGTCCGTCCAACCCCGTCGAACCAGCCGCCGCTCCGGACGCACCGGCCCTTGCGACCGGCGAGCCGCCGGTCTCCGCCGGAACGCCCGGCGCCGAAGCATCGCCGCCGGCCGAGCCCGCGCCGGTCATCCCTGCTCTTTCGCCTGCACCGCACCCGCCGCTTCAGGCAGCGCGGCCGGCGCCCACCTTGCCCACGACCCTCGACACGCTGGAATCACTGGAAGAGGAGATGGCCAAGCTGCTGGGGCGGCCCCCGTCAGGAGCCAGCAAGGGCTGAGCCGCGCGCCACGAAAAAAGGGTCGGCACAGCCGACCCTTCCGTCTTCCAGCAAACCGCAGGCGTGCGGTCGGCGTCAGTCTTCCCGGTAGATCCGCTCCCGCCGCTCGTGGCGTTCCTGGGCCTCCACGGACATCGTGGCGATCGGTCGGGCGTCCAGACGCTTGATCCCGATCGGTTCGCCCGTCTCCTCGCAATAGCCGTAGGTCCCATCGTCGATCCGCGAGACGGCGGAGTCGATCTTGGCGATCAGCTTGCGCTGCCGGTCGCGGGCGCGGAGTTCGATCGCTCGATCCGTCTCCGACGACGCACGGTCCGCGAAGTCGGGATGGTTTTCGTTCTCGTTCTGCAGCGCCGTCAGCGTTTCGCGGCTCTCTCGAAGCAACTCATCCCGCCACGTAAGGAGTTTGCGGCGGAAATATTCTCGTTGACGCTCATTCATGAACGTCTCATCTTCAGAAGGACGATAGCCCTCTTGAGTTGTCATCGACCACATAGCTGGCGGGCTCCCCCGTCAATGTTTTGCGGCCTTATAGCCTCGGCGCGCCTTATTCACAATGGATAAGAGTTGCCGCACCCGTTTGTATTTAATCCGGGATGCGCGCGTGAAACACTGGTGACGCGTTGATGCCAGCTGCTGCGGAGGACAGGTCCTGAGGCGCCTTCTTCTGCTCCGGCACGCCAAGGCCGTGCCCTCCGGCACGAGTGACCACGCCCGGGCGCTTTCGCCGCGTGGCGTCGCGGATGCCGTGGAGGTCGGCCGCGTGATCCGCGACCGGGGCTGGACACCGGCCCTCGCGATCGTCTCCGATGCCCGCCGGACGCAGGCGACCTTCGAAGCCCTCGCGCTCGGTCCCGAAACGGCGCTTCGGCTCGACGGGCGGATCTACGAGGCCTCGCCCGCCTCGATCCTGGCCCTGATCGGCGAGACCGGCGAGGACGCGGACAGCCTGCTCGTCGTCGGGCACAATCCCGGTCTCGGCATGGTCGCCCGGTTGCTCGCCGTCGGGGGCGCCGCGGCCGATCTCGCCCGCTTACAGAGCGGCTTTCCCACCTCGACCCTCGCGGTCCTGTGTTTTGGATCATCGTGGTCGGCCCTCGCCGAGACAGGCGGGACGCTCGATGCCCTCATCGCGACCGACGCCACCGGCGCACGGCGTTGATCCAGGCCTGGCCCGCCCGCCCCGACCGCCGCCGCGCCTGTTCAATCGCGGTCGCAGGCCTTACCTGAAGGTCGCTTCTCCGTCCGGACCTTGCCTTGAGCCGCTTCACCGATCTCATCCAGGATGCCCAGATCGTCGCGCAGAGCGTGACGGACTACATGACCGGCACGGGGCTGAGGCTCGGGGTGACCGGCCTGTCGCGGGCGGGCAAGACCGTCTTCATCTCGGCCCTCGTCCACAATCTCACCCGGGGCGGGCGGCTGCCGGTGTTCCGCGTCATGGCCGAGGGCCGGCTCGCCCGCGCGACCCTGCAGCCCCAGCCGGACGATGCGGTGCCGCGCTTCGCCTACGAGGACCATCTGGCCGCCCTGACGGTCGATCGCTGCTGGCCCGATTCGACCCGGCAGGTGTCGGAACTGCGCCTCATCCTGGAATTCGAGCGCAAGGGGCTGTGGCGCAGCGGGCCCGCGACCTTCACCGTCGACATCGTCGATTATCCCGGCGAATGGCTGCTGGACCTGCCGCTGCTCGGCAAGTCCTACGCCCAATGGTCGCGCGAAACACTGGAGGCGAGCGCAGCGGCGGCCCGGGCGAGCCTCGCCGCGGACTGGCGCGGCTTTCTCAAGGGCGTGTCGCCGCTCGGTCCCGGCTCGGAAGAGACGGCGCGCCGCGCCGCCGAGCTGTTCACCACCTATCTCCGGACGAGCCGGACCGAACTCTATGCTTTGTCGACGCTGCCGCCAGGACGCTTTCTCATGCCCGGCGACCTCGAAGGCTCGCCGGCCCTGACCTTCTCGCCGCTGCCCGTCGAGGAGGGCGCGACCGTGCCGCCTGCGTCGCTGGCCGCGATGATGGAGCGGCGCTACGAAGCCTACAAGTCGCATGTCGTGAAGCCGTTCTTCCGCGACCACTTCGCCCGGCTCGACCGCCAGATCGTTCTGGTGGATGCGCTCTCGGCCCTGAACTCCGGTCCGGTCGCCCTGCGCGACCTCGAGACGGCGCTTGCCGATCTGCTGACCGCCTTCCGCGCAGGACGCTCGACCCTGTGGTCCAGCATCTTCCGCCCCCGCATCGACCGCATCCTGTTCGCAGCGACGAAGGCCGATCACCTGCACCATACCAGCCACGATCGCCTGGAAGCGATCCTCCGCCGGCTCGCGGGCCGCGCGATCGCCCGGGCCGAGAACGTCGGGGCCACGATCGACGTCATCGCGCTGGCGGCGGTGCGGGCCACGCGCGAGGTCGCGGTCAAGGAGAACGGGGCCACGCTCGACGCCATCGTGGGGACGCCGCTCGCAGGCGAGCGGATCGGTGGCGACGTGTTCGACGGCATCGCCGAGGCCGCGCTCTTTCCGGGCGAACTACCGGCCGACCCCGCCCTCGCCTTCCGGGGCGACGCGCTCGGCCGCACGGACGTCGATGCGGACTATCGCTTCGTCAAGTTCCGCCCGCCCCTCGTGACGGCCCTGCCCGACGGCAGCGCACCGCCGCTGCCCCACATCCGGCTCGACCGGGCACTGCAGTTCCTGCTGGGGGACCGCCTGGCATGAGCGACCCCTCCCCGCCCCAGCGCCCGCGCGCCTTCCGGCTCACGCCCGAGCACGGCTCCCTCGGCGACGCCCTGCGCCCGCCGGCAGCGGCTCCGCAGGCCGAGCCGATCGCAGCCGCGCCGGCCGAGCCATCCCCCCGCCCGGCGAGCACGGCCGCGCCGCGCGCCTTCCGCCTGAACGAGGGGTCGCCATCGGCCGCGCGCGTCGAGATCGCGGAGCAACCCGATCCCTTTGTGCGGGAGGTCGAGGACGCCATCGTCAAGCCCGGCTCCGAGGCCGCGATCGAGGCCGCCCAGCGCGAGGGCATGGCAGCGCGCCGCCGATTCATGTCCTGGGGCGGGCTGTTCTGGTCCGCGATCGGCGGCCTGGTCTCGCTGGGTATCGGGCTCTGGATCACCCGGCTCATCGACGACCTGTTCGCCCGTGTTCCCGGCCTGGGCTGGGTCGGCCTCGCCCTGGTCGCGCTGGCCGCCCTCGCCCTGGTTGCGATCGGGACGCGCGAGATCGTCGGCATCGCCCGCCAGCGGCATGTCGCGGTCCTGCACAAGCGGATCGCGGACGCGCATGCGGCGGATGACGGCGCGGCGGCCCGCACGATCCTGCCCGAACTGGCGGCGCTCTATGCCAGGCGGCCCGAGACAACGGCGGCACGCGAACAGATCGCGACCCTGTCGGGCGAGATCATCGACGGACGCGACCTTCTCGAACTGGCCGAACGGCAGCTCATGGCGGGGCTCGACCGGACCGTGCGGCGCGAGATCGCCGACGCCGCCAAGCGCGTGTCGCTGGTCACCGCCGTCAGTCCCCGCGCCATGCTCGACCTCGTCTTCGTGGTCGCCCAGATCGTCCGGCTCATCCGCAGGATCGCAGAACTCTACAGCGGCCGGCCGGGCCTGCTCGGCTTCGTGCGCCTCGCCAAGTCGGTCGGGACCCACCTCGCCATCACCGGCGGCATGGCGGTCGGCGAGAGCCTGATCCAGCAGGTCGTCGGCCACGGCATCGCGGCGAAACTCTCTGCGCGGCTGGGCGAAGGCGTGCTGAACGGCATCCTGACGACCCGCGTCGGCCTCTCCGCCATGGCGGTCTGCCGCCCCATGCCCTTTGCCGCGCTGAAGCAGCCCGGCGCCAAGGAGGTCGCGCCTTTCCTGTTCGGCGACCGTGGCGAATAGGCTCTGGTCGGCTCCGTCTTGCAGACGATCCCTGGCATGCCGTCTGCAGACGGACCGGTCTGTAGCCGAGCGGCGCCCGCCCCAGTCTCGCTTCGTTACCCGCAAAGGAGCCAATTGATGCGCAACCCCGACCAGAAGCTGCCCAAGCGGACGGCATCGCCGGGCGGGTGCCGCTGCGGGCAGCATGCAACGGCGGCGGAGCATGCGAGCGCCTTCCGTGCGGAACGGATCACCGGGCATAACCAGGCCGAGACCACCCTGGCGCAGCGCGTCGGCGAGGCGGTTTTCCGGTCGGTCTTCCCGCACGCGGCGACCAGGCGCGCGCTGCTGCAAGGGCTCGGGGCCTCCACCCTCTGGGCGGCCCTGGGCGCGCTCTTTCCGATCGCCACCGCGACAGAGGCGCTTGCAGAGCCCGGGCCGATCGAGAAAAAGGACCTCAAGATCGGCTTCATCCCAATCACCTGCGCGACGCCGATCATCATGGCCGCGCCGCTCGGCTTCTACGCCAAGCAGGGCCTGAACGTGGAGGTGGTCAAGACCGCCGGCTGGGCTGTCGTCCGCGACAAGACCCTGAACAAGGAATACGACGCGGCTCACATGCTGGCGCCCATGCCGGTCGCGATCTCGATGGGTCTCGGCTCGACGCCGGTGCCGTTTCGCGTGTCGGCCATCGAGAACGTCAACGGCCAAGCCATCACGCTCGCCACCAAGCACAAGGACCGGCGCGACCCGAAGGACTGGCGCGGGTTCAAGTTCGCGATCCCCTTCGACTACTCCATGCACAACTACCTGCTGCGCTACTTCCTGGCCGAGCATGGCCTCGACCCGGACCAGGACGTGCAACTGCGGGTCGTGCCGCCGCCCGAAATGGTCGCCAACCTCCGGGCCGACAACATCGACGGCTTCCTCGCCCCCGACAACATCGTGCAGCGCGCCGTCTACGACGGCGTCGGCTACATCCATACCTTGTCCAAGGAGATCTGGGACGGCCATCCCTGCTGCTCGTTCTCGACCAGCGCCGCCTTCGCGACCGAGATGCCGAACACCTTTGCGGCGCTCCTGCGGGCCATCGTGAACTCGGCGGCCTATGCATCCCAGCCCGAGAACCGGAAGGCCATCGCCGACGCCATCGCGCCCGCCAACTATCTCAATCAGCCCCCGATCGTGCTCGAACAGGTCCTCACCGGCACCTATGCGGACGGGCTCGGCAACATCAGGCACGACCCGAACCGGGTGACCTTCGACCCGTTCCCCTACGACAGCTTCGCGGTGTGGATCCTCACGCAGATGAAGCGCTGGGGCCAGATCAAGGGCGACGTGCGCTATGCCGACATCGCCCGGCAGGTGTTCCAGTCGACGGACGCGACCCGTGCCATGACCGAGGCCGGCCTGACACCGCCAGCCTCGACGACCAGGAGCTTCGTCGTCATGGGCAAACCCTTCGACCCCGGCAAGCCCGACGACTACGTCGCGAGCTTCGCGATTCGGAAAGGCTGAGATGAGAGGCGCGAGACGCACCCCTGCCCCCGGGATCGTGCGGTCCTCCGCGCCCATTCGGGGTCTTCAGACCTTCTTCGGCCCGACCGCGCCGCGTTCGGCACAGGGTCAGGAGCGGGATCTGACGGGATCCCTGGCGAGATCCGTCAAGCGATCCCGAACACGGCTGCCCCTCGCCACGAGCCGGCGGAAACACGGCCAACGGTCCGGCTTCCCCGACGATGCCGCGACCCGACCGGTCCGCCGCGAGCCGCGGATGAGGATCTCGCCGTGATCGGTCGCGGTGGGCGGGGGCGGATCCAGAGCGCGCTCGTTTCGTTCGCGATCCTCGCTGCCCTGCTTTTCGCCTGGCAGGGCGCGACCGCCGGGCACGGCGACGGGGCGGCGATGGACCCCGATTACGCCAAGCTGATGGGAGCATCGGCCACGACCGGACAGTCGGCCGTGCCCACGCCGCTCGATGTCGGGCGCAATCTCCTGGCCCAGTTGGCGCACCCGTTCTACGACAATGGCCCGAACGACAAGGGCCTGGGCCTTCAGCTCGCTTTTTCCGTCGGCCGCGTTCTGCTGGGCTACGGGCTCGCCGTGCTGGTCGCCCTTCCCCTGGGCTTCCTGATCGGGATGTCGCCGCTGATGAACCGGGCGCTCGATCCGTTCATCCAGGTCCTGAAGCCGATCTCGCCGCTCGCCTGGATGCCGCTCGCGCTCTACACGATCAAGGATTCGGGGGCGTCTGCGATCTTCGTCATCTTCATCTGCTCGGTCTGGCCGATGCTGATCAACACGAACTTCGGCGTCGCCTCCGTCCGCAAGGAGTGGCTGAACGTCGCCCGCACGCTGGAAATCGGTCTCGCGCGCCGCATCGTCACGATCATCCTGCCGGCGGCCGCGCCGACCATCCTCACGGGCCTGCGCATCTCCATCGGCATCGCCTGGCTGGTGATCGTCGCCGCCGAGATGCTCGTGGGCGGCAC
>CAXTVD010000155.1:0-9455 GCA_964247575.1 uncultured Lichenihabitans sp.
TACCAGCAGCGCCTGACCTATGGACTGCCCACGCTGACCTTCGACCAGGCGCCGCGCGAAGCCGCGCCCGCCGGTGGACCGGACGCTTCGATCCTGCTGGCTCCCCTCTATGGCGGCAGCACGGCGGCGGCCACCACGATCGCGCCGAACGGCGGCATCGACGGCACCTTGCAGACGAGCACGATCAACCAGATCCTCGTCAACACGGAAACCAACGCCCTGGCCGCCTTCTATGGGACGTCACTGAGCTACTGGGCGCGTCTCGACCTCTATTCCGCGGCCGGATACTTCGGCAATACAAGCGGCACGCTGACCCTGTCGCCCAGTGACCGGTTGACCATCCCCGTCACGATCGGCAGCAGCGGCACGCTGTACGGCAATGGCGCGACCATCGCCGGAAACGTCACCGCCGTCGCCGGCGGCACCTTCGGGGGCGGCTCGGCGACCTCCGTCGCCACCACGACGGTCAACGGCAACCTGACGCTCCAGTCCGGCGCCGCCTACGCCGTGACCGCCAACAACGGCCAGGTGAGCGCGGCCACGGTCAGCGGGACGGCCAGTGTCAGCGGTTCCACCCTGCGGGTCGCAACCCTTGGGACGCAACAGCCTTTCCAGCAGGGACAGGTTCTGAATGCGGCCGGCGGCCTGACAGGCACCTTCGCCAACGTGACCAGCAGTGCCGCGAACGTCTCGCCCTTCGTGAGCTACGGCGCCACGGGAGCGACGTTGACGCTCGACCGCAACGACCTGAATTTCGGGGTGCCGGGAGCAAGCGTCAATCAGGCCCGCGTGGCGGCGGCCATCACGGGCGCGGCACCCACGCTGCAGAACGCCGGCGGGGGTGCCTTGGTGAACGGGCTGTTCGCCAACGAGCAGGCGTCCGCGACCCTCGGGCAGGCCACCCTTGACCGCGTCAGCGGCGAAGGGTTCACGGCCACGCAGAATTCGTCCTTCCAGTCCAGCGCTGCCGTCGCGTCCTTCATCGAAGACGAACAGAATGCGTGGCGGTCGCCGACGGCCGCAGCGCCGGAGGGCATTACGCTGGCCAACCCGCTGCCAGCCGGCGTCCGGGGCTACGCGGATGCGTCAACGCTCGGCTTTCCCGCCATCAAGGGCCCGCTGCCGGTGATGGCCGCGCCTCCGCGTGTCTGGCGGGCCTGGGGCGGCGGCTTCGGCGGCTCCAGCACGATCGACGGCGTCGCCTCCATCGGCACGGCGCGCCAGACCAACGACTTCTTCGGCGGGCTGGTGGGCGTCGACTACCAGGGGCGGCCCGACGTCCTGATCGGCGCTGCCGCAGGCGGAACGGGCGCGGATTTCAGCGTCCCCGGCCGGGCGACGTCCGGGACGGTGTCGGGCGGCCACGGCTCCCTCTACGCTGTCTATGGCGCATTGAATGGCTTCTATGCGCAATCGTCGCTGACTTTCAGCGGCTTCTCCAACGACGTCCGCCGCACGGCGGGTGGCATCGGGGCCGTTGGGGCAGAGGCCGAGCGCGCCTCCTTCGGAAGCTTCGAGGTCCGGGTCCGGGGCGAGATCGGCCAGCGCTTCGGCTTCAACGGCCTCGGATTCGACTCGGTCGGCGTCACGCCCTTCGCGGCCGTCGAATATGCCAATCTCAGTTCGGACGGCTTCACCGAGCATAGCCTCGCCACCGGGGCGCCCGGCGTACTCAGCCTGGCGGTTGCGGGCCGCACCACCGAGTCGCTCCCCGTCTTCGCGGGCCTGCGCGTCGACAGCATTCTGCCGGTCGGCAACGGCATGGTGGCGCGCCCCTTCGTGCAACTCGCCTATATCCACGAATTCGATGCCACCCGGAACCTCCTCAACAACGTCGTCTCCCTGCCTGGCGCGAGCTTCCTCGTCGAGGGCGCACGACCCGCCGAGGACTCCGCCGAGGTGAAGACCGGCCTCGAGATCGCGGTCCGGCCGGGCGTGGCGCTGTTCGCGAATTTCGACGGCGAGTTCTCGGGCGTCGAGGATGTCTATGCCGGCAAGGGCGGTCTCCGCGTGAATTTCTGAGCGCTGGCCGCGTTGGCCTGCGTCTCCGCATGGGCGACCCACGGCGAGACGCCTGTCGCCACCGATCCTGGCCGGAGGCGTCGGGCCCGTCGCCCGGACCCGTGCAGTCCCGGCCTGCTCTCGATGTCGCGTAAAGGCTCTCCGAACGCGTCGCGTCGTTGTTAGAGAAGCGGTCATCGGCCGGAGGGTGAGCCCGCTGTCCGCAATCCGGACGCGGGCAGGTGCGGCAGCCGGTGCCGATCGGAACGACGAGGTCCGCGTTCCCCACACCGATCCCCTTTTCATAATCTCAGCTTCACGACCTTCGATCTTGCGCGGCGCTACAAGGAGCACGGCATGGCGGCCTAGGCCGCCCTGCAGCAGGCCGAATGTGCGAGCGAGGCTTACGGCTTCACGGCGGTGCGCCACCAGCGGGAGGTCGGGACCAGCTATTTCGACGCCGTCGCGACGGCCTTGAGCGCAGGGGCGAATTCGACGACGGCCATGCGGGAGCCGACGGAGGCCCACCAGTTCTGATCCTCCACCCTAGCCCCCGCGTGCCGGCGGGCCGGCCTCGGCGAGCTCGCCGACTTCACCGTCGGTGAAGACGCGGCTGCGGGTGAGGAAGCGCACGCCCTCCGGCGCCTCCACCGAGAAGCCCGACCCGCGGCCGGGCACGACGTCGATGATGAGCTGGGTGTGCTGCCAGTACTCGAACTGCGCGGCGCCGATATAGAAGGGGCACCCGGCGATCGTGCCGAGCATCACGTCCTGCGGGCCGACCCGGAAGTCGCCAGCCGGAAAGCACATGGGCGCCGAGCCGTCGCAGCAGCCGCCCGACTGGTGGAACAGCAGCGGGCCGTGCTGCAGGGTGAGGCGCGTCACCATCGCGGCCGCCGCCTCCGTGATCATGACCCGATCGACCATGGCGTCCCCTCTCGAGCAGGAGGCGCGGGACGTCTCGTCCCGCGCCTCCTCGATGCCGAACGCGGCTCAGAAGAAGCCGAGCGCCTTGGGCGAGTAGCTGACCAGCATGTTCTTGGTCTGCTGGTAGTGGTCCATCATCTTGAGATGGTTCTCCCGGCCGATGCCCGACTGCTTGTAGCCGCCGAAGCTCGCATGGGCGGGGTAGAGATGGTAGCAGTTGGTCCACACCCGGCCGGCCTGGATGGCGCGGCCGAAGCGGTAGGCGCGGGTGCCATTGCGGGTCCAAACGCCGGCGCCCAGGCCGTAGAGCGTGTCGTTGGCGATCTCCAGCGCCTCCTCCTCGCTCTTGAAGGGAACCACCGACACCACGGGGCCGAAGATCTCCTCCTGGAAGACCCGCATCTTGTTGTGGCCCTCGAAGATCGTGGGCTGGACGTAGTAGCCGTCGCTCAGCTCCCCCTCGAGGTGGGCGCGCGCCCCGCCGGTCAGCACCTTGGCGCCCTCCTGGCGGCCGATGTCGAAGTAGGAGAGGATCTTCTCGAGTTGATCGTTGGAAGCCTGGGCGCCGATCATGGTCGTCATGTCGAGCGGATGGCCCTGCTTGATCTTCTTGGTCCGGGCGACCGCCCGCTCCATGAACTTGTCGTAGATTTTCGCATCCACCAGCGCGCGGCTGGGGCAGGTGCACACCTCGCCCTGGTTGAGGGCGAACATCGAGAAGCCTTCCAGGCACTTGTCGAAGAAGTCGTCGTCCGCGTCCATCACGTCGGCGAAGAAGATGTTGGGCGACTTGCCGCCGAGCTCCAGCGTCACGGGAATGATGTTGTCCGAGGCGTACTGCATGATCAGCCGCCCCGTCGTCGTCTCGCCGGTGAAGGCGATCTTGGCGATGCGCTTGGACTGCGCCAGCGGCTTGCCGCATTCGACGCCGAAGCCGTTGACGACATTGATGACGCCGGGCGGCACGATGTCGCCCAGCAGCTCCATCAGCACCAGGATGGAGAGCGGGGTCTGCTCGGCGGGCTTGAGCACCACGCAGTTGCCGGCGGCGAGCGCGGGGGCGAGCTTCCAGGTCGCCATCAGCAGCGGGAAGTTCCACGGGATGATCTGGCCGACGACGCCGAGCGGCTCGCGGAAGTGATAGGCGACCGTGTCCTCGTCGATCTGCGAAAGGCTGCCCTCCTGGGCGCGCAGCACGCCGGCAAAGTAGCGGAAGTGGTCGACCGCCAGCGGCAGGTCGGCGAAAGTCGTCTCGCGCAGCGGCTTGCCGTTGTCGAGCGTCTCGACCAGCGCGATGAGGTCGAGCTTCTGCTCGAGCACGTCGGCGATCTTGTTGAGGATCTTGGCCCGCTCGGCCGGCGCGGTCTTGCCCCAGGCGTCCCGGGCCTTGTGGGCGGCGTCGAGCGCAAGCTCGATGTCGGCCGCCGACGAGCGCGGCACCTCGCACAGCGTCCGGCCGGTGACCGGGCTCGGATTGTCGAAGTAGCGGCCCTCGACGGGCGCCACCCACTTTCCACCGATGAAGTTGTCGTATTTCTCGCGGATCAGGACCTGCTTGGAGACCTGATCGAGGGCTTGCTGATACATGGACACTCCTCCCAGGGCTGAACAGGCCTTGAACCCTGCCCGCCCAAAAGCGGGACGCGAGGTCAAGAGCGCTGGCGCCTCCTCGATGGACGGCGTGTTCGACAGCCGCCTGAGGCGGCGACTAAGGCGCGGAAACGAGGGGACGACTATTGTACTTTCGATCACCATACGGTCGGGCGGACGCGATCCTCGCTTTGCAGGGCGCCTCGGCGCAACACGGCGCGGTTCCCGCTCGCGGTCATCGTGTCCCCGCCGTCGAGCCTAGCAGCGGGTCGAAGGGACGGAATCGGACCAAAGGCGGATCTGGGCCCTGAGCGGCGCCAGCGTGCCGCGTTGCGGACCTGGCGGCACTCGGCTACCCTTCGGCCAAAGGCGACGTGCCCGACGAAGGCAGGTCCATGGGGAGGGTCGCGTGACCCAGGCTGCTTTGCGCGCCTTGGACAACGAGTCGATCGTCGTGGCTTCGGAGCGCGGCGAGAACGCGCGCGATGTCGCCGAGCGCCTTCGCATTCGCCTCTGCGCCGAGGACCTGACCGCCGTCCTGGCGTTCTTTTCGCCCGACTACGACCCGTCCGATTTCGCCGCGGCCATGACGGACCTCTTTCCGCACGTGCCGGTCTTCGGCTGCTCGACAGCGGGCGAGGTCGGGCCCAACGGCATCGACGAGGGCGGCGTGGTGGCGCTCGGGTTCCACGCAAGCGACTTCCGCATCGTCGCGCAACCGATCCCGAACCTCAACACGGCGACCCTGCAGCACATCCGCGACGATGTCGCCGACGCCCGCGCGCGGCTGGACGAGATCGACGGGGAGGAGGGAGAGACCGGGACCCGCAAGCGCTTCGGCCTGCTGCTGGTCGATGGCCTGTCCCTGCACGAGGAGGGGCTGATCTCGGCGATCAGCGCCTCGCTCGACGACATCCACATCGTCGGCGGGTCCGCCGGCGACGGCATGCGCTTCGAGTCGACCTGGGTCCTGTTCGACGGCAAGGCGCACCAGCACGCCGCCGTCCTGCTGCTCGTCAGCACGGAGCTGCCGTTCCGCCTGTTCAAGTGCAACAGCTTCAAGCCGACCGCGACCAAGCTCGTGGTGACGGAGGCCGACATCGAAAGGCGGATCGTCCGCGAGCTGAATGCCGAGCCGGCCGCGCATGAATTCGCGCGCACGCTCGGGGTGCCCGTCGAGTCCCTCAACGGCTACAGCTTCGCGGCTCATCCCGTCATCGTGCGCGTCGACGGCGACTACTATGCGAGATCGATCCGACAGGTGAACGCGGACGGTTCGCTGACCTTCTTCTGCGCCATCGACGAGGGACTGGTGCTGACGGCGGCCGAGCGCCTGGATACGCTGGGCGTCGTGGAGGACATGTTCAAGGCGACGGAGGCCGATCTTGGCGAGGTCGCGCTCTATATCGGTTTCGATTGCCTGCACCGGCGGCTCGACGCCGAGCAGCGGCAGATCAAGCGGCAGTTGTCGGAGCTCTACCGAACGCACAGGGTGGCGGGCTTCAGCACGTATGGGGAGCAGTACCGCTCGATGCACCTCAACCAGACGTTCTCGGGCGTGGCGATCGGCCGGCGGGCCAAGCCGTGACGATCGAGGCCTCCGAGGTCGTGGATCTCGCGCGGGAGAATGCCAAGCTCCGCAAGATCAACGCCGCCTTGATGTCGAGGGTCGAGCGCGCGATGGACCAGCCGTCCAACGCCTTCAGCCTGTTCGAGGCGGCGATCGCGCTCGACAACCGGGTGAGACGACGGACCGCCGAGCTCCAGGATGCCTTGCGCTCGGTCGAGCGCACCAATGCGGCGTTGAAGAGCGCCAAATTCCGGGCAGACCAGGCGAACGCCTTCAAGTCGACCTTCCTGGCCTTTGTCAGCCACGATCTGCTGCAGCCACTCAATGCCGCCAAGCTAAGCCTTTCCGCTCTGATGGAGCTCGAGGCGAGCCCCGACCGCACCTCGCTGGTCGGGCAGGTCGATCGGGCGCTGAGCAGCCTGGAAGACCTAATCCGCACCCTGCTCGACATCTCGCGCCTCGATGCCGGCGCGATGCTGCCGGACGTCTGCAGTTTCGAGATCGAGCGGGTGATCGGGCCCCTTCGGCTGGAGTTCGAGCCGCTCGCCGCCGCGCGCGGGCTGGAGCTGCATGTGCGCCGATCAAGCGCGGTGGTGCGGTCGGACCCCCTGATGCTGCGGCGGATCCTGCAGAACCTGCTGAACAATGCCCTGCGCTACACCAAGAGCGGCGGCGTCCTGCTGGGCTGCCGCACACGGGGCGGCACCTTGCGCATCGAGGTGGTCGATACCGGGCCCGGCATCCCCGCCGATCGCCGCGAGGCCATCTTCGACGAGTTCCAGCGGGACGCGGTGACGGGGGCCGAGCATGGCGGGTTCGGCCTCGGCCTGTCGATCGTGCGGCGTCTGGCGCTGGCGCTCGGCCACTCGATCGATCTGGCCTCACGCGTGGGCCGCGGGTCGAAATTTGCGGTCGCCGTGCCGCTCGACAGCCTGCGCGCGCCGCTCGGCGGTGTCGTCACACTCCGTCCGCCCCTGGCGAGCTATGGCCTCGACTCCGCCCGCGTCCTGGTTCTCGAGAACGAGCCTGCCGTTGCCCAGTCGATGCGCTCGCTCCTGGAGCAATGGGGCTGCGGGGTCGTCATGGCCGTCTCGGGCGAGGAGGCCCGCGCGGCGGTCCGGGCCGATGCGGCGCGGCCCGACCTCATCATCGCCGACCTCCACCTCGAAAACGGCGAACTCGGCTTCGATGCGATCCGCGCCGTGCAGGGTGAGATGGACCTGCCGATCCCCGCCTTCATCCTCACGGCGGACCATTCCGCGGGCGCGGCGGCCGCCGCTGCGGCCGAGGGCATCGAGATCCTGCACAAGCCGGTCAAGCCGGCCGAACTCCGCTCGCTCATGGCCCATCTGCTGGCCTGAGCGACGACGTGCGGGCCTCGTTCCCCGCGCCCCGGGGCGCCTACGCGTTGCGAATGCGACGTCGCTTTTCGATGTTGATCATCGGCGGCGTGGCGTGGACTTTGTTCGTGGGACGGGCAGGGTCAGCGCAAGCGCCGGTGAAGCCGCCGGCTCGGCCGCATAAGGAATGAAACGATGAAGTCTCGCCGCTGGCTTACGGACTTGGACGAGGGCCTGCAGCGCCAGTTCGGCTTCCTGCTCGAGGCGGACCGTCTGAAGACGGTGATCCGCGGTACGCGCATCGCCGATGGATCGCGTCGGGAGAACACGGCCGAGCATTCGTGGCACTTGGCTCTCTTCGCGATGGTCCTGGAAGAGCATGCCGTCGGGACGATCGACATCTGGCGCGTGGTGCAGATGCTGGTCCTTCACGATCTCGTCGAGATCGAGGCTGGCGACACGCCGCTGTTCGACGCGCAAGGGACGCTCGATCAGAATGACCGGGAGCAGTTGGCCGCTGACAAGCTGTTCGGGATGTTGCCCGACAGGCAGCACCGCTCGTTCCGGGCGCTATGGGACGAGTTCGAAGCCGCGGACACCGACGACGCTCGCTTCGCGAAAGCTGTTGATCGACTGCAGCCCATTCTCTTGAACCATGTCGTCGGTGGCGGCACCTGGACGGATTACGATGTCGACGAGGCGCGCGAGCGGTCCTTGACGAAGAAGATCGAACAAGGCTCGCCCCATCTCTGGAAGGCTGCCGAGGCCGTCTTTGCCGATGCCGTGCGGAACAAGTGGCTGAAACCGATCCCTGGCACCGACAGTCCAGACTGACACCGGACAGGACCAGCGACGCCGCGAGGCTCTGACGCGGTCAGGACGCCTGGCTCCTTACGCAGGCGGAGAGCGCCTTGCCCCACAGGATCGCACCCTCGGCGCAAAGGCCTAGTCCGCCTGCTCCGATTGCAGCAACGCGGCGTAGTCGACCTTCGCGACCTCGATCACCGCCTTGGTCCGCGTGAAGACGTGCAGCTTGCGGAGGATCTCCGAGACATGCGCCTTCACGGTCGTCTCGGCGATCTTCAGCTCGTGCGCGATCTCCTTGTTCTGCAGGCCTCGGCGGATGAGGTCGAGAACCATCAGCTGCTGGGGCGTGAGGTCGCGCAGGCGTTTCAAGATCTGATGGAGATTGGTCTCGCTCGCGCTCTCGCTCTCAAGCGGAAGGAACTTCGCGGGAACGTAGATCGAGCCCTTGAGGACGTCGCCGATCGCCCGTTCGAGCTCTCGCCGGGGCGTCGACTTCGGGATGTAGCCCACGATCCCGAGCGACATCGCCTCGCGCACCAGAACCGGCTCCTCGTGGCCGGAGATCACCACCACGGGCAGCTTGGGATGGGCGGTCCGCATGGCGATCAGGCCGGCAAAGCCGGTCGTGCCCGGCAGCGACAGATCGAGCAGGGCGAGGTCGAAGTCGCCCTGCGCTGCGATGACGTCGAGCGCGCCCTCGATGGAGGTCGCCTCGAAGATGTCGGCATCCACGTGGACGAGCCGCACGGCGCTGCGCAGGGCTTCGCGGAACAGCGGATGGTCGTCGACGATAAGGAAGCGCATCATGCCCTTGGACCTGACAAGCGCGTGGAGCGCGCGGGCTCCGGAAAGGGTGGAGCCCGCCTCACCTTAGCTCAGTTGGATGCGGCTTTCAGGCGGCGCCTTGAAGACCAGAACGAGCCGCCCTGGTTGATGAAGAGCCTGGCGAGCCGATCACCGGAAATAGCCGGCCGGTCGATGTCACCGATGAGGCCCACCTCGCGCGGCTCCCATCCGAGGATCGCCCGGGTCCGCTCGCTCGAGGCGGGGCCGTTGCCGGCCACCCACACCGCCAGGGGACCAAAATGCGTCGCGGGCTCCTGCCGGGGCAGGGACCTGGCGGGCAGACCGAGCTGCCGGCCGACTCGCCTCGGCGATCAGCCTGAACGGCGCGCTCTCGGCGACGGCGTGATGGGCCTCAAGCGCGACCTGGCGAAGGG
>CAXTVD010000156.1:0-9322 GCA_964247575.1 uncultured Lichenihabitans sp.
ACCGGAAGGTGAACCCATGCGCACTGTTCTTGCTCTGAGCCTCATGATGCTGCCCCTCGCACCGGCCTTCGCGCAGGACGCCGCGTCGCGCCAGGCGCTGTCGCCCATATCCGGGCCGAACGACACGATTCCAAGCCCGATCTGCGACCTCGTCAATTTCGGCTTCTGTCCGCAGCCCCCCCCGCCGCCGCCGCTGCTGCCCGCTCCGGAGGCCGACGCGGCGCCGCCCCCGCGGGCCGTCGTCGAGGCGCCCCGCCACCGGCGTCACAGGGTGGTGCGCCGTCCGGTGGTGCGGCAGGAGGGTTGATCGCGGAGGGCGTGTCCTCGCAAAGCGGCCTGATCGAAGGGCCACCGCGACCCTCACGGAACGCGCTTATCTGACCGGGGCGATACGGGCGCACCGCCCTTGTCGGATGCGGCGCGCCCGTCAGAGGCGCCTACTTCACCGAGGCGTCGTAGATCTTGTGGGTCCAGGCGCCCTTGGGCTCCTTGGTCAGCACCTTGTTCTCCATCAGGATGTCGACCGTCCGCTTGTAGTCGGCCGGCTCGAGATAGCCGACGGCCTTGCCGCCCTTCAGCAAGGGCGCGATCTCTTCCATCATGGTGGTCTGGTGCGGCTTGGTCTGGGCGCCCGTGGTGTCGTTCTTCATCACGATGTCGACCGCCTCGGCCTCATGGGCGGCGGCATAGTCCCAGCCCTTCACGGAGGCCTTGACGAAGCGGGCGAGCGCGTCCGCCTTCTTGGGATCCTTGATCTCCGCCTCGGTGGTGTAGAGCCCGTCCTCCAGCAGGCCGACGCCCTGGTCCTGCACCTTGAAGGTGACGAGATCGTCCTTCTTGAGCTGCCCCGACTCCAGGATCTGGTGATATTCGTTGTAGGTCATGGTGGCGATGCAGTCGGCCTGCTTCTGCAGGATCGGGTCGACGTTGAAGCCCTGCTTGAGCAGCGTCACGTCGGGCTTGGCGCCGTCGGTGCTGTAGTGCAGCTTGGCCATCCAGGTGAGCAGCGGGTACTCGTTGCCGCCGAACCAGACGCCGAGCGTCTTGCCCTTGAAGTCGGCGGGGGTCTTGATGCCGGAGTCCTTGCGGCAGGTCTCCATCAGCGCCGATTTCTGGTAGAGTTGGGCGATGTTGACGAGCGGCTCGCCCTTCTCGCGGGCCGCCAGGGCGGCGGCCATCCAGTCGACGATCACGTCGGCCCCGCCCGCGGCGATGACCTGCTCGGGCGCGATGTCGGGGCCGCCCGGCTTGATCGTGACGTCGAGCCCGGCCTCCTTGTAGTAGCCCTTGTCGAGGGCGACGTAGTAGCCGGCGAACTGGGCCTGCGCGACCCATTTGAGCTGCAGCGTCAGGGGGTCGGCGGCCCGCGCCGGGGCGGCGAGGCCCAGTCCGGTCGCCATCGCCAGGGCGGCGGCCCATGCAGTCGTCGTGGTGGTCATCGGTTCAAGCCTTTCATTGCTCGCGGAAGGAAGGATGCCAGGACGTGGCCGCCCGCTCGAGGAGCGCGAGCGCGCCGTAGGCGGCCGAGCCGGTCAGTGCAGCGACCGCGATGGTCGCCCATACGGTGCTGAGATTCATGCGCGCGACCTCCGTCGAGATGCGGAAGCCCATGCCGGCGATGGGCGTGCCGAAGAACTCGGCCACGATGGCGCTGATCAGCGCCAGAGTCGAATTGATCTTCAAGGCGTTGAAGATGAAGGGCAGCGCCTGCGGCAGGCGCAGGGCGAGCAGCGTCCGTCCGTGGCTCGCCGCATAGGACCGCATGAGGTCGAGCTCGAAGCGGTCGGCCTGTTCCAGCCCGGCGAGCGTGTTGACCAGCATCGGGAACAGCGTCGTGACCGCCACCACGGCCGCTTTGGACGGCCAGTCGAAGCCGAACCACATGATGGCAATGGGGGCGATGCCGACCATCGGCACGGCGCTGAGCAGGGTGGCGTAGGGCAGCAGCCCGCGCCGGAGGAGGGTGAAGCGATCGCACAGGAGCGCGAGCGCGAACCCTGCGGCGCAGCCGATCGCATAGCCTCGCAGAGCCGAGCGCAGGACGGTCTGGACGAAGTCGCCCGCCAGCACCGCCGCGCTGCTGGCCAGTGCCGCGGCGATGGCGCTCGGCGGGGGCAGCAGGATCGCCGGCACGTCGAAGCCGCGCACCAGCACTTCCCACAGGTAGAGGAGCGCCAGGCCGAACAGCGCTGGCACGAGCAGGCGCCGGGCCGGCCCCTTCTCCGCGCTGAGCAGCACCATCAAACGCCAGAGCAGGAGGAAGGCGGCCGTCATCAGCAGCCAGGCACCGCGTCGGACGACCAGCCCGTCCCCGAGCAGGAGCAGGGGAAGCGCGGTGCCGGCCCCCACGGCCGGCGCGAGGGCCAGCCCTTCGAGCCGGCGTCCGGGAGGGCGGACGATCAGGCCGCCGACCATCAGGATCACAAGCGCGGCGAGCGCCAGGGCCGTGGGATGGGCCAGCCAGGAGACGGGGGTGACGGTCACGGCCGCGACGACATCCAGCGGGTCGGCCTCGGGGTCGGTCGCGACGTCCACCATGCGTTCCGCCAGCGGCGAAGCGAGCGCCAGACCGGCGAGCAGCAGGGCCGCGAGAAGCGGGAGCGTCCACCGCCGCGTCATCGCGCCTGCCCCCGGCGGCGGAGGACCAGGCGCTCCGCCGAGCCCAGGAGGGAGACGAGGCCGAGGCTGAGCGCCGCGGCCGCGGTGAGGGCCGCCCAGATCTGCAAGGTCTGCCCATAATAGGACCCGGTGAGCAGCCGCGCCCCGAGACCCGCCGTGCCGCCGGTCGGCAGTTCGGCCACGATGGCGCCGAGCGTGCTGACCGCGATCGCGACCTTGAGGCTCGCGAACAGGAACGGCAGCGACGAGGGAAGCCGCACGGCCCAGAAAAGCTGGCGCGCCGTGGCGTTGTAGGTGTGCAGCAGTTCGGTCACGAGCCGGTCGTTTGACCGCAGCCCTTTGACGGTGCCGACCGTGACGGGAAAAAAGCTGAGATAGGCGGCAATGACCGCCTTCGGCAGCAGGCCGGTCAGGCCCAGATTGCCAAGGATCACGACCGCCATCGGCGCGATGGCAAGGATCGGCACCGTCTGGGAGGCGATGAGCCACGGCATCAGGCTGGACTCGAGCACCCGGGCGTGGACGATGCCGACGGCAAGCAGCACCCCGGCCAGCGAGCCGAGGGCGAAGCCCGCGAGGGCCGTCTGCGCCGTTACGCCGACGTGATAAAGGAGGCTGTGCGGATCCGTGGGGCGGACGACGAACACCGTGCGGCCGATTTCCGCCGCGAGCTGGTCCGGCGTCGGCAGCAGGGGGCGCGCCATGCTGAAGGCCTCCGCGACGAGGCGGGGAACGCTCCAGGGGACGCCCGCCTGCGTGAGCTGGGCCGCGGCCTGCGGACCGTTCAGCCAGAGGGCGACGGCGTACCATCCCAGGAGAAGCACGGCGCCGACCGCCAGCACCGGCCCCAAGCCACGCAGCCGCCCGACGACGCGCGATACGTTCCCTTCGCTCACGCTGTGCCATCCTTGCCGGAGACATCGCGTCTTGCGGCGAGGGCGCGGGGCATCGAACCTGCCGCCCTAATCATAGCTGTGGCCCGCCTTGAGACCCTCGCGGACGCGGGCGGCGAGGACCGCGAACTCCGGCGTGTCCCGCAGGTCGAGCGTCCGGTCGCGGGGCAGGGGACTCTCGATCACGTCGAGGATGCGGCCGGGACGCGGGCTCATCACGACGATATGGGTCGACAGGAACACCGCCTCGGCAATCGAATGGGTGACGAAGAGGCAGGTCTTGCCGGTCCTGCGCCACAGCGCCGTGAGGTGCAGGTTGAGATGGTCGCGGGTGATCTCGTCCAGCGCACCGAAGGGCTCGTCCATCAGGAGAAGGTCGGGGGCGAAGCTCAAGGCACGGGCGATCGAGACGCGCTGCTGCATGCCGCCCGACAGCTGCCAGGGAAATTTGTGCTCGAAGCCGGCCAGGCCGACCCGTTCGAGTTCCTCGCGCACGCGCCGCGCCCGCTCCGCCCGGTCGACGCCCATGATCTCGAGCGGCAGGGCGACGTTGCGCCCCACGCGTCGCCAGGGCAGCAGGGCCGGAGCCTGGAACACGTAGCCGTATTGCCGGCTCTGCCTGGCGCTGCGCGGGTCGACCCCGTTGACCGCGACCGAGCCGCCGGTCGCCTGTTCGAGGTCGGCGACGACGCGCAGCAAGGTGGTCTTGCCGCAGCCCGAGGGGCCGATCAGCGACACGAAGCTGCCGCGTTCCACCGCGAGGTCGACATGGGCGAGCGCCTGCACGGGCCCGTCCGTGGCGGGATAGGTGACGCAAAGATCCCTGGCCAGAACGGCCGGCAGAGCGCGCCTCCGGGCCGCCTCGATTGCCGCCGTCTCAACCTCGTCCGACCGCCCGGCGCCCGTGGAGCGCGTCATGGGCCTCGGGCCGGCGCGAGGCGTCCGGGTTCGTTGAATGGAAACAGCCAGGCCATGCCTCGTGTCGAGAGGACGCCAGTCCGGCTCGCCAGCGCGGGCCGGTTGGTCACCCTCATACTCACCGGGCCGCTGCTGGTTTCAAGACCAAAGAATCGACGTCATCGCGCACCGGATGCCTGCTTAGCAGGCAGCACCACCGCGCCACGCGTCCGGGTCCCCGCTATTTGACACAGGACAGCGTGAGCTGCGCGGGCGGCTGCCCGGCGGGCGCGGCCACGCAGGTCGCGCTCGCCCCATCGTCCGCGATCGTACCGGCCGTCGAGCAGAGCGCCGCCAGCAGGCGCTGGCCCTCCTCGCAACGCCCCGTGACGGCCTGGCCGTCATCTGCAAGCACCTTGCGGAGCGAAAAGGCAAACGCCGCGGCCGCCGTTCCCGGCTCGCCTTTCGGGCCCTGCGGCCCGGCCATCCCGGTGTCACCCTTCGGGCCGGCAGGGCCGGCATCCCCCTTCGGGCCGGCTGGCCCGGCCTCACCCGCGGGACCGGCGGGGCCGGCGTCGCCCTTGGCGCCCTGCGGCCCCACGGCACCGGCCGCCCCCGCAGGGCCGACCGGCCCGGCGCTGCCTGGCGCTCCAGGAGGCCCGGGAGGACCCTGATCACCGGGACGGCCGGAACACCCGCACAAGGCCAGAAGGGTCACGGCCGAGAGGGCCACCAACGCCTTGCGCATGCTACCGTCTCCCACAGTCAAGCCGGCGCTACGCTCGGCGATGTCGCTGAGCAGCTTATGCGGCGCCGCTCCGTCCGACCAATGCCGTGCCAGGCCGCCGAGGCAAGCCGTCCGGCTCTCCCCGTCAGCCCTGCCGGCCGGCTCCGGTCAGCCTATCCCAATCAAGGAGGCTCGCAAGCCTGCCTTCTCCGTTCGACCTGCGGGTTCGGCTCGTTGCAGCGGCTTGCGAGGGCGGCCGAACAGACCCATGCTAAGGGACAGAAGAGGCTGCCGGGCCGACAAGACGCCCGGATGGAGGAACGCGATGTCGCTTGGGCTCGTGCAGGATGGCGTGGACGTGTCGGACGACGTCGCGACGCTCTACCGCGATGGGGTGGTCGGCCGGAAGGGAGCGTTCTCGCGCGCCTGGGCCGAGACCATGCGGGAGGACATCACCGCGGCGTTCTGGAGCGCCATCCAGCGGCCGGGCGGCGCGGTCGGCCGCGGGCCGCGGCGCTGGTACGTCGAGATCCATCCCGAGAATCTCAGCGGCTTCGTCGATCTGGTGACCCATCCGTGGGTCACCGCCATGTGCGAGACCGTTCTCGGCGCCTCCTACGAGATCGTGGAGGTGGGCTTCGACACGCCCTTCCAGGGCGCGAAGAACCAGCCCTGGCATCGTGATTTTCCCTCACCGCCGGAGTCCTGGCGGGACAGGCGCATCACCTCGCTCGCCTTCAACCTGACCGGTGTCGACGTCACGCCCGACATGGGTCCTTTCGAGGTCGCGCCGGGCACCCAGTGGGACGATGGGCGGAGCTGGAAACACGAGATGTTCCCCGAACGGGAGCACTGGAGCCGTTTCGAGGAGCGCGCGACGCGGAAATTTCCCAGCATGGGCGACATCTCCTGCCGCTCGGCGCTGACGATGCATCGGGGAACGGCGCACGCCTCCCCGATCGCGCGGCCGGTGCTCGTGCTCGGGGTCGATGCACCCGGGGCCGGACACGCGGAGCTGCACGACATGATGGTGACGCCGGCCTACTGGGAGGCGCTTCCGGCCTCCGTGCGCGACCATCTGCGGTGCCGGGTCGTGCCCGAACTCGTTCCGGTGACGCAGAAGCACGATATCGAAGGCCTAGTCATGGGGGTCGAATGAGCCAGCCATCCGGGACTCTCTACGGCCGCGCCCTGGCCGAACTCGGGGCGGTCTTCGAGCGGGTCGACGAGGCCGCCGTCGACCATGCCGTGAAGACGATCGCGCTCGCGCGGCACGTTTCTGTGTTCGGCGGCGGACGCGAGGGGCTGCAGATCCGCGGCTTCGCCATGCGCCTGTTCCACCTCGGCTGCTCCGTCTCCGTGGTCGGCGACATGACGACGCCCGCGATCGGCACGGGCGACCTGTTCCTCGTGACGGTCGGTCCCGGCGAGATCTCGACCGCCGTCGCGCTCGTCGGGGTCGCCAAGGCGGCGGGCGCCAAGGTGCTGGTGATCACCGCCCAGCCGGACGGCCGCGTGCCGGCCATGGCGGACGAGGTCCTCGTCCTGCCGGCGCAGACGATGGCGGATGATCGGGGCGGCGATGTCTCGGTGCTGCCCATGGGCTCGGTCTACGAGGGGGCGCTGTTCGTGCTGTTCGAGGTCATGGTCCTCAAGCTCAAGGCGGCGCTGGACGTCTCCGCCGAAGCCATGCGCGCCAACCACACCAACCTGGAATAGGGAAGCGACATGCGCGGTCTGGCGGGGCAACGGGTCCTCGTGACCGGGGCGGGCAAGGGCATCGGCCGGGCGATCGCGGTCGACCTCGCCGGGCGCGGCGCCGCGGTCGTGGCGCTCAGCCGGTCGGAGCAGGATCTCGCGGCCCTCGCAGGCGAGACCGGCTGCGCGACCATCGCCGTCGATCTCGCCGACGCGGCTGCCACGCGGGACGCCGCCCGGCAGGCGCTGCCCGCGGACCTTCTGGTCAACTGCGCCGGAACCACGGAACTGGCGTCCTTCCTCGACACGGACCCCGATGTCTTCGACACGATCATGGCCGTGAACTGCCGGGCGCCGATGATCGTGGCGCAGGCTTTCGCGCGGGCCCTGATCGAGGCGGGCCGGCCCGGGGCCATCGTCAATGTGTCGAGCGTCGCCTCTTTCCGCGGCCTACCCGACCACACCGCCTACTGCGCCTCCAAAGGCGCGCTCGACGCCATGACCCGGGTGATGGCCGTCGAACTCGGGCGGCATCAGATCCGGGTCAACGCCGTCAGCCCTGTCGTGACCCTGACGCCCATGGCCGAAAAGGCCTGGAGCGATCCGGCCAAATCGGGTCCGATGCTGGAGCGCATTCCGACGGGCCGCTTCGTCCAGCCGGCGGAGGTGGCGGCCGCCGTCGCCTTTCTTCTCTCGGAGGAGGCGGCGATGATCAACGGCGTGAGCCTGCCGGTCGACGGCGGCTTCCTCGTCACCTAAGCAGGACCGGCCGGGGATTGCGCAAGGCCTTTTCTGATTATCCTTAGCGGGTCTCTCGTGCAGGATCGTCCGCTCTCATCGCCTTGTCGGCGCTGAGGATTCGAGCCGCTGCGCGCCGTGCGCCCGGTCTGCGATGGGCCTTGACCCTCCGGACCGGACACGGCAGGAACATTCCGGCATAAACGACAAAGGCAACAGATCGTCGCGGCCTCGTTCCATCCGGAGTTGACGTCGAGGGCTGACCAGGGACATGCCGCCCATGCATGCGCATTCGCTCGACGCCATGTACACGATGTTGCGGAGCACGCAGGCCTTCGACGACGCGTATTACCTGTCGATCAATCCGGATGTCGCAGCGGAGAAGATCGATCCGCTGCATCACTACCTCGAGTTTGGCTACAGGGAGCGGCGAAAGCCCACGCCGTACTTCGACCCGGAGATCTACCTCAAGGAAAATCCCGACGTCGCGCAGGCGGGCGTGGAGCCCTTCTTCCATTTCATCGTGCAGGGCATCCACGAGGGCCGGCGGGTTCCGACCCCGCCCGAGCCCGGGGCGGCCTCCGCGGCCGAGCCACCGGTTGCGGCGGTGTTCGACGCGGCCTGGTATCTGAGCGAATACAGAGACGTCCAGGCCGCCGGGATCGATCCCGAATGGCACTATACCACCAATGGCGAGCGCGAAGGGAGGCGTCCCAATCCCTTCTTCGACCCACGCTACTACGCCCAGGTCAACCCGGACGTCGCGGCCGCCGGGATCGGCCTTTTCAAGCACTTCCAGACGGCGGGATGGCGGGAGGGCCGCAGCTCGCTCAATCCCGCGGCGAACTGGCGGTCCTACAAGTCCGATAAGAACATCCTGTTCATCGGCCACGACGCCATCCAGGCCGGCGCACAGACCGTCCTGCTCGACACCGTCCGCTGGTTCACCGAGCACACCGACTATAATGTCACCGTCCTGCTCTGCGATGTCGGACAGCTGATCGGCGACTACGCCAAATACGCCGACGTCTTCGTTTTTCACAACTATTCGTTCGCCATCGACGAGCGGGTGGCGCACCTGCTCAACATGAAGTGGGAGTTCGTCTACGCGAATACCGTGCGGAGCGGGAGAGTCGCGCGCCAGTTCATCCAGGCGCTGCGGTCGCCGGCCCCGCTGATCGCGCATCTGCACGAGCTCGAACAGGTGCTGCAGCGGTTCGGGGACGACCTGGGCGACCTGATCGGTTGCGCCGACCGCTTCATCGTCGTGAACGATCGCATCCGGGACTATCTCGGCGAATTCCATCGGGTGCCCCGGTCCGCCGTGACCGTCGAACATCCCTTCATCCGGTCCAAACTGCGTGATGCGGCGGATGCCGCAGGCGTCCAGCAGGCCCGGGCCGCTGCGCGACAGGACCTCGGCGCCGCCGACGGCACGGTCCTGATCATGGCCTGCGGGACCGCCTATGAGCGCAAAGGAATCGACATCTTCGTCGAGACGGGGCTCGTGCTGCTCGACCAGTACCGGGGCGTGCCGCTCCGCTTTGTCTGGATCGGGGACGGCGCCGACCTCGCCGCGAGCCGACACCGGGTGCGCGAGGCCGGCGCCGAGCGGAGCTTCGTCTTCACCGGGCATCGCACGGATGCCAGCAGCCTGCTGGCCGGCGCCGACCTGTTCTTCCTGTCTTCCCGCGAGGACCCGTTTCCGCTCGTGTGCCTGGAAGCCGCCCAATACGGCGTTCCAATGTCC
>CAXTVD010000157.1:0-9300 GCA_964247575.1 uncultured Lichenihabitans sp.
TGGCGTATTACCCTGGAACCCACGCGATCCACCCCCGCCCTCCCCCGCTTGGCTTGTCGGCCATCGACATCAGCGGGCTCTTCGCCGGCATCCTCGTGATCGGCGTCGTGCAGGGCGCCTATACGACCGAGGTTCTCCGCGGGGCCATCCAGGCCATTCCAGGCGGGCAGATCGAGGCGGCCCGCGCCTACGGCATGGGGCCCACCACCATCCTGCGCCGCATCACCGTCCCCTCCATGCTGCCGCATGCGCTGCCGGGCCTGTCCAACCTGTGGCTGATCGCGACCAAGGACACGGCGCTCCTGGCGGTGGTCGGTTTCAGCGAACTCACGCTGGTCACGCGGCAGGCGGCCGGCGCGACCAAGCATTATTTCTTCTTCTTCTTCGTGGCCGGCGTCCTCTATTTCGGCCTGACGCTTCTCTCCAATCTTGGCATCCGCCTGCTGCAGAGCCGGACGCGGCGCTGGATGCCGAGCTTCGGATGAGCGAGATCGGCACGGAGGTCGTCGCGCAGGAGATCGGGGAGGATCTCCTCAAGCCGTCCTGGCTGTCCGAACTCTCGGCGCCGCACCGGATCGCCTTGATCCTGGCGGGGCTCGTGCTGGTCGTCACCGCGGCCTTCACCCTGCGCTGGGACTGGCTTCCCCGCTACGCCGGCCGGATCGTCTCCGGCGTCGGCGAGACGATGCTGCTGCTCGTCGTGACCACCGCCCTCGGCTTCGTCCTCGCGATCCCGGTCGGCCTCGCTCAGGTTGTCGGACGGGGTCCGGTGGCCCTCGCCGCCCGGTCGTTCTGCACCGTCATCCGGGGAACGCCGCTGCTGCTGCAACTATGGCTGCTCTATTACGGGCTGGGCTCGTTGTTTCCGATGTTGCCGGGCCTGAGGTCCAGCTTTCTCTGGCCCTATCTGCGCCAGGCCTGGCCCTATGCCGTGGTGTCGCTGACCCTCTCCTTCGTCGGCTACGAGGGCGAGGTCATGCGCGGCGCCTTCGCGGGCGTTCCCAAAGGCGAGATCGAAGCGGCCCGCGCCTTCGGCATGAGCTCCCTGACCGTGCTGCGCCGTGTCTGGCTTCCGCTGGCGATCCACCGCGCCTTGCCGACGCTGGCCGGGGAAACGGTGTTGCAGCTCAAATCCACGCCGCTGGTCGCGACCATTACCGTGATCGACGCCTATGCGGTCTTCGCCCGCATCCGCGAGGACACCTACGTGACTTACGAACCGCTGCTGCTGCTGGCGCTGATCTATATCTGTCTCACCGGCCTCCTGATCTTCGCCTTCCGGCTCCTCGAGAAGCGGCTGCCCGCCGTCCGCGTGTGACCATGGACATCGCCCCGCTTCTCCGCAACGACATGGCCGAACTGGTGGCGCTCCGGCGCGACCTGCATCGCCATCCCGAACTGGGGCTGCAGGAGGTCCGCACGGCCGAGCTCGTGGCCAACCGGCTGGCGGCGCTCGGCTACACGGTGCATCGGGGCCTCGCCACCACGGGGGTGGTGGCGACGCTCACCCACGGCAGCGGCCGCCGCGCCATCGGCCTGCGCGCCGACATGGACGCCCTCCCCATCACCGAGGAGACGGGCGCCCCCTATGCCAGCGTGACCCCCGGGCTGATGCATGCCTGCGGCCATGACGGCCACACGGCCATGCTGCTGGGAGCGGCCAAGCTCATCGCGGAGCGCCGCCTCTTCGACGGGACGGTCCACCTGATCTTCCAGCCCGCCGAGGAGAATTTCGGCGGCGCGCGGATCATGGTCGACGAGGGCCTGTTCGACCGTTTCCCGTGCGATGCCGTCTTCGCCCTGCACAACAATCCCGGCCAGCCCTTCGGGCAGTTCGCCTTCCGGGACGGCCCGGTGATGGCGGCCGTCGACGAGGCGGTCATCACGGTGCAAGGCCATGGGGGCCACGGCGCCGAGCCGCAGGACACGCTCGACCCCGTCGTCGCCGGGGCGAGCATCGTGATGGCCCTGCAGAGCATCGTGGCCCGCAACGTCCACCCCATGGACCAGGCGGTCGTCACGGTGGGCGCGTTCAACGCCGGCTCGGCCAGCAACATCATCCCCGACCGGGCGACCCTGATCGTGGGCGTGCGCTCGCTGGAACCGGCCGTTCGCGATCTGCTGGAGCATCGGATCCGGCAGGTCGCCGAGGGGCAGGCGGCCAGCTACGGCCTGCGGGCGGCGGTCGACTACGTCAGGGGCTACGACGCGACCGTCAACCACCCGGCCGAGACGGCCTTGCTGCGGCGCCTCGCGACGCGCTTCGCCGGCCCGGACAAGGTCGTCGAGATGCCTCGCCCGACCATGGGGAGCGAGGATTTCGCCTACATGCTGAAGGCCGTGCCGGGCAGCTATTTCTTCCTTGGATCGCAGGCGGAGAACAGTCGGCCTCTCCACCATCCGGGCTTCGACTTCAACGACGACCTGCTGCCCATCGGCGCGGGGTTCTGGACGGAACTGGTCGAGGATTTCCTATTGGCTTCCTGAACAACGTTCGCTCTGGATCTGGGCTTTGGCCGCGAGGGAAAGCACAAACGATCATGCGTCAGCAATCTCGGTCGGATCTGCCTAAAAGAGGGGCAGAAATGCTTTATGTTGTGGCGCGATCCGCCTTCCAGCATGCGGTGGCGGCGCGGGACGATAAGTTCGTCGTCAGGCCGGGCCGCGCAACGGCACGGATTCGACGGCTCGCGGGGAGGTAGCGCTTGTGCTCACGCGCCGGCCGCACGAAGATCGTGTTGCGTTGCGGGCAGCGGGGATGGCGTCATCCTGAGCGGCAAGCCGAGACGGCCGCGGAGTGGCGGGGCGGACGCGCCGTCCCCGCGCGTCTCGCGCGAGGGCTGGTGGCTCCGGCTTGAGGCGAGGGCCGTTGCGTGAGGAGGAGAACCGATGTCCGTAACCAGCCTGCGTCCGGATAAGCAGCCCGACGACATGTCTGCCGACGAATGGGCGGTGCGGGTCGAACTCGCCGCCTGCTACCGGCTGCTCGCACACTTCAAGCTGACCGATCTCATCTACACGCATTCCACGGTGCGTGTGCCCGGCCAGCCCGGGCGGTTCCTGATCAATCCCTATGGCTACCGGTGGGAGGAGATCACGGCCTCCTCGCTGGTGAAGATCGACGTCGACGGCAACAAGGTGGACGACAGCCCGCACCGCGTGAACCCGGCGGGCTTCACGATCCACAGTGCCGTCCACATGGCCCGGCACGACGCCGCCTGTGTGATCCACACCCATACGCGGGCCGGCATGGCCGTGTCGGCGGTCAAGGGCGGCCTGCTGCCGATCAGCCAGATCGCCCTGCAGTTCTACGGCCGCCTGGGCGTGCACGATTACGAGGGCATCGCGCTCGACCTCGACGAGCGCGGGCGCATCATCAGGGATCTCGGCGGCTTCTGCGGCGTCATCCTGCGCAACCACGGGCTGCTGACCGTGGGCCGCACGGTGGCCGAGGCGTTCAGCCTGATGTTCTACCTCAACCTTGCCTGCGAGGTGCAGGTCTCGGCCCTGTCGATGGGGACCGAACTCGTCACGCCGCCGCCCGAGGTGTGCGAGCGAGTCGGCCGACAATACGACCAGATGGCCTTCGACGCCGGCGCTCTCCAGCTTGAATGGGCCGCGCATCTGCGCCTGCTCGACACGCTGGACCCAAGCTACCGCACCTGACCCGCCGATGACCGAAGCGCAAAGAGGTCTTCAATGCCCCTCGTCCTGAGCCGGGTCCGCCCGGACCCGAGTCGAAGTACGGCGTTCGGCCGTGCGTTGGCGACGCAAGGCGGCCCACGCGGCACGAGGATCATCGAGCTTATGAAGAAAGGGGAGCGCCCATGACCGTCCTGTCCTCCACGCCGACCGGTTTCGACTGGACGCTTCCCGCCCGTGACTACCGCGATCCCGCGATGTACGAGCGCGAGCGCCAGGAGATCTTCGCCCGCAACTGGATGCTGTTCTCCTGGTCCGAGCGGCTGGCCGAGCCCGGCGACTTTGTCACCGGCACGCTGGCGGGCTATCCCGTCTTCGCGATGCGCGACGACACGGGGCGGGTGCGCGCCTTCCACAACGTCTGCCGGCACCGCGGCGCGCAACTGCTCGGCGAGGAGCATGGCCGCTGCGGCAAACTCGTCGTGTGCCCCTACCACAGCTGGAGCTATACGCGGGACGGGCGCCTCAACAAGGCGGTCGATTTCGGCTCCGACACCACCTTCGATCCCGATGCCTGGGGGCTCCACGCCCTGGAGGCGGAAGAGTGGCGCGGCCTGGTCTTCCTCCGCCTCAAGCGGGGCGGCCCGGGCCTGAAGGAGTGGCTCGGCCCGATCCATGCCATGGCTGCCGACTACCCGCTCGAACAGCAGCACTATTTCAGCAGCAAGAACCGCGACTGCGACGTCGACTGGAAGACCTACGGCGAGAACTACCTCGAATGCTATCACTGCCGGACGATGCATCCGGGCCTCTGCGCGTCGATGGACATCGACAATTACCGGATCGACAGCTATCCGGAGGAGAAGTTCTTCCACCTGCACGCGCCCCGGCGCGACGGCGGCCTGACCCGCGGCCTCTACTTCTACCGCTTCCCTTTCCTCATGCTGAACCTCTACGACTGGGGCTCCTCGATCGCCACCATCGAGCCGCTCGGTTCGGGCCGCATCCGCCACGTCAACTGGTACTTCTTCACCGACGTCTCGCCGGAGAAGGCGGCGGAGAACCGGCAGTCGGCGGAGTGGTCCGCGCAGATCGTGTCGGAGGACCTCGACATCATCACCGGCGTGCAACGCAACCTGAATGCCGGCGTCTACGAGCGCGGCCCCCTCTCGCCGAAATACGAGGGGGCGGTGAAGGCGTTTCAGGACATGGTGCGGACGGAGCGGGAGCCGAAGGGGCCGCTGCAGCGGGTCGCGGCCGAGTGACTTCTTGTTTCAGGGGTGTCGCCACATTCGCCGTCGTAGCCTCGCCCTCATCCTGAGCCGGACGCTTTGCGTCCGTGTCGAAGGATGCTCCAGAGAACCCTGACCGTCATGGACCGCGCCTTCGTCGATATCCTGCGTTGCGCCGATGGGAGCCTCTGCACCGGCGTCACCCCGCGCAGCGTGGACGAACGCGTCGGCGAGCACGCGACCGGACTGATCCGCGGCTCTACCCGGATGCGTCGGCCGGTCGAACTCGTCTACAGCGAGGCCCATCCAAGGATCGACGAGCCGATCGCGGCGGAGCGGCGCATCAGGCCGGTCGCGCGCGAAGAAGCTGGTCGATGCCCGCGGCGATTTCGCCGAACTGCATCGGCTCGCCGGGCGCCGGTCAAAGGGCGGTCGCGCTGGAGCATCCTTCGACACGGCTGCTACGCATCGGCTCAGGATGAGGGCGTGGGAAGGTGCGACGATCTTTGTCGACGGCGCGAAAATGCCGCTTCCTCGCTTCCTGTCTCCGGCGCGGTACGCCGGAGGCTGCTATTCTCCGTCATGCTGAGCCGGCCCAAAAGGCCGAGGCAAAGCACCCACGCCATCCCGGTGCGTCGCGCGAAAGGAACTAACCCATGAACGCCCCCTTCGCCCCCGACGCTACCGTCGGCAAGACCTACGACGCGATCGTCATCGGGGCCGGCCATAACGGGCTCGTCTGCGCCAATTATCTCGCGCGGGCCGGCCTCAAGGTGCTTGTCCTGGAGCGGCGCAACGTGGTGGGCGGGGCGGCGGTGACGGAGGAGATCGCGCCCGGGTTCCGCGCCTCCATCTTCTCCTACCTCATGAGCCTGCTGCATCCCCGCATCATTGCCGAGTTCGAGCTCAAGCGGCACGGGCTGGAGGTGCTGCCCTGCTCGGACATGGTCTCGCCGCTGGCGGGCGACGACTACATCCTGTTCTCCGACAACATCGCCAAGACGCAGGCGAGCTTCGGCAAGTTCTCCAAGGCCGACGCGGCCATCTACCCCGAATTCGACAAGTACCTCAACGAGGCGGCCGATATCGTCCGCAAGCTGCTGTGGGAGACGCCGGTCGATCCCACGAAGCGGGACTGGCGCTCCTTCAAGGACGGGGCGTCGCTGCTGTGGCGCCATCGCAAGATCGGTCGCAAGATGTACCGCGTCGTCGATATGCTGACGATGAGCGCCTACGACTTCCTGCGCGAGTGGTTCGAGGACGACCGCGTGATGGCGGTGCTCGCCTATTACGCCTCGATCGGCACCTTCGCCGGACCCAAGACGCCCGGCTCCGCCTACGTGATCATGCACCACATCATGGGCGAGCATACGGGCGCCGGGGGCTGGGGCTTCATCAAGGGCGGCATGGGGGCGATTACGCAGGCGCTGGCCGCCTCGGCGCGGGAAAAGGGCGTCGATATCGTCACCAACGCTGCCATCAAGGAGGTCCGCGTCCAAGGCGGCCGCGCCACGGCCGTGGTGACGGCCACCGGCGAGACCTACGCCGCCAAGACCATCATCTCGAACGCCAGTGCCAAGACGCTCTACCTCGACATGGTGGGCGAACAGCACCTGCCGGCCGAGGTGGTGCGGGAGATCAAGGGCTATCGCACCTTCTCGACCGCGTTCAAGATGAACATCGCCTGCGAGCGTCCCCCGCAGTACCGCATCCTCGACCGCATCCGCCGGGAAGGCGTGCTGGGGAACTTCTCCTACCCCACCTACATGCATATCGCCCCCGACACCGACTACCTCGAGCGGGCTTACGACGACGCCAAGCACGGCTGGTATTCGTCCAAACCCTTCATCACGCTGGTGGTGCCGACCATCGGCGACACGACGCTCGGGCCGGAGGGGACGTCAACCTGTTCGGCGGCCACGCCCCCTCCACGCTGAGGGGCGGCGACTGGGCCACCGAGAAGGACAAATTCAAGAAAGTGGTGTTCGACACGATCGAGGACTATGCGCCCGGCTTCTCGAACGACGTGATCGAGGCGCAGCTCCTGGTCGCGCCCGACATCGAGAACATCGTCAGCCTACCGCAGGGCCATATCTTCCAGGGCGAGCTGTCGACCGACCAGCTGTTCTTCCAGCGCCCCGTCTCGGGCTATGCCGACTACCGGACCCCCCTGAAGGGACTCTATATCTGCGGCTCCTCCATGCATCCGGGCGGCGGCGTCTCCGGCATCCCGGGCTACAATGCGGGCCGCGAGATCATGAAGGATCTCAAGCAGCGCCGCGCGTGACCATCATGCCCGGTCCGGGGCCGACCGAGGACGCCGGCAAGCCGATCCTCGTCGTTCACGTCGAGGGCGAGCCGTCTGGTCCGTGGATCGAGGGCTTCGAGACCGCCTTTCCCGACTGGCGGGTCGTGGACGGCGAGGCGGTTGCGGCGGGCACGGAGGATGACGTGCGCATCGCGGTCCTGTGGCAGCCGCCGCCCGGCTTCCTCGGCCGCTTTCGCAGGCTGGAGCGGATCGTCTCGGTCGGCACCGGCCTCGACCATCTGCGCCACGATCCCACGCGTCCCGCCCACGTGCCCGTCCTGGCGCGCCGCGACCCCGGCTCGACGCGCACAATGGCCGAGTTCGTGCTGATGCAGGTGCTCCTGCATCACCGGGGTGCTGCGCTTAGCCTGCTCGATCGCCCGACCCGGTCCTGGGAGCCGCAAACGCGGGGTCCGGTGGCCGGGCGCCGGGTCGCCATCCTGGGGTTCGGGCCCATGGCCCAGGCCAGCGCGGACCTCCTGGCCGCGTTCGGCTGCCAAGTGACGGCCTGGTCGCGCGGGGCGAGGCCGCCGGGGCCCATCGAGGTTCGTTCGGGGTGGGACCAGCTCGAGGAAGTGTTCCGGGCCGCGGACATCCTGGTGAACCTCTTGCCCTCCACCGACGACACGCGCGGGCTGATCGATGCCCGCCGGCTTGGCCTGCTGCCCGCCGGGGCCGGCTTCATCAATGTGGGGCGCGGCGACGTCGTCGATCAGGCAGCGCTGCTGCAGGCCCTCGACAGCGGCCATCTCTCCCTCGCCTCCCTGGACGTGTTCCCGGTCGAGCCGCCGGTCGCCGACGACCCCGTCTGGACCCATCCCCGGGTGCTGATGACGCCCCACATCGCCAGCCTGCCGCTGCCCGCCGCCTTCGCGCGCTGGGTCGCATCGGAGGTGGGCGCGGCTGGCGCGGCCTGAACGGAGCCGCACCGATCAAGCCGGACCGTTCCCGCGGGACGCGAAGCGAGGTGGCCATCCAGCCTCGCCGCAGCCGAGGGTGGCGCGGCGCCGCCCGGACCGAAAGGCGGAGCCTCTCAGCCGGCGCGCCAGACGATGTCGACGTCCGCCCCGGTCGGGTCGGTCCCGAAGCCGGTCAGCACCAGGCCCTCGGGTCGACCGTCGATCGCAAGGTCCCGGCCGTCCAGTCGCGCCGCCACGACGCGTGCGGCGCTGACGCCCGGCAACCGGACGAAGCCGTCGACGACGTCGTGTCCATCGACGCGGAAGGACAGGCGGCCGGGCTCGATCCGCAGGTGGGACAGGCGTCCCCGCAGATTCGTCTCCAGCACAAGCGTCGAGCCCTTGATCAGGCTCAGCACGCCTCGCTCGACGGCCAGCCGGACAGGGCCGATCGGGCTCTCCAGCGGGCCGAGCGCCAAATCCTCTCCCGTGTTGGTGAGCGACCAGCCGGCCCAGGGCGTCACGTCGGTGATCTCGCCGACCGCCATGGCCGGCATCAGCGCCCCCCAGCCATAGAACCCCTCCGTGTCAGGCTGGTCGAGCGGCTCGCCCGTGACCGCGTTGTAATTCTCCGGGCAGAGCCGGCGAGCCCAGGCTGCGCCGAACAGCGCGAAGCTCCGCTCGGCCAGCGCCGACGCCTCGTCGGGGCGGTCCACCCGCCGCAGACCCTGCCAGACCCACCAGTTCAGGGGCGGCCAGATGCGCCCGCGCCAGTAGCTGTTGTCGGGAAAGGCCGGATCGTCCCGCGTCACGCCGGGGATCACGAAGGCGCCGCCGAAGGTCGCGGGGTCGGCGAGGTGGTCCATCAGCCGCGCCGTCTGCTCCGGGGTGGGAACGCCCGCGACGAGCGGGTAGAAGCTCGTCGGCCCCAGGCTCCGGACGAAGGCGCCGGACCAGAGGCGGTTGGCGAAGATGCCCCGCTCCGCATCCCACAGCTCGGTGCGGATCTTCACGCGCGTCGCTTCGGCCCGCGCGGCGTAGTCCTGCGCGGCGGCCGCGTCCCCGAGGTCGGCCATCATCAGCGCCAGGATCTCCGCGTCGAGCACGAGCAGGCTGTTCAGCCCGACATCGAGGCAATCGAGCGTCCGGGTCTGGCGGTCGTAGCGGGCCTCGTCGTGGATCGGGGCGTTGTCCATCGAGGATTCGTTGCGCGACCCGA
>CAXTVD010000158.1:0-9233 GCA_964247575.1 uncultured Lichenihabitans sp.
CGCAGGACACGGTGCTGTTCAACGACACGATCGGCTACAACATCCGCTACGGCCGTCCCGACGCCACCGACGCTGAGCTGCGCGAGGCGGCGCAGCTCGCCCAGATCGACCGCTTCGTCTTGGGCTTGGCCGAGGGCTACGACACCCCGACCCCGATTCAGGCCCAGTCCATTCCGCCCCTGCTCAAGGGCTCCGACCTGCTCGGCGTCGCCCAGACCGGCACCGGCAAGACGGCGGCCTTCGCGCTGCCCATGCTGACCCATCTCGACAAGATCAATCGACAGGCGGGGCCGCGGGCCTGCCGGGCGCTGATCCTGGCCCCCACCCGGGAGCTGGCCAGCCAGATCCAGCAGAGCTTCGCCACCTACGGCAAGTTCATGCGGCTGCACTCCACCGTGATCTTCGGCGGCGTGCCGATCGGCCGTCAGATCCGCGCCGTGGCGAACGGCATCGACATCATCGTGGCGACGCCCGGCCGCCTGCTCGACCTCCTCGACCAGCGCGCGCTGGTGCTGAACGAAGTCGAGCTGCTCGTGCTCGACGAGGCCGACCGCATGCTCGACATGGGCTTCGTGCGGGACATCAAGCGCATCCTCATCAAAATGCCGCAGCGCAAGCAGACGCTGTTCTTCTCGGCCACCATGCCGCGCGAGATCGCCGATCTCGCCGGCTCCATGCTGACTAACCCGGTGACGGTCACCGTCACCCCGGTCGCCTCGACGGTCGATCGCATCCAGCAGAACATCATCTTCTGTCCCACCCGGCAGAAGCAGGCGGTGCTGCACAAGCTGCTCGAGAACAGCGCCATCCAGCGGGCCGTGGTGTTCTCGCGCACCAAGCACGGCGCCGACCGGATCGTGAAGCACCTGACGGCCGCCAACATCCCGGCCGATGCCATCCACGGCAACAAGTCGCAAGGCCAGCGCGAGCGCGCCATGGACGCCTTCCGCTCCGGCCGGTCGCGGCTGCTGATCGCCACCGACATCGCGGCGCGGGGCATCGACGTCGACGGCGTGACCCACGTGATCAACTTCGACCTGCCCAACATTGCGGAAAGCTACGTGCACCGCATCGGCCGCACCGCCCGGGCTGGCGCGGACGGCTCGGCCATTTCGCTGGTGGGCGATGAGGAGCGCAGCGAGCTGCGCGACATCGAGCGGCTGATCCGTCGCAAGATCGACGTGCTGCCGCTGCCCGAGGGCCTGCAGGCCCTGCCGGCGCTGCCGGAAGCGGAACGCTCCAACGGCGGGGGACGCGGGCAGCCGCGCCCGCCGCGCCGACCCATGCCGGCGGGTGCCGCCGACCGGTCCAACCAGACCGCCCGTCCGTCCCATCCCGGCCAGCGTCCGGCGCAGGGCGGACCGGGCCGGCGCTTCGACGAGCGGCGACCGGCGGGGGGCGGGGCACCCCGAAACGGCGGACCGGGTGGCGCGCGTGCGTCCTCGCCGGGCAATCCGGGCCGGGCGCGCCAGGGTTCCTGAACGGCTGCGGCCGACCGAAAAATGTCCTGAGCCGGGTCTTGCGCCGTGTCGCGGCGCAGCCCTAACATCCGGCTCATGGTCGAGACGGTCATCACCATCCGTGGCGCGAAAATCGGCGATGCCCAGGACATCGCCGACGTTCATGATGCGGCTTGGCGGGATGCCTATCGCGGTGTCATTCCGGGTCGCGAGCTCGAACGCATGGTGGCGCGGCGTGGCCCGCGCTGGTGGCAGGCGGCTATCCGGCAGGGGACGCGGCTGGCGGTGCTCGATTTCGACGAGTCGGTCACCGGTTATACGAGCTACGGCCGGAACCGCGTGCCGAGCCTGCCGTTCGGCGGCGAGATTTTCGAACTCTACCTGATGCCGGAGTTCCAGGGCCTCGGCTTCGGACGCCGCCTCTTCGATGCCGCGCGGCGCGACCTCGCCAATTTTGGCCTGCGCTCCACACTTGTCTGGGCGCTGGCGGACAACGAGCGCGCCCTGTCCTTCTACAGCCATATCGGGGGGCGCGTCATCCGCCGGGCGGAGGAGCGCTTCGGTACCGAAGCGCGGGGCCGCATCGCCTTCGGCTTCGATTGAGAGCGGGTCGGAACGGGCTGCGTTCACGCTGACGGCGGCGCTCCGTTGCACTGTGCGCCTCCGGCATGCGACAATCGGCACGCGATGGGGCTTGTCCACAGTGGCCGTCTAGTCATCGCCCGGGAGCGAAACCATGAATCTTGACGCCGTCTCGACCGGCAAGAACCCACCCGATGAAGTCAACGTCATCATCGAGGTGCCGATCGGCGGCGAGCCCATCAAATACGAGATGGACAAGGAGGCCGGTTGCCTCGTGGTCGACCGTTTTCTCTACACGGCGATGCGTTACCCCGGCAATTACGGGTTCATCCCCCACACGCTGTCGGACGATGGCGACCCCTGTGACGTGATCGTCGCCAACACCCGGGCCATCATTCCCGGGGCGGTAATGGCCTGTCGCGTCGTCGGCGCCCTGCTGATGGAGGATGAGGGGGGCGGCGACGAGAAGATCATCGCGGTCCCCGCGAACAAGCTCACGCGCCGCTATGAGAAGGTGACCAACTACACCGACCTCCCCGCCATCACGCTCGAGCAGATCGAACACTTCTTCACCCACTACAAGGACCTCGAGCCTAACAAATGGGTGAAGATCATCCGGTGGTGCGATGCCGAGGAAGCGCGCGATCTGATCCGCAACGGCATGGCCCGCTACAAGACGGAGAAGCAGAAGGGCTGAGCGGCGGATCTCCTCGCATCCGCCTTTTTGGGATGGCTTCCGCCTTTCGGGCGAGGGGCGTAGCTGTCGTGCCCGATCTGCGGCTGGGGGTGCCCCATCGGTGGGCAGGGGCAGTCAACATGCTGCCACGATAGCCTGTCAGGAGCGCGCGTCCGGCCGGGTGTTTGGCTGGCCCGCCGACACGCACGACCGCCGCGGCCCTCTCGACCCGCAGCGGTCGGCCGCACAGATTAGGGAGCGTTCCATTGAGATTGGCAATCGGTTCTGCGGTCTTCGGAATCGTCATGCTGGGCACGCAAGCCTACAGCCAGTCGGCATCGGATGCGACCGGCACCTGGCTGACGGAAGATGGTCGCGCCAAGATCCGCATCGAGCACTGCGGCGAGGCGAACAAGCGGATCTGCGGCTTCGTCGTGTGGATGAAGGATCCGCTCACGGAGGAGGGGCAGCCGCGGCTCGACATCAACAACCCCGATCCGGCCAAGCGCCATCGGCCCAGCCTGGGGATGGAGCTGATGTCGGGGCTCAAGCCCGACGATGATCAGCACTATGCCGGCGAGATCTACAATGCCGACAACGGCAAGATGTACTCGATCACGCTCTCGGTCGAGAGCCAGGACGAGCTGAAGGTCCACGGCTGCATGCTGAAGTTCCTGTGCGGGTCGCAGAGCTGGTCGCGGGTCGCCGATCTGCCCGTGCCAGGAACGAAGGTAGTCGCGACGACGCCGGTCACCAAGACGACCAAGCCGGCCGGAACGGGTTCGGCGCATCTGCACGACAGCCAGCCGCCCGCCCAGTGACCAAAGGCCGGGCTGGTCGGACCCTGTGGCGGACGGCGACACGGTCGCGCTTTCGTCGATTCCGGCTCGTCGGCTGAAGCCAATCGCGCGGTTCGGCGTTGATCCCCCGCGGCACAGCCCAGGCTGGCCTTGAGAAGGAGATCGACTGCATGTCGGACCATACCTACCGCATTATCGAAGTCGTCGGGTCCTCGACGGAGACGATCGACGACGCCATCCGGCGCGCCATCGCCGATGCCTCGCTCACCGTGCGCCATATCGGCTGGTTCCAGGTGGTCGAAACACGCGGCCACGTGCAGGACGGCAAGGTCGGCCATTTCCAGGTCACCCTGAAGATCGGCTTCACGCTTGACGACCGCGGCGAGCAGTAGCAGCGGCTCGCCGGCTCAGAGCCTGACGAAGGCGGTGGCCGCGGCCACCAGGAGCGCCGCGCCCGCCCCGCCGCTCAGGATCAGGCGGAGCCGGCCGAACCAGGCCGGGGCGAGCCCGTTCCGCACCAGGCCCTGGTCGACGAGGCCGAGCAGCAAGCCCACCAGACCAAGCGCGCCGAGCGCCGCCGGCATCGGAAGCGCAAGCGCCGCCCAGGCGAGCAGCGAGGGCACGATGGCTACCCCATACTGGACCGCCATGGCCTCCTGGTTCGGCCGGGTGGTCGCCAAGCCCCAGCGGATTCCGCCGAGAAACGAGACGATCACGGCACCATAGGCTGCCAGAGCGAAAGCGAGCACGCCAGGAGCTGGCAGGCCCGCCGCCGGCGCGATCCCGACCCCCAGCGCCAATCCCCAGAAGGGGATGAGACCGGCCAGGCCGAGAAGCAGGGGCGCGCGCGGAATGGAGCCCGGCCGGTTCATGCGGACGATCGCCCGTCAGCGATGCCATCCCGCTCCCGGATGGCTTGCGTCGCCTCGTCTGCGACCTCGGCTACGCCTTGCAGGCTGCTGATCGACACGACGTCGTCCTCGCCGTGGGGCCGCTCGAGCGTCTGGAACTGGCTATCCAGCAGGCTCGAGGGCATGAAATGCCCCCGCCGCGACGCGATGCGGCGGGCCGCCTCCTCCTTCGTGAGGTCCAGGAACACGAAGACGAGCCCTTGGCCGGCCGCCGTGCGGATGCGGTCGCGGTAGATCCTGCGCAGGGACGAGCACGCCGTCACCACGCCGGCGGGATGAGCCGCCCGGTCGGCCAGCATCGCGCCGATGCGATCGAGCCAGGGCCAGCGGTCCTCGTCGGTCAGCGGCGTGCCGCCGGTCATCTTGGCGCGGTTGCTGGCGGGGTGCAGGTCGTCGCCATCGACGAAATCGAAGCCCAGCCGCTGGCTGAGAGCAAGGCCGACCGAGCTCTTGCCGGAAGCCGACACGCCCATCACAACGACGGACCGGGTGGGAGGATGATCCGCCGGCTCTGTCTGCATCCGCGCTCAGCTCCGATCGCATGGCCCCGTGCCGTGCGGCGCAGTCTAGCCGCAAACAGGCCCGCGTCGCTCGCCAAAATCGGCAAGGCGGGTCAGGACGGGGCCGGGCGCTCCAGCCCCTGAGACATTGAACCGCGCCGCGCCTTTGCCTGCCGGGCGTTGCCCTGCGACCAGACCCGTCACGGAGCACCCGCATGTCTTCGATCGAAACAGCCAAGCCGCACGACACCGTCGCCCAGCTCAAGGACGACATCGATTCCGGCCGGACCGGCGACAAGGTGGCCAACGCCGATCCCGGCCTGTCGCCGCTCGGCACGGACGACGAGGCTGCCGGCACGCCCGCCAGCCCCGAGCGGATCGCGCTCGCGCGGAAGACGGAACGGACGACCACGCTCGAGCCGGTCTCCGACACGCGAAACACGCCGGGCATCAACTGGCTGCTGCCCATTGTGATCGTGGCCATCGCGGCCCTGGTCGTCGGCTTCGCCTTCTACCTGCGGCATTGAACCGACGGAGACCCGGCCGAAGCCGAGCCTCCCCCCGAACCCTCAGTTCAGCGCGCGGGACAGGGGCACGACGGTCGGGTCGAGGTCCGGCTCGCCGTCGAACAACAGTCCGGCATGGCCGGCCGTCACCGGCACCAAGGCTCCGTCCAGCACGGTGCCGGACAGGATCTTCTCGGCGAGCGGGTCCTGCACGGCCTTCTGGATCACGCGCTTGAGGGGGCGCGCGCCGTAGGCCGGATCGTAGCCCTTCTCGGCAAGCCAGGCCCGGGCCGCCTTGTCGACCTCGAGCGTGATCTTGCGGTCATCGAGGAGCCTCGCGAGACGGCCGAGCTGGATGTCGACGCTGGCGCCCATGTCCTCCCGCCGGAGCCGATGGAACAGGATGATCTCGTCCACACGGTTCAGGAACTCCGGCCGGAAGTGACCGCGCACCACGCCCATCACCTGCTCGCGGACGGCGCTGGTATCCTCCCCGTCCTTCTGCAGGCTGAGATACTCCGAGCCGAGATTGGAGGTCATGATGATCAGCACGTTGCGGAAATCGACCGTGCGACCCTGTCCATCCGTCAGGCGCCCGTCATCGAGCACCTGCAGCAGGACGTTGAACACGTCCGGATGCGCCTTCTCGATCTCGTCGAACAGCACGACCTGGTAGGGCCGCCGCCGCACGGCCTCGGTCAGCGCGCCGCCCTCCTCGTAGCCGACATAGCCCGGAGGTGCGCCGATCAGCCGGCTTACGGAGTGCTTCTCCATGTATTCCGACATGTCGATGCGCACCATCGCCGTCTCGTCGTCGAACAGGAAGGACGCGAGCGCCTTGGTCAGCTCCGTCTTGCCGACGCCGGTCGGCCCGAGAAACATGAACGAGCCGATCGGCCGGTTCGGATCCTGCAGGCCGGCACGGGCGCGCCGCACGGCGGTCGAGACCGAGCGCACGGCGTCGGGCTGGCCGACCACGCGGCGGCCGATGGCCTCCTCCATCTTCAGCAGCTTGTCCTTTTCGCCCTGCAGCATCTTGTCGACGGGCACGCCCGTCCAGCGCGAGACCACCTGCGCGATCATGTCGGGGGTGACGGCCTCGTCGACCAGGCGGTCGTGCGAGGACCCCTCCATGGCCGCGAGCTTCTTCTCGAGGTCGGGTATGACCCCGTAGGTCAGCTCGCCCGCCCGCTGGTACTCGCCCTTGCGCTGCGCCTGGACCAGTTCGTTGCGGGCCGCCTCCAGCTGCTCCTTGATCTTGGTGGCGCCGCCGAGCTTGTCCTTCTCCGCGCGCCAGCGCACGGTCAGCGCGTCGCTCTTCTCCTGCAGGTCGTCGAGCTCGCCTTCGAGCTTGTCGAGGCGGTCGCGGGAGCCCTGGTCGGTCTCCTTCTTGAGGGCCTCCTGCTCGATCTTGAGCTGGATGATGCGGCGGTCGAGCTCGTCGAGCTCCTCGGGCTTGCTGTCCACCTGCATGCGCAGGCGGCTCGCCGCCTCGTCCACGAGGTCGATCGCCTTGTCCGGCAGGAAGCGGTCGGCGATGTAGCGGTTGGACAGCGTCGCCGCCGCCACGATCGCCCCGTCGTTGATGCGGACCCCATGGTGCAGCTCGTACTTCTCCTTGAGCCCGCGCAGGATCGAGATCGTGTCGGCCACGGTCGGCTCGGACACGAAGACGGGCTGGAAGCGCCGCGCCAGCGCCGCGTCCTTCTCGACGTGCTTGCGGTACTCGTCGAGCGTGGTCGCGCCGATGCAGTGCAACTCGCCACGAGCGAGGGCGGGCTTGAGCAGGTTGGAGGCGTCCATCGCCCCATCCGCCTTGCCCGCGCCCACCAGCGTGTGCATCTCGTCGATGAACAGGATGATGTTGCCCTCGGCCGCCGTGACCTCGCTGAGCACGGCCTTGAGCCGCTCCTCGAACTCGCCGCGATACTTCGCGCCTGCGATGAGCGATCCCATGTCGAGCGAGAGCAGCTTCTTGTCGTTCAGGCTTTCCGGCACGTCGCCGTTGACGATGCGCAGCGCGAGGCCCTCGACGATGGCGGTCTTGCCGACGCCGGGCTCGCCGATCAGCACGGGGTTGTTCTTGGTGCGGCGGCTCAGCACCTGGATCGAGCGCCGGATCTCCTCGTCGCGACCGATCACGGGGTCGAGCTTGCCGGTGCGAGCGGCTTCGGTGAGATCGCGCGCATATTTCTTGAGGGCGTCGTACTGGCCCTCGGCCGAGGCGCTGTCGGCCGTGCGACCCTTGCGAAGGTCTTCGACGGCCGCGTTGAGCGTCTGGGGCGTCACGCCGGCATCGACGAGGATGCGCGCGGCATCCGTGCCCTTCTCGAGCGCGAGGGCGAGCAGCAGCCGCTCGACCGTGACGAAACTGTCGCCCGCCTTCTGGGCGATCTTCTCCGCGGCGTCGAAGACGCGCGCCGTCGCCGGAGCGAGATAGACCTGGCCCGCGCCCGAGCCCTGCACCTTGGGCAGCTTGCCAAGCGCGAGTTCGGTCTGCTTCAGCGCCTCGCGCGCTCGTCCGCCCGCCTTGTCAATGAGCCCGGCGGCGAGTCCCTCGCCATCGTCGAGCAGCACCTTGAGAATGTGCTCGGGGGTGAATTGCTGATGACCTTCGCGCAGTGCGAGCGCCTGGGCCGACTGCACGAAACCGCGTGCCCGTTCCGTGAACTTCTCGAAATTCATGTCTGTCGCCTCCATCGCCCGCCGCCCCGAAGCGACGGCGAGCCGTGAAAGTGCCGGCGCCCGGACGGGCCGTCGGCCTGAGACCGATGTGGGGAGTGCGGGAAGGGAGTTGAAGAGGGGAGCCGCACGGGATGGTGCCTTTTTGCAACAGCGCGGCCGGCGACGGGATAAGGGCCGGGACGCGGCCTTCAACGGCGGAGGGGGACCTGTTTGAAAGCTGTCATCGGCTCGGGGTAGAAGGCACTGATCCGCTCGCCAGGAGTGCCGCATGCGCCTTCCCGACCTCGCCGCCGGCTGTCTGCTCGCCTCCCTGCTGGCCGCGGCTGCCTCGGCCCAGACCGCGCCCCGCCCCCACAACGTCGTCCTGATCGTGCCGGACGGGCTGCGGGCCGGCATCGTGCGGCCCGACACCGCCCCGGCCATGGCGTCCGTGCGTGACACGGGGGTCTCCTTCCGCAACAGCCACGCGCTGTTTCCCACCTTCACCACGGCCAATGCCTCGGCGATGGCGACCGGCCATCATCTGGGCGACACGGGCGATTTCAGCAACTCGCTGTATTTCGGATTCCCGGTTCCCTCGGCCAACCTCTCGGTCGTCGCCTTCATCGAGAACGATCCCGTTCTGGGCGACATCGACGAGCACTACACCGGCGACTATCTCGACGAGGAGACGGTGATGAAGGCGGCCCGCGAGGCGGGCATGAACACGGCCGCCATCGGCAAGGTCGGCCCGGCCCTGATCTTCGACCATACCGCGCGCGACGGGTTGAAAACCGTCCTGCTTGACGACCTCACGGGCACGCCGGGCGGCATCCACCTCGCGCCGTGGCTGGCCGACGGGCTGCGGAAGGCGGGCCTCCCGGATCGCCCGTCCGCGCGGGGCGACAACGGACAGCCGGGCACGGCCACAGTGCCGGGCACCAGGAGCGCGAACGTGCTCCAGCAGGCCTGGTTCGCCGACGTGCTCACCCGCGTGGTCCTGCCCAAGTTCAAGGCCGACGACAAACCCTTCTACGTGGTATTCTGGTCGCGCGACCCGGATGGGACGCAGCACTACCAGGGCGACAGCCTCAACAAGCTGCTGCCGGGCATCAACGGCCCGACCTCGCTCGC
>CAXTVD010000159.1:0-9230 GCA_964247575.1 uncultured Lichenihabitans sp.
GGCCGCCCCGACTATCTCGACGCCGTCACGGAGGAGAGCGAGGGCGAGCCGGAGGGCGAAGCCCCCGCGCCGGGCTCCCTCGATGCCGAGGAGGGGGGCGACCTCTACGACCGCGCCGTCGCGATCGTGCTGCGCGACAAGAAGTGCTCGACCTCCTACATCCAGCGGCGCCTGTCGGTCGGCTACAACAAGGCCGCGAGCCTGGTCGAGAAGATGGAGAAGGAGGGGATCGTGGGCCCGGCCAACCATGCCGGGAAGCGCGAGATCCTGATCTACAGCCGGGACATGCGCGCCATCAACATCTCCATGCCCGACGAGGACGACGATGCTTGACGGGGACGCCTTCGACTCCGCCTATCACCGCCTTGCCGCGACGCGCCTGGCCGGCCCCCCGGTCGTCGCGAGCCCGCCACCCCGCACCGAGCGGATCGACATGACAACGCCGGTCCGCTGGGCGGCGTCCAGGCTGTTGCCTCGCCTCGACGCCCTCGCACCCCAGCGGCGCGGGTTGCTCCGGCCCCGGCCGCTGGTCGACGGCTGACCCAGGTCCACCCGTGGCCCTGTTCTTCACCAGCGACACGCATTTCGGCGACCCGCGCGCGCTGCGCTTCGACCATCGCCCCTTCCGCGACCTGGACGCGCACGACGATGCCCTCATCGCGCGCTGGAACGGGGTGGTCGACCCGGCCGATACGGTGTGGCATCTCGGCGACGTCGCGCTGGGTCCGCCGCCCGATCGCGTGGAGGCGATCGTGGGCTCCCTGCACGGGACCAAGCACCTGATCACGGGCAACAACGACGCGTCCGCGACCCTCGCCATCCCGGGCTGGGCCTCCGTGCAGGCCTATGCCGAGATGGTCGTGGACGGAACGATGCTGGTGCTCTGCCACTACGCCTTCCGCACCTGGAACGGCATGGGGCGAGGCGCGATCAACCTGCACGGCCACTCGCACGGCGCCCTGCGCCCGCAGACCCGCCAATACGACGTCGGCGTCGACGTGTGGGACTACACGCCCGTCACGCTGGAGCAGATCAGGACGAGACGGCGGCGCACGCCGAAGGCGTGAGGGTCGTCGCGAGGCAGGTCTAGACCTTCAGCACCCCATCCAACCGGCGCGGCACGCCGAGCGGGTTGTCGTCGCGCAGGGCGGCGGGCAGCAAGGCGGCAGGCAGGTCCTGGTAGCAGACGGGACGCAGGAAGCGCTCGATCGCGAGACTGCCGACCGAGGTCGTCCGGCTGGCGGAGGTCGCCGGGAAGGGGCCGCCGTGCACCATGGCGTGGCCGACTTCGACGCCCGTCGGATAGCCGTTCACGAGCAGGCGGCCGGCCTTGCGCTCCAGCACGGGGAGCAGCGTGCGGGCAAGGTCGGTGTCGCCCTCGTCCATCTGCAGCGTCGCGGTGAGCTGGCCCTCAAGCGCCTCGGCCGCGGTGCGAAGGGACGCCGCATCGGGGCAGCGGACCACCACGGAAGCCGAGCCGAACACCTCGTCGCGCAACCGCTCGTCGGCCAGGAAGCTTCTGAGATCGGTCACGAAAAGCCCGGCCTGCGCCTCGTTGGGGCCGACGGTGGCCTTGCCACGGGCGACGAGCGTCACGTCCCGGTGGGCGGCCAGTTGCTCGACGCCCTTGCAATAGGCGCTCTGGATGTTTTCCGTCAGCATGGTGGTCGCGGCACTGGCCTCCAGCGCCGCCGCGGCCGAGCGCAGGAAGACATCGAGGTCGGGACCCTCGATGGCGAGCACGAGGCCCGGATTGGTGCAGAACTGCCCGGCCCCGAGGATCAGCGAGGCCACGAAGTCCCGGCCGATCGCCTCGCCGCGCGCCTTCAGCGCGGCGGGCAGCAGAAACAGCGGATTGATGCTGCTCATCTCGGCATAGACCGGAATCGGCTCGGGCCGGCTCGCCGCGATCGCGCAGAGGGCGAGGCCGCCCCGGCGCGAGCCGGTGAAGCCCACCGCCTTGATGTTGCCGTCCGCCACCAGCGCGCCGCCGATCTCCGTGCCCGCGCCGCCGAGCAGCGCGAAGACGCCGGGCGGCAGGCCGCAGTCGCGCACCGCCTGCTGGATCGCCCGGCCGACGAGTTCCGACGTGCCGGGATGGGCGGGATGCGCCTTGACCACGACCGGGCAGCCCGCCGCCAGGGCCGAGGCGGTGTCCCCGCCGGCCACGGAGAAGGCGAGCGGGAAATTGCTGGCGCCGAACACCGCGACGGGCCCAAGCGCGATCTGGCGAAGGCGGAGGTCGGCGCGGGGCAGCGGCTTACGGTCGGGCTGGGCGGGATCGAGCCGAACGCCGAGGAAGCTGCCCTCCCGGACGACGGCGGCGAACAGGCGAAGCTGGCCGACCGTGCGACCGCGTTCGCCCTCGATACGCGGACGGGGCAGGCCCGTCTCGGCGCAGGCCCGCTCGACCAGCGCGTTGCCGAGGTCGAGAAGGCGGGCCGCGATCGTCTCGAGGAAGCTGGCGCGGGCCTCCAGCGTGGTCTCCCGGTACTGGTCGAAGGCCTCGCTCGCGAGGATGCAGGCCTTGGCGACGTCCTGCACGGTGCCCCCGCCGAAGGTGGGCTCCATGAAGCCTCCCGTCTTGGGGTTGACGGCCTGGAACGGCGCGTCGCGCCCGACCGTCTCGCCGCCGTCGATCAACAGGTGACCGGTGATGCCGGCCGTGGCGTCAGCTTTTGTCTCGGACATGGGAACTCCTCGGACACGCTTGGGTCGGGCATCAGCGGATCGCTAGCGGCCCCAGCGCAGGACGGCGGGATCGAGCCGCCGGGCGACTTCGATCAGCCCCGCTCTGGTCTGGGGGTGCAGCGGCGCGATCGGCAGGCGGGGCGCGTCGCAGGCGATCACGCCGCCTTCCTTCATCAGCGCCTTGGCCGCGAGCAGGCCGCATTGGCGGTTCTCGTAGTTGATGAGCGGCAGCCAGCGTTCGTAGCGGTCCATGGCCTCGGCCCGCCGCCCCTGGAGATGGGCATGCACGATGGGCCCGATCCCGTCGGGAAAGCCGCCGCCCGTCATGGAGCCGGTCGCGCCCGCATCGAGGTCGGCCATCAGCGTGATCGCCTCCTCGCCGTCCCAGGGTCCCTCGATGGCGTCGCCGCCCAGGGCGATGAGGTCCCGGAGCTTGGCGGCCGCAAAGGGCGTCTCGATCTTGAAATAGGCGAGGTTGGCGATGTCCCTGGCCATGCGGGCGAGCAATCCGGCCGACAGGGCCGTGCCGCTCACCGGCGCGTCCTGGACCATGATCGGGATCGTGATGGCGTCGGACACGGCTTTGTAGAAGTCGAAGATGCCGAGTTCGGGCACGCGGATGGTCGCGCCATGGTAGGGCGGCATGATCATGACCATCGCCGCCCCTTGGTCCTGCGCCCGCCGGCTGCGCGCGGCGCAGAGCGCGGAGGAGAAGTGGGTCGTCGTCACGATGACCGGCACGCGTCCCTTCACGTGCGCGAGGATGGCCGTGGTCAGCTGCTCCCGCTCGTCGTCGGACAGCACGAACTGCTCCGAGAAGTTGGCCAGGATGCACAGCCCGTCCGAGCCGGCGTCGATCATGAAGTCGATGCAGCGGCGCTGGCTGTCGAGATCAAGGCCGCCGCGCTCGTCGAATGTCGTGGGAACCACGGGAAAGACCCCGCGATAACGTGCCTCGACCACCATGCTTCCCCTCCCACCATCGCCGAATAGGCTGCTTATTAGCGGTTTTCACGCCGCCGTCGAGGGGCGAAGCCGACTGGGTCAGTGCATCTTCGGACCCTTGAGGAACCGGCGGCGGTCGCTCGACGAGATCCGCACGTCGAAGACATCGCCCTCGCGTTCCAGCGTGAGCGGCACTTCGACCCCGGCCTCCCCCAGCGCCCACAGCCGCCGGTAGAACCCCGACAGGGACGACACGGTCTCGCCGTCGACCGCCAGGATGGCATCCCCCGCGCGCAGTCCGGCGCGCTTGGCCGGACCGTTGCCGGCCAAACCGACCACGACGATGCGATCGTCGTCCTCCGAGACGAACACACCCAGCCAGGGGCGCGGACTGGCATGCAGCGACTGCTTGAGAAGGTCGTCGAGCACGGGCTCCAGGAACTCGATGGGGACCATCATGTTCATGGGCGCGATCTGGCCCGACGGCGTCTGGTGCTGGAGCTGGAGCGAGCCGATGCCGAGTAGCTCGCCGGCCTGGCTGATGAGGGCGGTGCCGCCCCAATGGGGGTGGGCGGGCGCGGTGAAGAACGCGTCCTCGAGCAGGTACTCCCAGTAGCCCGCGAACTCCTGACGAGCCAGCACGGTGGCCGCCACCGACTTCGTGCGTCCGCCTGCCCCCCCGACCAGGACGTGCTCGCCCGGCATCACGCGGCTGGAGTCGCCGATCTTGAGGGCCGGTACGTCGAGCTGGTCCAGCGCCTGGACGAGGCCGAAGCCGGTGGTTTGGTCGATGGCGATGACGTGGCCGGGCACGACCTTGCCCTTCACCGTCGTCAGCCAGACATCGTCCGCCTCGGTCACGAGATAACCGATCGTCAGGACGATCCCGTCATCCCGGATCACGACGCCGTTGCCGGCCCGCTCGGTGCCCAGGGTTTCGGCAGTGAAGGCATCCGAAGGCACCCGCGCCGAAACGGCCACGACGGCCGACAGCGTGCGGTCGAGATCGAACACATAGTTCTCGGCGCGCGGCTGCCCCTGCGTCGGCACCTCCCACTCGTCCCAGCTCACAGCCATTTCATGCTCCTTGTCGGGGATGGAATATCGGTGCTGATCGTGCGTCTTTGAAGGGCCCCGGAATGCGGCCCGCCGCAAATCCGCCATGCCCCCCGAGGATCGCTGAGCCGCCGGGACCGCCTGCATACCGGGAAGGATACGCCGGGACGGGCGGCCCGGTTCGGACGAGACCGCAAAAAGCGGGCCGCATCAAGCGGCTGCGCTCCGCAGGCCAGGACAGGAACGGACGCCATGAGGAGTGCGCATCGGCTGGTTGGCAAGACGGCCCTGATCACCGGCGCCTCGCGCGGCATCGGCCGGGCGGTCGCCCGGCAGTTTGCCCGGGAAGGCGCGAGGGTCGCCATCAACCACGTCCGCGACGGCGTGGGCGCCGCGGAGACGCTGGCGGAGCTCTCTAAGATCAGCCGGGTCGAAGGCCATGGCGCGCCGGACCATGCGGCCCTTGAGGCGGATATCGGCGACCCGGTCGCGGCCGAGCATCTCGTGCAGGACGCGATCGGAGCCCTGGGCCGTCTCGACATCCTGGTCAACAATGCCGGCATCCAGGCGCCGACCCCGGGCGAGGCGTTCGACGACGCCGTCTTCGCCCGCATCCTCAACGTCAATCTCGTAGGCGCAGCGACCTGCGCACGGGTCGCGCTTGCCCACTTCACGGGGCGGCCGGGCGGCGGCACGATCATCAACACCTCGAGCGCCCACCAGATCATCCCCAAGCCCGGCTATCTCGCCTATTCGCTGACCAAGGGTGCCCTGGACAATCTCACCCGCACGCTTGCGCTAGAATTCGCCGGACGAGGGATCCGGGTCAACGCGGTGGCGCCCGGCGCGATCACGACCGATCTCAATGCCGCCTGGACGGGCGACCCCCGCAAGAAGGCGGCCGTCGAATCGCATATTCCGCTCGGCTATGCCGGATCGACCGATGACATCGCGCCGGTCTTCGCCTTTCTCGCGTCCGAGGATGCGCGCTACATCACGGGCCAGACGATCTTCGCGTGCGGCGGCGTCACGCTCTACGGCGAGTTCCGGGAGAACTGGGCGTCGTGAGGCCGGCTCCAAGCGCCTGAAGGCGACGAGGCGCCGCTCCAGCCAGAGCGCCGCGGCTTCGAGCCAGACCTTGAGCGCCGGCACATCCTCGCCGACCAAAGCGAGGCCGAGCGGGAGCATCCAGAGGCCGAGCACGGGCAGGATGGACAACAGCCCGCCGACGATCAGCAGCGCGCCCGCGGGAAGGCGGAGCCAGCGGCGGGCCGGCTCGCGCAGCCACGCTACCGAGCGCTGCAAAAGCCGCGGCGACCTGGCGAGGGCCCGCTCGACGCGCGCGTCCCAGGCCGCCGCGGCGCCACGCAGGGACGTGGATTGTCCGCGCGTCGCGAGGCTCGCGCCGGTCATGACGGCTGGTCCGTCCAGCGAGGACCGAGGGAGGCGCGCGGGGCGGGCTCTGCAGGCTCGGTCCAGCCCAGCACGGCCTTGATCTGCGACAGCATCCTCCACTCCGACGGATGCGCGACACCGTCCGCGGGGATGAGCTCGCAACAGGCCGCGACGACGCGGCGGGAAGCGCCGGGCTCGCCCGCCAGCGCCCCGAGCGCCTCCAGGGCGATCTGCTCGGCGACCTCCGGATCGAGCCGGAAATTGGCCTCGTGCATCGCAATCTCGGTGGCGAGCGCCGCGCGGGGCATCGCCGCCAGGCCGGGTTCGTCGCGCAGAAGCGCAGCCATGCGGCGCCGTTCGGCAGGCGCCACCTCCCCGTCCGCATGCGCCATCAGGATACAGGCGGCGACCATCGCCGCCCCGTGCTCGGGGGTCCGCGCCGGGATTGCGCCGTGTGTCGCGGCAAGCTGCAGGACGTGGGTTGGCAAGCGATCCTCCTTGGCGTGGGCAACACGCAGGCGAGCAGCCATGATCGCAGTCCGGGCGTCGTTGCCGCCGGACCGCGAAGCGACCGCACCCCGGACTGCATCCCGAGCCTCTGCGCATCGATCCGACATCACGCCCGACATGGGGTCGACGAACGCCAGAGGGGCCCGGATCAACGCAAGATGAGATGCCGCCTTAATCGGGCAGAAGCGTGACAGCGACTTCGTCAACAGCGCAGGTTACGAAAGCTTAATCCTACCCTCAGGGTCGAAGTTCAGTCACTCGATCAGGTGATACTTGGCCCGGACTTCGTCCGGGGGCAAAGCATCGAAATGCCACCACTCGACGGGGATCGGATGAAAGCCGGCCTCCGCCATGACCGCGCGCAGCAGGTGCCGGTTGGCGAGCTGAACCGCGGACAGCTCGCCGCTCTGGCGGAACGCCTCCTCCCGGCGCGGCTCGGCGAGCGCGGAGAAGTCGTCGAAGCCCGTCCCCATGTCGCGTTCGCGCCCGCCCTGCTCCGCAAGGGTGACATCGACGGCGAGGCCGTAGCCATGCACGGAGCCGATCGCGGGATCCGCCACATAGTGCTGGTGGGGCGTGCCCCGCACGCGATCCCAGAACAGGCGCTGGACCCGGTTGGGCCGGAGCCCGTCGAGGACGGCCAGCGTGAGGTCCGGCCGTCGCCGACGCAGCAGGGCCGCTGCCGCCAGCAGCTTCTCGGCGGCGACGGCGTGCAGGATCAGCCGGTCGAAGCCCTCGTAGACGACGCGGCCGGTGAAGTTGTTCGCCGTGGCATAGCGCAGGTCGACCCGGATGGCCGGGCTCCCGGTCAGGTCGACGAAGTCGCCGGGAAGGTCGGACGCGGAGAAGGGCGGCAGCACGGGGGTTTCGGCGGGTTCAAGCATCGTTCAACGGGTGCAAGTCCCGCACCATGGCTTTCACCCGCTCGTCGAGAACGTGCGTGTAGATCTGCGTGGTGGCGATGTCGGCATGGCCGAGCAGTTCCTGCACGATGCGCAGGTCGGCCCCATTGTGAAGCAGGTGGCTGGCAAAGGCATGCCGCAGCACGTGCGGGCTGATCCGATGGCCGGCGATGCCGGCGGCCGCGGCGAGGGTCTTGAGGTCACGCGCGAAGGCCTGCCGCGTCAGGTGCCCGCTGCCGCTGTCGGCGGGGAACAGCCAAGGTGAGGCGGTGCTGCGGGCGCGACCGGCCGGCCGCTCGGCACCGACCGCCATATAGGTCGCGATCGCGCCCCGCACCGGGCGCGACAGCGGCACGAGGCGCTCGCGGCCGCCCTTGCCTTTGACGACGGCGAGGCCGTCCGCCTCGGTGGACGAGGTCCGGGCCGCGCTGCGCGGCAGGGCGACGAGTTCGGAGACGCGAAGCCCCGTACCGTACAGCAGTTCGAGAAGCGCATTGAGGCGCGCGGCCCGCCACCGTTCGCCCCAGGGCCGCGCGGGGTCGTGCAGGCCTTCGCCGGCCAGAGCCAGAAGGTGATCCACCTCGGCGATCGAAAGAACCTTGGGGAGCGGTCGGCCACGCTTCGGCCCGCTGACGATCGCCGTGGGATCCTCGGTCCGGTGGCCCTCGGCGTAGAGGAATTTGTGGAACTGCCGGACCGCCGACAGCCGGCGGGCGCTCGTGGCCGGCTTGACGCCGCGGGCGGCGAGCGCCTCGAGGAAGGCGAAGGCGTCCTCCGGGCCGGCCGCGCCCGGCTCCGTGCCGCGCGAGGCGAGCACCGCGCAGTAGTCGTCGAGGTCGCGCCGATAGGCGTCCAGCGTGTTCTTCGCCGCGCCGCGCTCGGCGGCGATCATGTCGAGGAACAGTCCGACCTGACGTGTTGTCACTTGAAGCGCGAGGCGGGGATCGCCTCCTCCATCGGGCGCGGCGTCACGTGGACGAAGGTCACGAGCGCCACCATGCCTCCGAAGATCAGCGCCGCCAGCACCGCCAGGGCGACCAAGAAGCGGACCAGGCTCGGCACGCGGTGCACTCCGTGATCGAGACCATGGGCCTCGCTCGAAAGAACGACGAAGCCGTTAGCTTTCCTTTACCAGGCCGACCATGCGCAGCGCTTGAGCCTGCCGTTCGGTGACGGTCGCCAGGGTGAAGCCGCCGATCTGCTCGTTGAAGGCACGGTAGTAGTTCATCTCGGCGCGCAGGTGCAGGAACACGCCGCCGAGCCCGACGGCAGCGCGGTCCATGAACACGAACTCGCGCGGGACCTTGACCGGGCCGAGCTCTTTCAGCGCCTTGTGCACGGTGAAGGCCTCGCGCCGCCCGTAATGGTCGGGCTCGATCCCGTCGGCGATGGTCCGAACCCGATCGTCGAGGATCGGCCCGTAGATGAACTTGGCCCAGATGTTCAGGACGTCGATCAGCTCCTTGCTCAAGCCCTTGAAACCCCAGGTCTCGTAGGCGTGGACGACCCGCGCCCGGTCGTCGTGAAGGAGCCCGTGGTAGAGATCCATCACGCCGCCGACGAAACGGGGCGGGAAGACGCGGATGCAGCCGAAATCGAGCAGGTTGATCCCGTCGGGCACAAAGGGCTCCGCCGCCGCCGAGCGGACGGTGTAGTTGCCGAAATGCGGGTCGCCGTGGATCACGCCGTAGTGGCTGAAGGGGAACCACCACGCCTTGAACATGGCGTGGC
>CAXTVD010000160.1:0-7938 GCA_964247575.1 uncultured Lichenihabitans sp.
GAGCTATGCCGCGCAGGGCTATGCGCTGCGGCACATGCTCGTTCTGGAGGGCTGGGCCACCCTTCGGCTCGGCTGATCCGACCGGACGCCCCGCCGCGCGGGGGCCTCTTAACTCCTGTTCCTGGCGGTTGCGCTTGAATTTGCCATCTTTGGCCGCCACATCCCGCTTATCCCCACTGCTCGACGACAGGCTCGACGGTCCGGACCGCGTCCAAACGCGGCAAGGCTCGTCGGCGCGTCGTCGGAAACCAAGCGGGACCCCACCGCCCGAGAAGCGGCGTTGTGGCGAGACGATAGGAACAGAGAATGCAAAAAGGTACGGTCAAGTGGTTCGACAGCATCCGGGGCTACGGCTTCATCCAGCCCGAGGATGGCGGACGCGACGTGTTCGTCCATATCTCGGCAGTCGAGGCGGCCGGCCTTCGGACGCTGAACGAGGGCCAGATCGTGTCCTTCGAGCAGAAGGCTGATCGCGGCAAGACCTCGGCGGTCAACCTCCAGGTCGCCTGAGCGCCCACGATGCAAGGCGCGGCCGCGGGGGAGTCCTCGCGGCCACGTTCGCAGGCGAGTTGACGATTTGCGCTGCAGATTGCGTGTCAATGCGGCCGGCCGCATTGACAAAGTCCCGGTCCGGCGTCCCATCTCCGCCGCGGCACCCGAGCGGACTTCATGGCCACCACGACCGACCTCGCCAAGCGCGTCTATGATCACACCTGGAAGCTGGACCCGATCGTCCGCAGCCTGCTCGACACGGATTTCTACAAGCTGCTGATGCTCCAGATGATCTGGGGGCTCTACCGCGACACCCGGGTCACCTTCTCGCTGCAGAACCGGACCACGAAGGTGCGGCTCGCCGACGAGATCGACGAGGTGGAACTGCGGGAGCAACTCGATCACGCCCGGTCGCTGCGGCTCACGAAGAAGGAGAGCATCTGGCTCGCCGGGAACACCTTCTACGGCCAGCGGCAGATCTTCAGCCCCGATTTCCTCGCCTGGTTCGACGGCTTCCGGCTGCCCGACTACGACCTGCGCCGGGAGGACGGCCAGTTCGTCCTCCATTTCGAGGGGCCCTGGACCGAAACCACGATGTGGGAGATCCCGGCTCTCGCGATCATCAACGAGCTGCGTTCGCGGGCGGCGCTGCGCTCGCTCGGCCGGTTCGAGCTCGACGTCCTCTATGCCCGCGCCAAGACCAAGCTCTGGTCCAAGGTCGAACGGCTGCGTCAATTGCCGGATCTCAGCATCTCGGATTTCGGGACGCGGCGCCGGCACGGCTTCCTGTGGCAGAGCTGGTGCGTCGAGGCCCTCAAGGAGGGCTTGGGGTCGGCCTTCACCGGCTCCAGCACCGTCCTCCTGGCGATGAACAACGACCTGGTCGCGATCGGCACCAACGCCCATGAGATCCCCATGGTGCTGGCGGCGCTGGCGCCCGACGACAGGGCGCTGCGGGCGGCGCCGTACCGTGTGCTGTCGGATTGGCAGCGCTATTACGGCGGCAATCTGCTTATCGTGCTGCCCGACGCCTTTGGTACCGAATCCTTCCTGCGCAACGCGCCTGACTGGGTGGCCGACTGGACCGGGTTCCGCCCGGACTCCGCGCCGCCCATCGAAGGAGGCGAGCGCATTCTTGCGTGGTGGGGGCAGAAGGGCAGGGATCCCCTGGAGAAGCGCCTCGTCTTCTCGGACGCCCTGGACGTCGACACGATCGAGGAAACGCACCGGCATTTCGAGGGCCGGGTCCGCATGAGCTTCGGCTGGGGAACAAACCTCACCAATGACTTCCGCGACTGCGCCCCGGTCGCCAATGCCGGGCTCCGTGCCATCTCGCTCGTCTGCAAGGTGACCTCGGCGAACGGTCGGCCGGCCGTCAAACTGTCGGACAACCCGATGAAGGCGAGCGGCGACGCGCACGAGATCGATCGCTATCTCGACGTGTTCGGGACCGTGGGACGCAGCGCGCAACCCGTCCTGGTCTGATCAGGCCCGTGCACCCGCACGGCCGTGCCGACATCAGCCGGGACCCAGGCCGCCGCGGCGGCTCGCATCGCGCATCAGCCGGGTCTGGCGCTCCTGGTCGAGCCGCTCTCTCCGGCTGCGCCGCCCCTCGAACCCGATGAGAACGAGGCTGGCGATCACGATCAGACCGGCACCGCCGAAGACGCGCGGCCCCGGCAGCTCGCCCCAGATCACGTAGCCGTAGAGAAAGGCCCAGACCAGGCCGCTATATTCGACGGGTGCGACGGCCGAGGCCGGGGCCGTGCGGAACCCCTCGTAGAGGAACCACTGCCCGAGTCCCCCGAAGAGGCCGAGGGCGAGCAGGAGCGCGATGCTCGACGGATTGGGCACGTGGCCTGACCAGATCACCATGGGCAGGCAGGCGACGGCGAACATGATGTTGCTGACAAGCATCTGGCCGGCCGTGGTCTCCGACCGGCTGATCAGGCGCGCGAGAACCACGCTGAGGCCCCAGCAGCAGGCGGCAAACAGCGCCAGGCCGATCGGCAGGAGCGCTCCGCCTCCATGCGAGTCGGCCGCCAGGATCACGCCGCCGAACCCGCCGAGCACGGCGAGCCAGCGCGACACCACCACCCGCTCCTTGAGAACGACGGTGGCCAGCACGACCGCCACGATCGGCGCCGCGAAATACAGCGTCGTCAACTCGGCCAGTTCAAGGTGGGCGGCGGCGTTGTAGTAGCTGAGCCAGGCCGCCAGGATGAGCCCGGCGCGGGCAACGAGGGCCGTTTTCTGAGGGCTTCTGGTCAGGGACTGGAGGGTGGCGCCCCGTCCGATCAGGCCCGCGATCACGATGATGACGAGGCTCCGGACGAACAGGATCTCCGGGACGGGGATGGTGACCACCAGCCACTTGACGGTCGCGTCCTGGACGGAGAACAGGGCGTAGCCCAGGGCGCAAAGGCCGATGCCGCGCAGCGTGCCCGGTTGCGGCGCGGCCTGGAGATCCACCGCCGCCGGGGAGGCGCCGCTCAGAGCCCGGCTGCCCGGCGCAGGGCCGCGTTCATGCGGTCCTGCCAGCCCGGGCCGTCCGCCTGGAAGGCCTCGACCACGTCCTGGTCGATCCGCAGCGAGACAAGCTCCTTCGCATTCGGGATCGCGGGGCGGGGCGGGGGGGCCTCGATCTTGGGCGGTGCGGGCTTGAACGCCGCTTCGGCGGCGTCCCACGGATTGCTTGTACGGCGTGGCGGCTTCATCGGCTTCCGGCTTGCCTTGGCAAAGGACCGCGACCGCCCGTTAGTCTCGGGGTCGTCGACGGCGCGCCGGGCCAGTCGCCCGGTCTCGGCTGCCCTGATAAGCCCGATCGGGGTGGGCGGACAAGGGCCGGGTCCAGGCGAAGTTTGTTCGTGACCGGCGTTCCAGCTGTTGCAGTCGGCCGCTTTTCGCTCTGATATGGAAGGGGCCCGGCCGAAGGGATGGGCTCATCGTCAAGACACGTCGCCGCCTCTCGACCGCCTCGCCGGGCGAGATCTGGACGGAACCGTGGTCCCGGAGGAATCGCTTGTGACCCCGCTTTCCCAAGATACCCTCGGTCGTCTCGGCTCGTCCATCGCCGTCCCGGCCTATGATCGATCCGCCTTGCGTGCCGGCATCGTGCATTTCGGGGTCGGCAACTTCCACCGGGTGCATCTGGCCGTCTACGTGGATCGCTGCCTCGCCAAACCCGGCGCCGAAGCCTGGGGTATCTGCGGGGTCGAACTGCTGGACAACCCGGCCAACCAAGCCAAGGCGAAGGCGTACAAGGCGCAGAATTATCTCTACAGCGTAACGGAGTCGGCCCCTGACGGCAGCGCGGAAACGCGCGTCATCGGCGCCATGATCGACTACCTGCACGCTCCACGTGATCCCGAGGCCGTCGCCAAAAGGCTCGCCCACCCCGACACCCACATTGTCTCGCTGACCATCACGGAAGGCGGCTACAATCTCGACGAGGCGACCGGCGCCTTCAACCTCGACAACCCGGATGTCGCGAGCGACCTGTCGGGCGCTCCGCTGCGGACCGCGTTCGGCTTCATCGTCGAGGGCCTGAGCCGACGGCGAGCGGCGGGCCTGCCGGCCTATACCGTGATGTCCTGCGACAATCTCCGCCACAACGGCGACACGGCCCGCAAGGCGATCGTGGGCTTCGCCAAGGCCCGCGACGCCGATCTGGCAGCCTGGATCGATGCGCACGCCGCCTTTCCCAACAGCATGGTCGACCGGATCGCGCCCCAGGTCCCCGAGGCCGCGCGGCTCAAGCTGAACGAGCGCAGCGGCATCGACGACAAGGTTCCCGCTCTGGGCGAGGACTTCATGCAGTTCGTCATCGAGGACGCCTTCAGCGAGGGGCGGCCCGACTTCGGCGCCGTCGGTGTGGAGTTGCGCAGCGATGTCGGCGTGTTCGAGGTGATGAAGCAGCGCGTCCTCAACGCCTCGCACATGATGCTCGGCTATCCCGGCCTGCTGGTGGGCTACCGCATCGTGCATGAAGCCATGAAGGACCGGCGGTTCTTCACACTGCTCGACACCTTCGTGGATCGCGACGTCATCCCCCACCTCCAGGCGCCCGAAGGCGTGTCGCTGACGGCCTACAAGGCCAAGGTGCTGGAGCGCTTCGCCAACCCGGCGATCGGCGACCAGCTGCAGCGGCTGGCGCTCGACGGCTGGGCGAAGTTCCCCGTCTACCATTCGAAGATCCTGGAGAACCTCCTCAAGGCCGGATCGGATCTGCGCCGGGAGGCGTTCTTTCTCGCCTGTATCGAGAAATACCTGACCGGGCGCGACGACAAGGGCGAGACCTTCACCGTCTTCGAGCCGCACATCTCGGAGGAGGATTGGGCGCTGATCCGCAGCGACGACCCGCTCGGCTTCCTGAAGGGCAGTCCGTTCGTCAATCTTGACCTGGCGAACCAGCCCGTCTTCCGCGACCTGTTCCTTGGCTACCGCTCGGCCATCGCGGCCGAAGGCTGCTCGAAGACGCTGGATCGCCTGCTCGCCGAAACCCGTTGAGTCCAGGCGGAGTGGATCACGTCGCTCTGGAGTCGGTCGCCCGCTGGATCGTGGCGAGCGGCCTGTCCGGCATGCCGGAGCAGGATCTGCTGCACGGCTTCTGCGCCCGCTGCCAGGAGGCCGGCCTGGCGGTGTCGCGGTCGCTCACCCTGATCGACACGCTGCACCCCGTCTACGAGGGCCGCGCCTTTCGTTGGCGCAACGACGGCGTGATCGAATCCCCGATGCTGGAGTATGGCCGGACCAACGAAGGGGAGGCCGCCGCGACGTGGCGGCAAAGCGTCTTCCACCACCTCCTCGACAGGGGTGACGACGACCTGCGTCTCAGCCTGATGGACGTCGAGCCGACCGGCTTCTCGCAGATCGATGCCATGAAGCAGGACGGGCAGACGGAGGTCTTCGCGCTCGTCCATCGCTTCAATCGGGACGAGATCATCGGCGAGATGGACTGCGTCTACTCCTACTGGTGCACGCGGGCGCCGTCGGGCTTCGACGAGGCGGCGATCGCGGCGCTCCGGCGCCTCGTCCCGATGCTCGCGCTGGCGATGAAGTCGGCCTCCCTCGCCCGTATCGCGGGCACGCTTGTTGAGGTCTATCTCGGGCGGGATGCGGGGCGTCTGGTGCTGAGCGGACGCATCCAGCGCGGCGTCGCCGACCGCATCAGCGCCGTGCTGTGGTTCTCCGACCTGCGCGGCTACACCGCGATCAGCGACCGGGCGCACCCGGACGAACTCCTGCCGCTGCTGAACGACTACGCGGACGCCGTCATCAGCGCCGTCCACGATGCGGGCGGCGACGTGCTGAAGCTGATCGGGGACGGGGTCCTGGCGATCTTCAAGGCCGACGACGCCGGCGATGCCTGCGCCTGCGCCCTGCGCGCCGAAGCCGACCTGCGCGCGAGACTGCTGGTGCTGAACGGGCGTCGCGAGGCAGAAGGACGCCCCGTGACGGAAGCCTATCTCGGCCTGCATATCGGCGAGGTCTTCTACGGCAACATCGGCAGCGCGGAGCGCCTGGACTTCACGGTGATCGGCCCGGCCGTCAACGAGGTCAGCCGCGTGGCCGCCATGTGCCGCTCGGCGGACCGCAATGCCCTCGTCTCTGCGGAATTCCGGGCCGCCGCGCGCCCGAAGGAGCAGGACATGCTGGTGTCGGTCGGCCGCTACGCCCTGCGTGGCGTAGGTGCCGCCCGCGAACTGTTCACCACCGACGTGGCGGTATGAGGCGCGTCACAGCCTCTCGATGAGCGCCATGGCCGCTGCCGGCGCGCGATGCTTCGCCCCGGAGATGACGTAGGCGAACACGTCGTGCCCCTCGGCCGCGATGGCCTTGAAGCGCTGGCTCCAGTGGTCGAGACCGGCGGGCGGGTAGCCGGCCGGCTCCTCGTCCTGCCCCTTCTCGAGCCGCAGGTAGACATGCGGGCTGGTGATGGTCTCGCGCAGGGCGACGTTCGGCTTGTCGAGGATCGCGCGGGCCACGCCGCGCTCCCGCAGCAGCGCCGTGCAGGCCTCGTCGTCGAAGCTGGGATGAGCCGCTTCAACGACGTGCCGCAGGACGAGGCCGTCCTTTTCCGCTGGCAGCAGATCCAGGAATCGCGCGAAGACGTCCGGCTTGAACCGGCGACCCGCAGGCAGCTGCCACATCAGAGGACCGAGCTTGGGGCCGAGTTCGGTCAGCCCCGAATCCAGGAATCGCTCAATTGCGGGACGTGCCTCCTCGGGCTCGCTGCGCTGGGCCGCGGCGCGATGCACCTTCACCGCGAACACGAAGTCCTCCGGCGTCGCGTCGTGCCAGGCCCGGAAGCTCTTGGGGGTCTGCGTCCGATAGAAGGTGCCGTTGATCTCGATGGTGGTGAGCCGCTCCGCGGCGTAGGCCAGCTCATCGGCGTGCCGCAGTCCCTCGGGGAAGAAGAGGCCGCGCCACGGCTCGTAGGTCCAGCCGCCGATGCCGATGCGGATCGCGCCCATCGGGACCGCCCTACATCGGCGCCGGCTGCCCCGTCATCTGCTCCAGCATGCGCTGGTGATGCAGCACGACCGGCAGCGTGCGACGGGCATAGGCGACGAGCGCGGGATCCGTGCCGGTCTGCGCATAGCCCTCCAGCGTCGCCGCCGCCCCGGCATGGGCCGCGACCTGGTCCGCGAGGTAGGCCTGGTCCAGCTTGGCGCCATCCATCAGCCCGAGATCATCGACCTTGCCCTGCCGCCCCGCGTCGAGGATGAAACGGGTGGTCGCCCCGCTGATGCGCCCGGCCTGGTCGAGGTCCCGCTGGGCCGCTTCGTGGTCGCTGAGCATCTCGCGTGCAAAGGCCCTGGCCGCAGGATTGGTGCTGTCTTCCAGGATGATGGTCGCTTGGGCCGTCTCGAAGGCGTTGGACACGGCCGCGTCCTGCGCGAACTGGCTGATCATGGGATCGGTCGGCTCGGCCCGGGCGATGCCGGCCATCAGGGTCAGCGCCAGGGCGCCGGCGACGGACAATCTGATCATGACCAAGATCCCGCTGTGGCCCGGCCGCGCGAAGCTTCGCGCCTGGACCGGGCTCGTTCGATGTCGCCCTTCAACCCCGGCCGGCGCCTGGGGTTCCCGGACAGAGCCTTGCGAGACCCGAGTCAGAAGCGCTCGATCACCGCCCGGTTCTCGAGAGCCTCGATGACGATGTCGGCGAGCGCGGCGGGATGGCCGGTCCCCGCATCGAGCCTGATCTCCGGGCTGTCCGGCGGCTCGTAGGCTTGGTCGATCCCGGTAAAGTTTTTGATCTGCCCGGCCAGGGCACGCTTGTAGAGACCCTTGGGATCACGCGCGATGCAGGCCTCGATGGGGGCGTCCACGAAGATCTCCAGGAACTCGCCGGGATCGACCATCTCCCGCACCAGACGCCGCTCGGCCGCAAAAGGCGAGATGAAGGAGCAGAGGACGACGAGCCCCGCATCCGTCATC
>CAXTVD010000160.1:7948-9179 GCA_964247575.1 uncultured Lichenihabitans sp.
CCGTGAAACCGAGATCCTTGTTGAGGCCGTGACGGACGTTGTCGCCATCGAGCATGAGCGTGTGCACGCCACGGGCGAGGAGCTTGGATTCGACGAGATTGGCGACGGTCGACTTGCCCGCGCCAGACAGGCCCGTGAACCAGAGAATGGCGGGCTTCTGGTGCTTGAGCGCGGCCCGCGCCTCCCGGCTGACCGAAAGATCCTGCCGGTGGATGTTGGTCGCCCGGCGGAGCGCGAAATCGATCATGCCCGCCCCGGCCGTGGCGTTCGAAGTCCGGTCGATCAGGATGAAGGCGCCCGTCTCCTTGTTGTCGGCGTAGGCGTCGAACGCGATCGGGACCGAGGCCGCGATGTTGCACAGGCCGATCTCGTTGAGCCCGAGCGTCTTGGCCGCCATCTGGTCGAGGCTGTTCACGTCGACCCTGTGCTTGAGGTCGGTGATCGTGACCGGCACGACCCGCGCCGCGATCTTCATGAGGTAGGACCGGCCGGGCAGCAGGGGGACGTCGCTCATCCAGATCACATGGGCGGCGAACTGGTCGGCGACGTCCGGCCGGGCCTCCGGGGGCACCAGCACGTCGCCGCGCGCGATGTCGATCTCGTCGGCGAGGGTCAGCGTCACGGCTTCGCCCGCGCCGGCTTCGGCGAGATCGCCGGAGGGACCGACGATGCGCGCAACGTGCGAGGTCCGCCCGGATCCCGCCACGACCAGGGGATCGCCGGCCCGGATCGTGCCGCTCGCGATCGTGCCGCAAAAGCCGCGGAAATCGAGATTGGGCCGGTTGATCCACTGCACGGGCAGCCGAAACGGCCTGTCGCGCCGATCCTGCTCCACGTCGACCTGTTCGAGGTAGTCCAGCAGCGTGTCGCCCGCGTACCACGGCATTTCGACACTCCGGGCCGACATGTTGTCGCCGTAGCGCGCCGACACCGGGATCGGGGTCCAGGACTTGAAGTGGAGTTGCGTCGCGAAGTCGGCGAAGTCGGCCGCGATGCGCGTGAAGACCGCCTCGTCGTAGCCGACGAGATCGATCTTGTTGACCGCCAGAACCACGTGCCGGATGCCAAGAAGCGAGACGATGAAGGCGTGCCGCCTTGTCTGGGTAAGCAGGCCCTTGCGCGCGTCGACGAGGAGGATCGCAAGATCCGCGTTGGAGGCGCCGGTGGCCATGTTGCGGGTGTACTGCTCGTGGCCGGGCGTGTCGGCCACGATGAAGGAACGGCGCGGCGT
>CAXTVD010000161.1:0-6835 GCA_964247575.1 uncultured Lichenihabitans sp.
GCTTTCTCCGCTTCGTCCAGGGAGACAGCGAGGCGCTCCGCGCTGAAGTTCGAGGCGCCGATCGCCCTCACCTTGCCGGCTTTGATCAGGCTGGCATAGGCTTCCAGCGTCTCATCGACCGGCGTCTTCTCGTCGTCGCGGTGCGACTGGTAGAGATCGATGACGTCCGTCTGCAGCCGCTTCAGCGAGGCCTCCGCCGACGCGATGATGTGGTCGCGGGACAGGTTGTCCTTGCCCGGTCCCATGTCCATGCCGACCTTGGTCGCGATGACCACGCGGTCGCGGCGGCCGCCCTGCGCCAGCCATTTGCCGATGACCGTCTCCGATTCGCCGCCTTGATGCCCCGGCGCCCATCGGGAGTAGACGTCGGCCGTGTCGACGAAGTCGAAGCCGGCATCGACGAAGGCGTCCAGCAGCTTCAGCGATGTGGCTTCGTCGGCCGTCCAGCCGAACACGTTGCCGCCCAGGCACCATGGTTGCACCATCAGGCCTGACCGACCGAGCTGACGTTTTTGCATGAGCGATGATCCCCGAGGAAGGCTGACAGGTTCTGTCAGCCTTGAGAAGTAGGGCGGTCTGCGGGAACCGGTACGGCTCGTCCGGCGCGCTAGGAGCCGACCGCGTCGTTCACGCACTTCTTGGAAAAGCTGGTCTTGGCGGCGCCGGCCAGCTTCTTGGTCGCCGCAGTGGCGTCGCAGGTAGCGGCGGCGTCCTTCTGGCACTTGGTCATGAAGCTGGTCAGGGCCGCACCGGCCAATTTCTTGTCGGCCGCGTTGCTTTTGCAGCTGCCATCGGCCAGCGCGGCCGACGCCACGCCCAGCATCAGGACCGTTGCGATGATTGTCTTGCCCATGTCGTTCATCCCTCCGTTGCGCGCTGTTCTGCTTCCAGCAGCGCTGGAGGGATGATCCTTCGCCTCGCCGCAAAGTCAACGGCGCGGCGGCGGCGGCCCGGTCCGCAACGCCGCGCCCCGGAGCGGACAGCATTGACGCTCGCCTCGGCCGGCGCTTATCTCGCTGCGTGGCTCGATCCCATGGGCAGTCGATCCCTGGCCGTGCGAGGGGATTATGACGCTGCAACGCCAGATCATCATCTGGGTCGGGTTCCTGGCCTTCCTCGTCTACGCGCTGGTGACGCTGTCCAGCGTCCTGCTGCCCTTCGAGGCGGGCCTGATCCTAGGCTATCTGCTCGACCCCTTCGCCGAGCGGCTGGAACGGCTCGGCATGCGGCGCCTCGGGGCGACCCTGTTGCTGCTGGCGCTGTTCGTGCTCGTCCTCGTGATCATGGGCCTCGTCTTCGTTCCCGTGCTGGTCCGCCAGGGTTCGGCGCTGATCCAGAACCTCCCCGGCTTCGCCGTCCGCCTCCAACAGCTCACGCAGGAGGAGGGGAACAAGCTGCTCGTCCGCTATGGCGGCGACACCCTCAAGCGGCTCGGTTTCGATAGCGGGCTGACGCCGTCGGATATCCAGGGGTCGATCGGCACGGTCGTGGGGCAGGGATCCACCTACCTGCTCGGCGTGATCAAGTCGCTCTGGTCGGGGGGCACGGCTCTCCTCAACCTGATCTCGCTGCTCGTGATCACCCCTGTCGTCGCCTTCTACATCCTGCTGGACTGGAAGAGCATGGTCGCGGCTGTCGACGGCTGGGTGCCGCTGGCCCATCGCGACGACGTCAGGCAGATCGCGCGCGACATCGACGCCGCCTTTGCGGGCTTCGTTCGCGGCCAGTCCATCGTCTGCCTGTTTCTGGGCCTCTGGTACGGAATCGGGCTCACCCTGGTGGGCCTGAACTTCGGCTTCCTGATCGGCATCACGGGCGGGCTGCTCAGCTTCATCCCCTATGTTGGCTCGCTGACCGTGCTGCTCTTCGCGTCGGCCGTCGCCATCGTCCAGAGCTGGCCGGACTGGCCTCTCGTGGCGATGACAGTCGCCGTCGTCGTGACGGGGCAGTTCCTGGAAGGCAACATCCTGTCTCCCAATCTGGTCGGCGCCTCCGTGGGACTCCACCCGGTCTGGGTGATGTTCGCCCTGCTCGCCTTCGGAGCCCTGTTCGGCTTCACCGGCCTGATCATGGCCGTGCCGCTCGCGGCGGCGGCGGGGGTGCTCGCCCGGTTTGCACTCCGCAAATACCTGGCGAGTCCGCTCTACACGGGCGAGGACGAGGTCCGCATCACACCCACGATCGCCCGGCCGTTCCGCCGGGACGCCTGATGCATCAGCTGCCGCTCGACCTTGCTTTGCCGCCCCGTTTCGGACGGGACGCGTTTCTCCCCGCGCCGTCCAATGCCGCAGCCCTGCGGGTGGTCGAGAGCTGGCCCGGGTGGCCCGACCAGACCTTTCTCCTGATCGGCCCGCCGGGCTCGGGCAAGAGCCATCTGGCGGCGATCTGGGCGGAGCGCGCCAAGGCCAGGGCGCTGCGGCCCGACGACCTCGATCGCTCCGACCTTCCTGCGCTGCTAGGCCGGGCGGCGGTCCTCGACGATGCCGAGGCCGTCGCCCCCGCCCAGCAAGCGGGGTTGTTCCACCTGCTCAATCTGGTGCGGGAGCAGGCGGCCTTCCTGTTGCTGGCGGCGCGGACGCCCCCCGACCTCTGGGGGCCGCGAACCCCGGATCTGCTGTCCCGGCTGCGGCTGGCGCCGGCCGCGAGGCTGGATGCACCCGATGACGTTCTGATGCGCCAGGTCCTCGTCAAATTGTTCGCGGACCGGCAGCTTGCCGTGGACGAGACGGTGGTCGCCTACCTCGTCCTGCATCTCGACCGCTCGCTGGCGGAGGCTGGCCGCGTCGTCGACGCCCTCGACCGCACGGGTCTCGCCCTCGGCCGGCGCGTGACCCGTGCGATGGCGGCCGCGGTGCTGGGGACCTTGCCGGTCGATGCGGACGAGTGAGGATGATGGCGCGCTTTGACATGCCCCGGTCGCGATGGCGCGTTATGCTGGTCTATCAGCCCACGTCCCACGCAGGCTTTGGAAGCCGGGAAGGTCGTCACGCATGGAGAACGCCGTCGTCGAAGTCAGGCCCCCCGAGGGCGCATCCGCCGTCGACCTGACGGACTCGCCCAAGCGCTTCATCAACCGCGAAGTGTCCTGGCTCGAATTCAATCGACGGGTGCTCGAAGAGTCGGCCAACAGCAATCATCCCCTCCTCGAGCGGCTCCGCTTCCTCTCGATCTCGGCCAACAACCTCGACGAGTTCTTCATGGTCCGGGTGGCGGGCCTGTACGGACAGATCAAGCTTGGCGTCACCACCAAATCCCAGGACGGCCTGACCCCCATCGAGCAGATGGCGGAGATCACGGCCAACGTGCTCGACCTGACCAGTGCACAGCAGCGGCTCTGGCTGGACCTCCGGGTCAAGCTCCAGGCGGAGGGTGTCGTGGTCGTCGAGCCGGGTGACCTCGGCCAGCCCGAACTCGACTGGCTGCAGAGCCACTTCCAGCAGCACGTCTTTCCCATCCTGACGCCGCTCGCGATCGATCCGGCCCACCCCTTTCCCTTCATCCCCAATTTTGGCTTCACGCTGGCGCTGGACCTCGAAAGCAGCGTGGACAGCCGGCGGATGAACGCGCTCATCCGCATGCCCAGCAAGATCGAGCGCTTCATCCGGCTGCCCGACAGCTTCGCGCCGGGCGCGATCCGCGTGCTGACGCTGGAGAACCTGATCGCCCTCAACACGCATCGCCTGTTTCCGGGCTTTCGCGTGGCCGGCCAAGGCTTTTTCCGGGTCATCCGCGACAGCGACCTCGAGGTGGAGGAGGAGGCCGAGGACCTCGTCCTGTTCTTCGAGTCGGCGCTGAAACGCCGGCGCCGCGGCACGGTGATCCGTCTCGAACTCGACGCGCAGATGCCCGAGGCGCTGCGGATGCTCGTGGCCGAGGAGCTCGACGTGTCGACCGAACTCGGCTTCGCCGTGCATGGCATGCTGGCGCTGAACGAGTTGAGTGAACTCGTCAATTTCGACCGGCCGGACCTCAAGTTCGTGCCCTACAACGTGCGCTTCCCCGAACGCGTCCGGGACAACGGAGGGGACTGCTTCGCCGCGATCAGGGCCAAGGACCTCGTGGTCCACCACCCCTACGAGTCCTTCGACGTCGTGGTGCAGTTCCTCGCCCAGGCCGCGCGCGACCCGACCGTCGTGGCCATCAAGCAGACGCTCTACCGCACCTCGAAGGACAGCCCGATCGTCCGCGCGCTGGTGGAGGCGGCGGAAGCCGGCAAGTCGGTGACCGCCCTGGTGGAGCTGAAGGCCCGCTTCGACGAAGAGGCCAACATCCGCTGGGCGCGCGACCTGGAGCGCGCCGGTGTGCAGGTCGTGTTCGGCTTCATCGAGCTGAAGACCCACGCCAAGCTGTCGATGGTGGTGCGCCGGGAAGGCAGCGGCCTCGTCACCTACTGCCACGTCGGCACCGGCAACTATCACCCGCAGACCGCCCGCATCTACACGGACGTGTCCTTCTTCACCGCGGATCCGATGATCGGCCGCGACGTGTCGCGTATCTTTAACTACATCACGGGCTACGCCGAGCCGGTGGGCCTCGAAGCGATGGCGGTGTCGCCGATCACCCTGAAGCGGAAGCTGCTCGACCACATCCAGGCGGAAGCGGACTTCGCGCGCAACGGCAAGCCCGGTGCCATCTGGTGCAAGTGCAACGCGCTCGTCGATCCCGAGATCATCGACGCGCTCTATGCCGCCAGCGGTGTGGGCGTGCAGATCGATCTCATCGTGCGCGGCATCTGCTGCCTGCGTCCGGGCGTGCCCGGCCTGTCCGACAACATCCGGGTCAAGTCGATCATTGGACGCTTCCTGGAACACGCCCGGATCTTCGCGTTCGGCATGGGCGCGGGCTTGCCGCATGCGCAGGCGCGGGTCTACATCTCCTCCGCCGACCTGATGCCGCGCAACCTCGACCGGCGCGTCGAGGCCCTCATGCCGATCACCAACCCGACGGTGCACGATCAGGTGCTCAACCAGATCATGGTGGCCAATCTGCTGGACAACCAGCAGTCCTACCGGGTGCTGCCCGACGGCGGCAGCCGCCGAATCAGCCCTCGCGGCAGCGAGGAACCGTTCAATGCGCACAACTACTTCATGACGAACCCCAGCCTGTCCGGACGCGGCAAGTCGCTGAAGCAGTCGAGCCCGAAGACGCTGCTCAAGCGTCTCACCAAACGCTGATCGCCGATCGGCAGGTCTTGAGGTCGGTTCTGTGATCGTTGATCCCAACGCGCCGGGGCGGTTTGCCGGCGCGCCTCTCGCCATTGTCGATATCGGGTCCAACTCGGTCCGCCTCGTGGCCTACGAGACGCTGTCCCGCGCCCCGACGCCCCTCTTCAACGAGAAGGTGCTGTGCGGGCTGGGCCGGGGGGTCGCCACGACCGGGCTCCTGGCGGAGGACGCGGTCCTGAAGGCCCTGGCCGCGCTCCGCGGCTTCCGCACGATGTGCCGGACGATGGGGATCACGCAGCTTCTCGTGGTCGCGACGGCGGCGACACGGGACGCGCAGAACGGTCCCGCCTTTCTCGCGCGCGCCAGCGACGCGATCGGCACGGACATCACCCTGATCGGCGGCAGCCGCGAGGCCGAGCTGTCGGCCAAGGGGGTCATCTCGGGTTTCTGGCGGGCGGATGGCCTCGTCGGCGACCTGGGCGGCGGATCGCTCGAACTCGTCGACGTCCGCGGCATGACCATCGGACAAGGCGTGACGCTGCCGATCGGCGGCCTCGCGCTCAGTGACCTCAGCAAGGCGTCGCCCCGTCGGTCCGTGCGGATCGTGCGGGACGCGCTGGCCGGGGCCGCACCCCTTGGTGGGCTGAAGGGGCGCACGCTTTACGCCGTGGGAGGCACGTGGCGAGCGCTGGCGCGGCTGCACATGGAGCAGCGTCGCTATCCGCTGCGGGTCATGCACGGCTATTCGATCCCGGCGGACGACCCGGATCTGTTCGTGGCTCTGATCGAGCGGAGCGAAACCGAAAGTCCGGCGGCCCTGGCCTCCGTCCCGGCGTCGCGCCGCCCCCTTTTGGCCTTCGGCGCCGTGGTCCTCGAAGAGATCATCCGCCTGGGACGACCCAGGAGCATCATCGTGTCCGCGCTTGGCGTGCGGGAAGGATTGCTCTTCGAAAAGCTCACGGCGGACGCGCAGGCCACGGACCCGCTGCTTGTGGCGGCGCGGGACTTCAATACGCTGCGCTCACGCGATCCGGCCCATGCCGAGGAGCTGTTTGCCTGGACCGACAGGCTCATGGCTGCAACCGTCGAGGGTGAAACGCCGGACCAGCGTCGCCTGCGTCACGCCGCCTGCCTGATTGCGGATCTCGGCTGGCGCGCGCACCCCGACTACCGCGGCGCCGCCGCCGTGGGGACGGTCGCCAATGCGGCCTTCATCGGGATCGATCATGTCGAGCGCTGCTTCCTGGCGGCGGTCGTGAGCTACCGCTATGAGGGGCTGGAGAGCACTCTGGGCGCCGACTGGCGCGGGCTGCTGTCGTCCGCCCTCACGGACCGGGCCAGGCTGATCGGCGCCGCGATGCGGGTAGCCTTCCAGCTCTCCTCGGCGATGGCCGGCATTCTGCCGCGGACCGCGCTGCGTGGAACCCGCGAGAAACTCACCTTGGGCCTGCCGCCGGACCTTGCGGATCTCGCGAGCGCACGGCTGCAGAACCGGCTCCGCCAACTCGCCCGGCTGTCCGGGCGGGAGGCGGACATCGTCGTCTCCGCCGGCGCGTGATCGTCAGGCGATGAGGCTGGCTCGGGTGGGGCTGCCAAGCTGCGGCCCAGGACCCGAACGCATCGTCGACCGAAGCCCCGATTGATTGTGACAAGAACTTGATGGCTGATGC
>CAXTVD010000161.1:6845-9033 GCA_964247575.1 uncultured Lichenihabitans sp.
GGAGTTCGGCGTGAAGTTCAATCATCCCCTGGCGCGCAGTGCGAAAGTCTGGCCGGCGCGCCTGCAGAATGGCACCGAGGAGCATGTTCTCACGATCCTCACGACCCTGGAGCTCGACTCCGAGAGCAAGAAGTACAAGCCCGAGCAGGTCGAGCGGCTCCAGGCCGCCGCCCGCGAGTATCTCACGGGCAACCCCACAAAGGCGACCGGCTTTCTGCTCATGAACAAGCCCAAGAGCTGATTGTCCGCGGCGCCGGCCGCCGCGGGCCGGAGCGACGTCAGCCGAGGGCCGCGACGGTCTGAGCCCCGTCCTGCCATTCGAGCTCGACGACGCGGCCGTTCTCGACCGTCAGCGCCAACCGCCCGTATTTCAGTTCCAGCGCCTTCCGGCCAAACAGATCGCGACGCCAGCCCTGGAGGGCCGGGACGTCGGCCCGGTCGCTCAATGTGATCGCCTCGAGATCGTCGACCGTCGCGATCATCTTCGCCGCAACGCCGTGGCTCTCGGCCACCTGGCGCAGGAGCACCTTGAGGAGCTCCACCGTGGCGCCGCAGGCCGAGCCGCTGCGGCGGTCGCGCTCGATCTTCGGAAGCGTCTTGGAATCCCGCCCCAGACCGCGCTCGATCGCTTCGATCACGTCGAGTCCGGCGCGGGACCGGTCCATCCCCCGTGGCACCGCGCGCAACTCGCCGAGCGCCTCGGGCGTGCGCGGTGCGGCGAGCACCACCTCCATGAGGGCATCGTCCTTGAGGATGCGCGAGCGCGGCACGTCGCGCGCCTGTGCCTCCTCCTCGCGCCACTTGGCGACCTCGATCAGCACGGCAAGATCGCGCGGCTTGCGCACGCTCGAGCGGAAGCGCTCCCATGCCTTCTCGGGATGCTGCTCGTAGGTCGCCGGCGAGGTCAGCACGCGCATCTCGTCTTCGAGCCAGTGGAACCGTCCGGTCGTCTCGAGCTGCGCCTTGAGGTGGAGATAGATGGTGCGGAGATAGGTCACGTCGGCGATGGCGTAGGTGACCTGGGCGGCGCTGAGGGGACGACGTGCCCAATCCGTGAAGCGGGACGACTTGTCGAGCGCCACCTTGCAGAGCGTCTGGACCAGCTCGCCATACGAGACTTGGTCGCCGAAGCCGCACACCATGGCGGCCACCTGCGTGTCGAAGACGGGCTCCGGGATCAGGCCGGCGCTTTTCCAGATGATCTCGAGATCCTGCCGGGCGGCATGGAAGACCTTCACCACGGCCTTGTTGCGCATGAGCTCGAAGAACGGGGCGAGATTCAGATCGGGCGCGAGGACATCGACGGCAAGCGCCTCGTCTTCCGAGGCGATCTGGATCAGGCAGACCTTGGGCCAGAACGTCGTCTCGCGGAGGAACTCCGTGTCGACCGTCACGTAAGCGTGGGCAGCAAAACGGCGGCACGCTTCTTCGAGCGCGCTGGTGGTGGTCACGACAGTCATCGGCCGTGCTTACCGCAAGACCGTCACGGACGCGAGTTGCTTCGTGTCAGCGTCGGACCATGGTGAACAGGGTAGGGCGCGACTGCTCGGGCGCCGTTCCTTGACATCACCAAACCGCCGTGTCCTGTTCCGCCGCCCGTCCGCCTCTCGGCCCTGGACGCTTGGCCGACCTTGCTACGAGACCGTCGATGCACCGCTACCGCTCCCACACCTGTGGCGTCCTCACGGCCGCAGACGCCGGCACGGCCGTGCGACTGTCCGGGTGGTGCAACCGCATTCGCGATCACGGCGGGGTCCTGTTCATCGACCTGCGCGACCATTACGGCATCACGCAATGCGTGGCCGACCCTGACTCGCCGGCCTTCGCCGAGGCGGAGACGCTGCGCTCGGAATGGGTCGTGCGGATCGACGGCACGGTCAGGCTGCGGCCGGCCGGGACGGAGAATGCCGACATGCCGACCGGCCAGATCGAGATCTACATCAAGGAGATCGAGGTGCTCGGCCCGTCGCTCGAGCTGCCGCTGCCGGTCGCGACCGAGCAGGAGTATCCGGAGGAGACCCGGCTCAAATACCGCTTCCTCGACCTGCGGCGCGAGCGGCTGCATCGCAACATCATGCTGCGCGGCAACGTCATCGACAGCCTCCGCTGGCGCATGAAGCAGCAGGGCTTCTTCGAGTTCCAGACGCCGATCCTCACGGCCTCCTCGCCCGAGGGCGCGCGCGACTTC
>CAXTVD010000162.1:0-9018 GCA_964247575.1 uncultured Lichenihabitans sp.
TGCCGTCCATCAACGGTCGGCGGCTTCCGGTCCGTCCTGATCGATCGGCCGCCCGGGCGCTTGTGGCACCGGACCGCCGTGCCCCGTCAGGGTCGCACCGCCGTATACAGGCTGGCGCCGGTGGTGACAGGCGAAGCGACGCTGTTGAAGATCTGGAACGCCTTCTGCGCGTCGGCGATCGGGGCGTTGGAAACGTAGACGATGTCCTTGTTGAAGATCGGGAAGGTCTGCGCGAGAAACAGGCTCGACGGATCGCGCATGTTCAGGCGGTAGACGACCGGAACTGACCCATTCGCCACGAGCGTGCTTGTGGGTCGCAGCGCCCGGGCGATGGCGACCGGCTCGTAGCGGAAGATGAAGACGCCGGCCGGATCGGCGCGGAAGTCCTGGATGCCGCCGACCTTGGCCAGGGCCTCGGAAAGCGCGATCGAATCGGCTTCGAACGGAATCCGGGCGTTCACCCCGGTCGCGCCATAGGCAAGGAAGGCCTGGGGGTCGCGAACCAGCGTGAGGACATCGCCGGGCCGGAGATAGACGTTCTCGCGGGGGTTACCGACGACCCGCCCCATGGGGACGGAGACCGTCGCGTCGCCGCGCGACAGGCGGATGACCGTCTCGTTGACCGGCGCCCGGACCCCGCCGGCGCTGGCCACCACGTCGAGCACGCGATCGCCTTTCTGGGACAGCGGGATGCGGGCCCCGGACACCACCTCGCCGGTGACCGTGACCATGTTGCTGATGGGTCGCGTGACGTTGACCAGAACCTGCGGCTGAATCGCCTTGCCCTCGAGGGCCTTCTCGATCTCGGCCTGCACGCTTTCGGTGGTCATCCCCTTGACCTGCAGCCGCCCGGCATACGGAACGGTGATGGTGCCGTCGCGCCCGACCGCCTGGTCGGGGATGGTCGCGCTCTTGGCTCCGGTCGTGAAGCGATCGGTCGACAGGGGAGCCGAGAACAACCCGTTCGCCCCCGCCTCCCAAACGGTAACGGCCACGTAGTCGCCGACCCCAATCCGCAGGTCCGCCGAGGGCCGGTAGTCGCCGAAATGCGCCGAGAACCCGTCGGGCGGCCTGCGGCGCAACACCGCGACCGATGTCGAGTCGATATCGACCACCTCGTAACGACGTGAAGCGGGATCACCGTCGACGGTTGAATGATCGAGCACGTCCTGCGTGCTCGGACCATCGCTCGGCAAAGACGAGCAACCGGCCAGCACGGACACCAGTGCGAGCAGCCCGATCTGGGTACGGATCATCAACACAAGCCTCACTTCACTCCGGATCGGGATTTGCCTGCGGCGTTTAACATTGTTCAGGGCTCGCATACAAAGCTCCCCAAACGATGAATGGCAAAAGGCTGCGCCCCTGTGTCGGTTTGGGCCAGTCAGTGTGACCAAAATACCGCGATGCAGCACCTTGCGCCGGGGCCTTCTAGAACGGGCATCTATACTGCAGTACGCTCGTTCTTAGCCGAAGGGACAGACTAAATGGGTCGTAGTAGTCAGAGCGCACTGCCCTCAAACGCTAGGCAATCTCTCGAAAAGCTCGTCGCCGCGCGGCGCAGCGCCGAGGTGTTCGAGCCGGAGGTGCCTGCGATCTCGCGTTTCCATGCGATGACGGACTTCACGACCCTGCCCGGCCTCCAGGAGGTCCGGGTCCAGCGCTCGGCAGCCGATGCGCTCGGGATCGAGAACCCGTTCTTCCGGACGCATGATGAGCGGGCGGGGCCGACCTCGGTCATCGACGGCCGCGTCTACGACAATTATTCGTCCTATGATTACCTCGGCCTGAACGGGCATCGGGCGGTGTCCGAGGCCGCCAAGGCGGCGATCGATCGGTACGGCACGTCGCCTTCGGCCAGTCGCGTCGTGGCGGGGGAGCGGCCCGTGCACCAGATGCTCGAGCGCAAGCTGGCCGAGCATTATGGCCAGGACGCCTGCGCCGTCTTCGTCAGCGGCCATGCCACCAACGTAACGACGATCGGGGCCCTGCTCGGGCCGCGCGACCTGATCCTGCACGATGCACTCGCCCACAACAGCATCATCACCGGAGCCACGCTGTCCCGGGCCGAGCGACGCTCGTTCCCGCACAACGACCTCCAGGCACTCGACCATCTCCTGACGACGCTGCGACCGCAGTTCAAGCGCGTGCTGATCGCGGTCGAGGGCCTCTACAGCATGGACGGGGACTGCCCCGACCTCGCCGGCCTGATCGCCATCAAGCAGCGCCACGGGGCGTGGTTGATGGTGGACGAGGCGCACGGCCTTGGCGTGCTTGGCCCGACCGGCGCCGGCCTGTTCGAGCAGTGCGGGATCGATCCCCGCCAGGTCGACATCTGGATGGGCACGATGTCGAAGACGCTCTCGAGCTGCGGGGGCTACATCGCCGGCTGCTCGGCCCTGATCGAATTCCTGAAGTGCACGTCGGGCGGCTTCGTCTACAGCGTTGGGCTTCCCCCGGCCATGGCCGCCGCCGCAGCCGCCGCCCTCGACGCGATGCATGCCGAGCCCAATCGCGTGGCTCGCTTGCGGTCCAACGGTGCCCTCTTCTGCGCCGTTGCGCGCGAGCACAAGCTCGATGTCGGCACGACCACCGGGCTCGCCGTGGTTCCGGTGCTCGTCTACGATTCGCTCGTCGCGGTCGTGCTGAGCCAGAAGCTGTTCGAGCGCGGGATCAACGTGCAGCCGATCATCCATCCGGCCGTGCCGGAGCGCTCCGCGCGGCTCCGCTTCTTCATCACCTCGGAACACACTGAGGAGCAGATCCGCCGCACCGTGGCGATCGTGGCGGAGGAGCTTCGCGCCGTCGGGGACAGCCGAGCGATTCTCCAGCGCCTGAAGTGACCGACCGTCCTTGCGGGCGCGCGACGCCCGACAGGCCGGGCAACCACCGCGACTGAAGCCGAGCGACAGGTGGCTACGGCAGCCCCTCGAGAGATGGGGGAGCCGCGGCGGGTGGCCGGGCCATCGCCCTCCGGGTGCCTTCGCCCGCTCAGAGTTTGAAAAGCGTCATCGCCTTCCTGAGCAGCCTCTCGGGGACCAGCGGCGACAGCCGCGAAACGAGCGCGAGCGAGGCGGGAAAGGCGATCACCGCCCGGTTCCGGATCATCCCGTCCTCGATCCGTCCGGCCGCCGCCGCGGCCGTGATCTCCAGGGGCCTCCAGCCGCGGAACGTCTGCGCCATGGGCGTCGTCACGAAGCCGGGACAGGCCGTGTTGACCCGGATGCCGTCGCGCCAAAGCTGCTGCCGCAGGGCGAGGCCATAGGCGAGAATCGCGGCCTTGCTCGCGCTGTAGGCGGCCGCTTCCGGCAGCGGTGCGAAGGCCGACAGCGAGCTGACCAGCACGATCTGCCCGCGACGGCGTGCCAGCATGAGGGTCACTGCGGGCACCACCAGGTTCAACGTGCCGCCATAATTGATGTCTGTGATCGTGAAGGCCTGCTCGCCGCTCTCGGGATGCCCCCCGGGCAGCGAACCCGCCGCGACCCCGGCATTGGCGATCACGCAGTCAACCGCGTGGTCGCGATCGAAGGCCGCCAGCCAGGCCGCAAGCCCGCTCCGATCCCGCACGTCGATGGCGGCGGTGACCACGCGGCCGCCCGCGTCGCGGCAGGACGCGGCCACCGCCCCGAGACGCGCCTCGTCGCGCCCGACAAGCCCCAGCACGCTCCCGGGGTGACGCGCCAGGCGGATTGCGAGCGCGGCGCCGAGGCCGCTCGATGCGCCGGTGATGACCGTCACACGGCCCGTGGAAGCTGTCATGGTTCCTCCCTAGCCGGTTGACGATCGGGGGGCAAAAAGCCTCTTCGTGGCGCGACGCTCCGCTGCAGGATCGGACCGGCGGCGCTTGACACGGCGATCGCCATCCCGATCTGCGGAAGGCAGGGCCGGCCCGAGTCAGGCTGGGCGCAGGGCGGGAAGCGGCCGTCATTGAAGGGGTCACTCGATTGCGGAGGCGACAGTGAAGGCACTGGTCAAAGCCAAGGCGGAACCCGGGATCTGGCTGTCGGACGAGCCTGTGCCGGCCATCGGGGCCGACGACGTGCTGGTCCGTGTCAGCAAGACCGGCATCTGCGGGACAGACGTCCACATCTTCCGCTGGGACGACTGGGCGAGGAAGACCATTCCCGTGCCGATGGTCGTGGGCCACGAATTCGCCGGCGAAATCGTCGAGGTCGGCCCGGCCGTGAAGGGGCTCGCGACCGGCATGCGCGTTTCGGGCGAGGGTCATGTCATCGGCGCCCGAAGCCGGGCCAGCCGCGCCGGACGCTTCCACCTCGATCCCGAGACCCGCGGCATCGGCGTGAACATGCCTGGCGCCTTCGCCGAATACGTCCGTGTGCCCGCCTTCAATGTCGTCGCGTTGCCGGAGGAGGTCGACGACGAACTCGGCGCGCTTCTCGATCCGCTCGGCAATGCCGTGCATACGGCGCTGTCCTTCGACCTTGTTGGGGAAGACGTGCTGATCACCGGAGCCGGGCCGATCGGGATCATGTCCGCGGCGATCGCCCGCCACGTGGGCGCGCGCCACGTCGTCGTCACGGACGTGAATGCGGCCCGCCTCGATCTGGCCGCCCGGGTCGCCGACTGCGTCCCTGTCGACGTGTCCAGGGAGGACCTCGGCGATGTCCGCGCCCGGCTCAAGATGCGCGAAGGTTTCGACGTGGGCTTCGAGATGAGCGGGTCGGAGCAGGCGTTCGGGCAGATCGTGGACAACCTGCTCATGGGCGGCAAGATCGCCATGCTCGGCCTTCCCGCGAAACCTTTTCCGGTCGACTGGGCCAAGCTGGTCTTCAAGATGATCACGATCAAATGCATCTACGGCCGCGAGATGTTCGAGACCTGGCACAAGATGCTCGCCATGCTGCAGAGCGGCCTCGACGTCCGCGGCGTGATCACGCATCGGTTTCCCGCCAGCGCCTTCGCGCAAGGTTTCGACTTGATGGACCGGGGCGCTTGCGGGAAGGTGGTGCTGGATTGGAGCGCGGGGCCAAGCTGAGCTGGCGGGCAGGCGGTCCAAGACGCTGTGCTTCGCCTGCTTCGAGCCTCGCCTTGCCTCGACGGGCTTCAACAAGGTCGCCGGTCCGTCAATCGCGACGGCAGGCGTTTGGTCACGAGAAGATCGAGTAGGGATGGAACCTCATCTACCGCAAGCCCACCCGCGGGTCGGCCTGTTCGCCACCTGCCTTGTCGACCTGTTCCGGCCGTCCGTCGGCTTTGCCGCGGTCAAGCTGCTCGAGGATGCCGGCTGCATCGTCGAGGTGCCCGCACAGACCTGCTGCGGCCAGCCCGCCTTCAATTCGGGCGATCGGGCGACGGCGCGGGCTCTCGCCCGGCAGGTCATCGAGGCATTCCGATCTTTCGATTACGTCGTGATCCCCTCCGGATCGTGCGGCGGGATGGCCGTCACGCACTATCCCGAGCTGTTCGCGGACGATCCGAACCTCGGCCCGGAGGCGCGCAGCTTCGCCGCCAAGACGCACGAACTCGTGAGTTTCCTCACGGACGTGCTCGGCGTTCAGGCGGTGGATGCCACCTATGACCACGCCGTCACCTATCACGACGGCTGCTCGGGGCTGCGGGAGCTCGGCATCCGCGACCAGCCCCGCCGGCTGCTCGCCACGGTCCGAGGGCTCGATCTCGTGGAACTCGTGGACGCCGACGTATGCTGCGGCTTCGGCGGCACTTTCGCCGTCAAATACGGTGAGATCTCCAACTCGATCGTCGAGCGCAAGGCCGATCGCGTCACCGAGAGCGGTGCGCCCGTGCTCGTGGCCGGCGATCTCGGCTGCCTCTTCAACATCGCGGGCAAGCTGTCGCGTCGGAAGTCGGCCGTGGAGGTGCGCCACGTCGCCGAGATCCTGGCGGGCATGACGGAGGCCGCGCCGATCGGCGCCGCTCAAGAGGCGGGTGACGGAGTGCGGCGATGACGATCCAACCGACATCCCCGCAATTCAAGGAGAACGCGCATCGTGCGCTGGCCGACGCCAGCCTGCAGCGGGCGCTCGGCCATGTCCGGACGGCGTTCATCGCCAAGCGGGCCGACGCCGTGGCCGCGCTGCCGGAGTTCGACGCGCTGCGCGACTCGGCGCGCGACATCAAGGACCACACGCTCAAGCACCTCGACCTCTACCTCGAGGCCTACGAGGCCAAGGTCACAGCCTCCGGCGGAACGGTGCATTACGCCCGCGACGCCGCCGAGGCGACCAAGATCATCGTCGACCTCTGCCAGAGCCACGGCGCCCGCACGGTCACCAAGGGCAAGTCGATGGTGTCCGAGGAGATCGGGCTCAACACCGCGATCGAGGCGGCCGGGTTGCAGCCGATCGAGACGGACCTCGGCGAATACATCGTGCAGATCCGCGGCGAGGTCCCCTCACATATCATCGCGCCCGCCGTGCACCTCACGCGCCAGCAGGTCGAGGCTGATTTTCGTCGGCATCACACCCACCTTGCCGACGATCGGGACCTGTCCGAGCCCGTGCACCTCCTGACCGAAGCGCGCACCATCCTGCGCGAGCGGTTCCTGGCCGCCGATGTCGGCATCACCGGCGCCAATTTCCTGGTGGCGGAGACCGGCACTTCGATCATCGTCACCAACGAGGGCAACGGCGACCTCACGCAGCTGCTGCCCAAGGTGCATATCGTGCTCGCCTCGATCGAGAAGATCGTGCCGACGCTCGAGGATGTCGCCCAGCTGCTGCGCGTGCTGGCCCGCTCGGCCACCGGCCAGGAGATGAGCGTCTATACCTCGCTCTCGACCGGCCCGCGCCGGCCGGGCGATCCCGACGGCCCCGAGCACTACCATGTCGTGCTGCTCGACAACGGTCGCTCGTCCATCCTGGGCTCCTCCTTCGAGGAGATGCTGCGCTGCATCCGCTGCGGCGCCTGCATGAACCATTGCCCGATCTATCATTCGGTCGGCGGGCATGCTTATGGCTCCATCTATCCCGGTCCGATCGGAGCGGTGCTCACGCCAAGCCTGATCGGCATCGACAAGGCCGGCCACCTGCCGAACGCCTCGACCTTCTGCGGTCGTTGCGAATCGGTGTGCCCGGTCCGCATTCCCCTTCCCAAGCTGATGCGGCACTGGCGCGAACGGGAGTTCGAGCGCCACCTGCAGCCGGCGACGATCCGGAGCGGACTCTCCGTCTGGGGCTTCTTCGCGCGGCGCCCGGCTCTGTATCGAGCGGCGACCACGCTGGCCATGCGGATGCTCAACCTGTTCGGACGGGGCAAGGGACGGTTTTCAGCCCTGCCCCTCGCGAGGGGCTGGACGGACTACCGCGACATGCCGGCACCGCAGGGTGCGACCTTCCAGGCCGCGTGGCGGGCCCGCAAGCAGGGGACCGCACGATGAGCGATGCGCGCAGCGACGTGCTGGCGGGCATCCGGCGGGCGCTCGGCGTGACCGGGCGCGAACAGACCCGGCGGTCTGCGGTCGTGAACCGGCTCGACCAGCATCCGCGCGGCGTGATCCCCGCGCGCGGCCAGCTGCCCGACGACGAGCGGCTGGCGTTGTTCAAGGCGAAGGCGGAAAAGGCCTCCGCGACCGTGGCCGTCGTTGCCGACGACGCGGCGGTGCCGGCCGAGATCGCGCGCTATCTGCGCGAGGCCAACCTGCCTGCGACCCTGAGGCGGGGCGACGATCCGCGGCTGGCCCGCATGCCCTGGGACGGCACCACCCTGACCCTTTCGACCGGTGCCTCCGACGGGTCCGACCTCAATGCCGTCTCCTATGCCCTGGCCGGCGTCGCGGAGACGGGAACGCTTGCCCTCCTATCGGGAGCCGACAACCCGACCTCGCTCAACTTCCTCCCCGACACGCACGTTGTCGTCCTGTCGGGAGGCGACATCGCCGGCGACCTCGAGACCGTCTTCGCCAGCCTGCCGCGGGACTCCGCGCTGCCCCGGTCCGTGAATCTTGTGACAGGCCCGTCGCGGTCGGCCGATATCGAGCAGACGCTGATTTTGGGCGCGCACGGACCGCGCCGCCTGCACATCGTCGTCGTGGCCGCCGGTTCAGCGTCGATCGTCTCGGGCAAGCCACAGCGCTCTTTATAATCCATGAGGGTCCGCGGCTGCGGGAACCAAACCGCCGCGCGCCGCGTCGCAGGCTGGTGCGGAGCGGCCGGCAGGGGTTGGCACGAGGGAGATGATGCGATGACGATCAAGCTGGGCGCCCTGTTGGCCGCTGCCTTCCTCGCGGCCGGACCGGCCTATGCGTGCCAGGGTCCGAAGACCCTGTTCAGCGACAACTTCAAGGAGGTCGACGCGAGCTGGGGGCTCGATTCCCCGGACGTTTCGGTCGAGGACGGCAAGGTCAAGGTCAAGCCGCAGCCCGACATCTCCAACCTGCTGATCTACAAGGGCCTCATCTTCGGGGAAGCCGACTACTGCCTCAGCATCCGGACGCCGAACGTGGTGTCTAACTCCGACAACACGATGGCCGGGCCGATCTTCTGGGCCAAGGATTACGACAACTACTACATGTTCATGATCACGCCGAGCGGCTATGCCGAGCTGACCCGCAAGGTGGCTGGCAAGTGGATGGACGTGGTGCCCTGGCGGCAGGACACCAACATCAAGCGGGATGCGGGAACCTCGAACGTCCTCCAGGTCGAATTGCGGGGCGACACCATCACGGCTTCGATCAACGGGGCGAAGTTCGCCTCCGTGAAGGGTCAGATGCCGGACGGAGGCGGCCAGGTCGGCATGCGGGCGCAGTCCGAGAAGGATCAGGTCGACACCTGGAAGTTCAGCGCGCTCAAGATCACGGACCTGCCGCCGGGCGGCACCACGCCTTCGGAGACAGCCGCGCCTGCCGCCGACGTCTCGAAACCCGCGACCGCTCCGGCTCCGTAAGCCACACGCCGTCCATTTCCGCCGCCTGTCACGGAAGCGCCGCAATCTGATCGCACCGACGACCCTGTCCCCTGGCATCGATCGTGCAATCCAACGTCTCCGCCCCGTAGCATCCGCGGGGCGTACAGGTCAGCGGCGCATGATGGCTCTTCC
>CAXTVD010000163.1:0-9017 GCA_964247575.1 uncultured Lichenihabitans sp.
GCTTTGGGTCATCGCTCGGCTTTCTCGCGACGCATCGGTTTCGGTGCCCTGCTGCTGTTCGGGGCTGCTTCGGTCTCCTGTCCGGCCTGGGCCTATGACGACGGCTACCAGAACGTGTTCTCGTCCGTGCTGACGGCCGTCGGCGTCATGCCGCGCGAGCAGACGCCCGAGATCGAGTATCGGGAGCGGCCGCCCCTGGTGCTCCCGCCCAAGCAGGAACTCGTCAAGCCTCAAGCGCCCGGCGCGGGCCGGACGGCGGCCTGGCCCCAGGACCCCGACGTGATCGCGCGGCGCAAGGCCTCGGAGGAGGCCAGGGCACCGATGGCCAGCATGTTCGACAAGAGCCAGACCTCCGATCATGCCGAGTCGAAGGAGGAGATCCTCAAGCATCGGGCGGCCCAGACCGAGGCCGAGCCGGACATCACGGGCTGCCAGAGCTTCGATCACAGCGACGCCCATTGCCGCCTGACGGTGGACCAGATTCGCCAGGAGGACGCGCCGTACCGGGCGGACAACCCGAATTCGGGCAAGGACACCAACACCATCACGGCCGGCGTCGAGCCCGAGCGGGAGTATCTCACGCAGCCGCCGAAGGGCTACATGAAGGCCACCAAGACGGTGCGCGCGACGTCCGAGGCACCGCAGAAGCAGCACGATACGTCGAGCCCGCTGTCGACCCTCCTCGACCGGCCGCATGTCGAAGAGCAGGATTCGCCCAACAACTGATCCCCGGGCGGCCGAGGACACGATCCGCAAGCCTTTGATCTCCGGCTGTCCTGTTCTAGAACGCGCCTCGACAGGCCCGACGGAGTCGGTCGCGACCGTTCGCGTCACCGACTTCGCTCCGGGTTCCCGCGCTGCCGCCGCACGCTCCTCGCGTCGCGGCGCCACCGCCATTCGAGAGCGTGATGTCCGCCGAAGCCAAGCCCACCCAATCCGCCGTCAAGGCGCGTCTTCCGCGCGGTCTCATCGACCGGGGGCCGGACGACCTTGCCGCGACCGAACGGATGCTTGCCGCGATCCGCGAGGCCTACACGCTCTACGGCTTCGAGGCGGTCGAGACGCCGCTCATCGAGTACACCGACGCGCTCGGCAAATTCCTCCCTGACCTCGACCGGCCCAACGAAGGGGTGTTCTCCTTCAAGGATGACGACGAGGCGTGGCTGTCGCTGCGCTACGATCTGACCGCGCCGCTGGCCCGCTACGTCGCCGAGCACTACGATGCGCTGCCCAAGCCCTACCGCAGCTTTCGCGTCGGCCAGGTGTTCCGCAACGAGAAGCCTGGTCCGGGGCGCTTCCGGCAGTTCATGCAGTTCGACGCCGATACGGTGGGCTCCGCCTCTGTGGCGGCCGACGCCGAGATGTGCGTCATGGCGGCGGCCACGCTGGAGCGGCTCGGGATCCGGCGCGGCGACTACCGCATCAAGGTCAGCAGCCGCAAGCTGCTGGACGGGGTGATGGAGGTCGTGGGACTGGGCGCGGCGGAGCAGGCGCCCAGGCGGCTCACGGTCATGCGCGCCATCGACAAGCTCGACCGGCTCGGGCCGGACGGCGTCCGGCTGCTGCTCGGTCCGGGGCGACGCGACGAGAGCGGCGACTTCACCAAGGGCGCCGGGCTTGACGAGAGCGCAAGCGAAAGAGTGCTCGCCTTCACGGGTGCCGGGGCCTCCACCGTCGGAGAGACACTCCAGAATCTGCGGGCCGCCGTCGAGGGATCGGCGCGAGGCCTGGAGGGCGTGGCCGACCTTGCCGGCATCGCCGGTCTCGTGGCGGCTTCGGGCTGCGGCGAGGAGCAGGTGCTGGTCGACCCGTCCGTCGTGCGGGGACTCGAATACTATACCGGCGCGGTGTTCGAGGCGGAGCTGACCTTCACCGTCACGGGGGAGGACGGTCGGCCGACGCGCTTCGGGTCGGTGGGCGGCGGCGGGCGCTACGACGGGCTGGTTGCCCGCTTCCGCGACGAGCCCGTGCCGGCGACCGGTTTCTCGATCGGCGTCTCGCGCCTCTACGCAGCGTTGAAGGCGGCGCAGAGCCCGGTCGTCGCGGCGCGGGCCGACCGGGGCCCGGTCGTGGTCCTGGTGCTCGACCGGGATCAGTTGCCGCGCTACCAGGCTTTCGTGACGCGGTTGCGGGCAGCCGGCCTGCGGGCCGAGCTCTATCTGGGGCAGGCCGGCATGAACGCGCAGCTCAAATATGCCGACAAGCGTCGCAGTCCCTGCGCCGTCATCCAGGGCTCGAATGAGCGGGAGGCGGCCGGGGGCGCGCAGATCATGATCCGCGACCTCGTGCTCGGCGCGGACCTGGCCCAGGGCAGCAAGGATCGCGCCGACTACCTCGAACTTCGCCAGAAGGCGCAGTTCCCGGTGTCGGAAGACCGGCTCGAAGACGCGGTGCGGGAGGTCATCGCCCGTCATGCGTGACGCGCAAGCTGTTCACTGTGCGGGGGGAAAGCGGTCGCGCGGACCGGGCCTCCTTGCTACAAGCCGCACCGGACAAGGGTGGGCGGGGTCGTGCCGCCCGGCCAGGGAACAGGGTTGATGGCGGGGAGATCGGCGGGTTCGGCAGCGAGGACGGCACCGGCGCAAGCCGGGATGGCCCGGGCACCGGCGGTCCTGGACCAAACGGGCCTGCGCGGGTGATCGACAGGGTGCCGCGCAACGGCCAGACTCCCCGACCGGCCGCCATCGCGCAACGGCAGAAGATCCTGGTCGATCAATTCGGGAGGGCCGGCTACACGCAAGTCGACACGCCGATCCTCAGCCCCTCGTCCATCTTCCTGGACTTCTCCGGCGAAGCGATCCGGTCGCAGCTGTTCCTGACCAGCGACGGGGCGGGCCGGGAACTCTGTCTCCGTCCGGAGTTCACCATTCCCGTCTGCCGCGCCTATCTTGCGGCCGGGACCCGGGATCGGGCGGCCCAATGCTATGCCGGGCCGGTCTTCCGCTCGGATGGGCAGGGCGAGGGGCAGATCGTGCAGTCCGGCCTCGAAAGCTTCGGCCGTCGCGACACGGCCGCGGCCGACGCCGAGATCCTGGTCCTGTCGCTTGAGGCCGCGACCGCGGCGGGCTTCGACGATGCCGAGGTGCGCCTGGGCGATGCGGGTGTCCTCGCGCGCTTGTTTACCGTTCTCGAAATTCCCGCTCACTGGCAGCGGCGTCTCAAGCGCGGCCTCGGCCGGGGCGCGAGCGTGGCGGCGATTCTCGATGACGCTCCCGTGCTCGGCAGCGATCATTCGGGGGTGGTCGCGGCGCTTACGGGCACCGATCATCAGGGCGCACGGGCGCTTGTCGAGGACCTCCTGTCGATCGCCGGGATCGCCACGGTGGGCGGGCGAACCGCGTCCGAGATCGCGGAGCGGTTTCTCCAGCAGGTCGCCCATCGGTCCAGTCCCTCCTTCGGGGACGAGCGGCGGCAGGTGCTCGAGCGCTTCCTTTCGATCACGGGTCGTCCCGACGACGCTTCGCAGGCCTTGCGCGCGCTGGCCGACGACACGCAGTACGACCTCGGGTGGGCCCTCGACCTCTTCGACGAGCGTGCGAACTTCGTGGCCGCGCAGGGCATCGATCCCGACAGCCTGACCTTCGACGCCGCGTTCGCACGCAATCTCGACTACTATACGGGCTTCATTTTCGAGGCGCGCCATCGGGGGGGCTTCACTGGACAGCGCAAGCAAGGGCCGGACGAAGTGGTGATCGGTGGCGGCCGCTACGATGGGCTGGCCCAGGCGCTCGGAAGTCCCGAGCCGGTTCCGGCCGTCGGCGCGGCGATCTTCGTCGAGCGGATCGGCCGACCAGAGGTCGACGGACATGCCTGATCCTGCCACCGCCCCTTTCGTGCTGGCGGTACCCTCCAAGGGCCGCCTCCAGGAGAACGCCGCCCGCTTCTTCGGGCGGGCCGGGCTCACCGTCGTGCAGGGCCGCGGCGTGCGCGACTACCGGGGTACGCTGGCCGGGTTCGAGGGGCTGGAAGTCGCCTTCCTGCCGGTGTCCGAGATCGTCGCCAGCCTGGGAGAGGGTACCGTCCATCTCGGCATCGCGGGCGAGGACCTCGTTCGCGAGACCCTTCCGGATGCGGATGCGCGCGTGGAACTCCTCGCGTCGCTGGGTTTCGGCCAGGCCAATGTCGTGGTGGCCGTGCCGCAGGCCTGGATCGACGTCCGCACCATGGTCGATCTCGAGGACGTGGCGGCCCGGTTTCACGCCCGCCGCGCACGCCGCATGCGGGTCGCCACCAAATACGTCAATCTCACGCGTCGCTTCTTCGCGACCCATGGGGTGAGCGACTACCGCATCGTGGAGAGCCTGGGCGCCACCGAAGGTGCGCCGGCGACCGGAACGGCTGAACTGATCGTCGATATTACGACGACCGGGGCCACGCTCAATGCCAACGCGTTGAAGGTCCTCGACGACGGCGTGATTCTGCGGTCCGAGGCCAACCTCGTCGCCTCCATCAAGGCAACGTGGACAGCCGAGCATGTCCGGATGGCCCGCACGATCCTGGGCCGCATCGCGGCGGAGGAGGCGGCGCGGCTGTCGCGCGATGTGTCGGCCGAGACGGACCAGCGCTCGGACGACCTGGCCGCAGAAGCGCAGTCGCGCTTCGGGGCCCGCGTCCTGCCCTCGCGTTCCGGCGGGCCGCTCTCCTTTCGCTGCCCGGAACCGATGGCCGCCGCCCTGGCCGACTGGCTGATCGAGCGCGGGGCGGCGCACGTGTCCGTGACCGGGCACGACTACCTCTTCGCCGCGGAGAACCCGCTTTACGATGCGCTGGTCAGGCGGCTTGCGCCGCGGCCCGACGCCGCTTCGGCATGAAAGCATACCGCCTCGTTTCCGCACTGGTGCTCGCCTCGGCATGCCTCGGCCTCGCGGACCAGGCCGGAGCGCAGGCCTTCCGCACGCGCCGCCACGAGCCGGAGCTCGCCGAGCGCAAGCCGACGGAAAAGGCGTTCCCCTTCGATGTCACCTGGGTGTTGCACAGCCTCGACGACCGGCCTGTCGCCTCGAGCGACCCGCCGACCTTCTCCATCGACGCGACCTTGCGGGCGCGGGGATTTGCCGGCTGCAACACCTATTCGATGGCGCTCTATCCCATCAAGAACCAGACGCTCGCCTCCGGGGCGATCGCGACGACCCGCAAGGCCTGCGAGCCCGCCGTCATGGCCGCCGAGCGGGCCTTCCTCGTCGCGCTGCACGCGCTGCCGCACTGGCAGGTGACGCCCGAAGGCGACCTTCTCCTCCAGGCACGTGGAACCGCCCTCCGCTTCCGGCACGGCCCCTGACCCTCGCGCTTGGGCTTCGGCTTAGGGGGATTAGATCGGAGCGGTCGAGGGATATGACGATCGCATGCGCTTTGGGTAGATGGTCGGAATGACCGGCGAGCCGCAACCTTCCTCCCACAGCCAGCGCGGCCTCGACTGGCTGACCTTCTTCGTCGCCGACGTCCAGACCAGTTTCGGGCCGTTCATCGCGGTGTACCTGACGGCCAACGGCTGGGGGCAGGGGGCGATCGGCTCGCTGCTCACCGTCAACAACGTCGTCGGGCTGGCGACGGCGGTCCCGGCCGGCGCCCTCGTCGACCGGACGCGGCACAAGCGGAGGCTGGTGGCCGCATGCCTCATCATGATCGCCGCGGGATCCCTCCTGATCGCGTGCTTCCCCGCTTTTCCGCCCGTTTTGGCCGCCGAGATCCTGCACGGCCTCTCCGGAAGCGCCTTGAACACGGCCCTGGTCGCGATCGGGCTCGGCCTGGTCGGGCACCGGGCCTTCCATACGCGGATCGGGCGGAACCAGCGCTTCAGCGCGTTCGGCACCGCCCTGACGGCCGGCGCGATGGGCGTGCTCGGCACCCTGCTCTCCCCAGGGGCCCCCTTCTTTGCGACGGCGGTGCTGTGCCTGCCGGCCCTGTTTGCCCTGTCCCAGATCCGCAGCGCGGACATCGGCTACGAGCGGGCGCGTTCGAGCGAGGGCCGGCGGGAGCCCCATTCCGCCCGGTGGACGGAGCTGTTGCGCAACCAACGCCTCGTCGTGCTGGCAATCTGCCTTTTCCTGTTCCAGTTCGCTGACAGCTCCATGCTGCCGCTGGCCAGCGAGCGGCTCGCCGCCGATCAGGCCGCGCGGTCGGAGATCGTGACCGCCGCGCTCGTCATCGTTCCGCAGCTCGTCACCGGCCTGGTCGCGGGGCTGATCGCCCGGCAGGCCGACGCGCGCGGGCGCAAGCACCTGCTGATCATCGGCTTTGCGGCCCTGCCCCTTCGGGCCGGGCTGTTCGCGATGACGTCGAAGGCAAGCTACCTGATCGCCGTCCAGGCGCTCGGCGGCCTCACCGCCCCCATCATCGGGATCATGGTGCCGCTCGTGGTCGGCGACGTCGTTCGCCGCTCGGGGCGCTACAACGTGGCGCTGGGCACGGTCAACATGGTGGGCGCTCTCGGGGCCGCCGCGAGTACGACGCTCGTCGGCTTCGTCGCCCAGCGTTTCGGCTTCGCGGTGGCGTTCGGAAGCCTGGCGACGGCCGGTCTGGCGGGCCTTGTCCTGCTCGTCGCGTTGCTCCCCGAGACCGACTACGAATCCAAGCGCGACGACTGACCGGATCGCCTCGGACGCGTCGCCCGAAGACGGCCAAAGCGTCAGGCCGGGTCCTGCCGGAAATGCTTGGACAGCTTCAGCCCCTGCGCCTGGTAGTTCGAGCCGGCGGCTTCGCCGTAGAGCACGGCAGGGCGCTCGGACATGTGCTCGAAGATCAGCCGCCCGATGATCTGCCCGTCCTCGATCAGGAAGGGCACGTCGCGCGAGCGGACCTCAAGCACGGCCCGCGCCCCCGTCCCTCCGGCTTCGGCCGCCCCGAAGCCGGGATCGAAGAAGCCGGCATAGTGGACGCGGAACTCGCCCACCAGCGGGTCGAAGGGCATCATCTCGGCGGCGTGGTCGCCCGGCACGTGCACCGCCTCCTTGGAGGCGAGGATATAGAACTCGCCGGGGTCCAGCACGAGTTCGCGCCGGCCGCGCAACGCGATCGGTTCCCAGAAGTCGTGCAGGTCGTAGCCGCCGACGCTGTCGACATCGACCAGCCCGGTATGCCGCTTGGCGCGATAGCCCAGCAGCTTCTCACGCCCGAACCCGCCGAGGTCCACCGAGAGGGCGATGCCGCCTGCGATGAGCGGTTCCACGCCTGTGACCAGCGTCTCGCGGGCGTGCAGGGTGCGGTGCTCCGCGTCGGACAGCCGCGACACCCCAGAACGGAAACGGATCTGCGACAGGCGGGAGCCGGATCGGACCCGGATCGGGAAACTGCGCGGCGAGACCTCAAGGTAAAGCGGCCCCCGGTAGCCGGGCTCGATGAGATCGAATTCGCGGGCCCGATCCGTCAGGACGCGGGTGAAGACGTCGATCCGGCCGGTCGAGCTCTTCGGGTTGGTCGTGGCCGAGACCCCGGCGGGCAGATCGAGCCGCTCGTCGAGCCGGACGATGGTGACGGTCCCGGTCTCCAGGACGACCGGGCGCGACAGGTCGATTTCGTGCGAGAACTGGTCCGCGATGCAAGCCTCGACCGTTCGCCGGGTACCCGGCAGGAAGCTCGCCCGCACCCTCCAGGCCCGCGAGCCGAGCCGCAGATCGAGGCTTGCCGGCTGCACCAGGAGCGGGTTCCCCGGTGCGGCCTCGCTCGCGATCGCGCCGGCCCGCGCCAGGGCCGAGATCTGATGGCCGGCCAGCAAGCCGGGCGGGAAGGGGGCGGGCATCATCGTGTCTTCGAGGCCTGTTTCCGCAGGAGGCTGTCCTGTTCGATCAGGCTTTTGCCGGCGATTTGCAACCGGGTTCCCGTCCGCTCCTGCTTCCCAGCGGACGGGCGGGGCCTCGCGCGTCAGTTCTTTGGCGACTTGTCCTTGCCCTTGCCTGGGTTCGAGGTGTTGACGAGGTCGGGCGGCGCCTTCGCAGCGAGAGTCTCTTTCTGCGCGGCGATGTCGATCCGCCTCGTGCGGGTGAACGGCTCGAGCGGTTCGGGCTTGCCGGAGCCGAGGGCGCGCATGATGCCCTCCAGCACGCGGACATCGGCGTAGCCCTCCTCCCCGTCCGGCTCGGGATCGGTGCCGTTCAGGATGCAGTCCGAGAAGTACTTCATCTCGCCGCCGAAATGGTCGGTGTTCTTAAAAGCTTGCGTGGCTCTGTGTCTCGCCGATCGTCGTGAACTGCTCGATGGGCTTGCCATACATGTAGCCGGGATTGAGCTCGATGCTGCCCTTGGTGCCGACGGCGACGAAGGTGTCGATCGTGTTGGCGTAGTAGGACAGCATGAACTGCGCGATGCGACCCTCTGGGAAGCGCAGCGTCACGGCGACGGTGTCGTCGAAGTCGCCCAGGCCCGCTTCGGCATGCCGCGTGCCGATGGCGGAGACGATCTCGGTCGGCTCGGCGCCGAAGATGTAGCGCGCGGCATTGACGGGGTAGGGACCCATGTCGAGAACGGGGCCGGCGAGCAGGCCGTTGTGGGCGCGGTGGTTGGCCGGGTCGAGCATCTGGGCGAAGGTCGAGTTGAACAGCAGGACGTCCCCGATCTCGCCGCGCCGGATGCGCTCGATCGTGTCGAGGGTGCCGGGCTCGAAATGCAGGCGATAGGCCACCATCAGCTTGGCGGACGACCCCTTCTGGGCGTCCAGGATCGCGCGGCATTTCGCGGTGGACACGTCCAGCGGCTTCTCGGTCAAAACGTGGATGCCGGCCTGCAAAGCGGGCACGATAAATTCGGCGTGGCGCCAGTTCGGCGTCGCGAGGTAGATCGCGTCGACGGTGCCGGAGCGCAGCAGGGCGTCGAACTGTTCGTAGCCATAGGTATCGGTCACGCCGTACTGCCTGCCGACGCCGCGCGCCTTCTCGGGATCGCCCGTCACCAGCGCCGTGATCTCCGAATTGCCGGTATGCTTGACGCCCGGCAGCATGGCCTCCTGCGCGATGTCGCCCAGCGCCACGATGCCGGAGCGGACCTTCTTCGCGCCGAGGCCCAGGCCCTATAGGATGCTCATGGGT
>CAXTVD010000164.1:0-8976 GCA_964247575.1 uncultured Lichenihabitans sp.
GCAGCGTCCTGTCTCCCGCCAGCCGGCGGGAGATGACGCGACGCCATTGGCGCGTTCCGGACGACAGCAGCGGCCGCTTCTACGGTCTGGGCACCATCAGCGGCACGCTGGAGGGGCACGACTGGTTCGGCCATTCTGGCGCTTTCCAGGGATTCATCAGCCGCACGGCCTGCGTGCCCGAATGGGGCGTCACGGTCTCGATTGTGACCAACGCGATCGATGGTCTCGCCAACCCCTGGGTCGAGGGGGTGCTCGGCATCCTACACCGGTTTTCCCGACATGGCGCCGCCACCCCCGCAGTGGCGGGCTGGACAGGGCGGTGGTGGACCTACTGGGGCGCCTTTGATCTCGTGCCCATGGGAAGCAAGGTGTTCGTCACCATCCCGACCCAGCTGCAGCCCTTCACAGACGCCGGCGAACTCGAGATAGCCAGCCCGACCGAGGGACGCATCGTCCGGGCCAATGGGTTCGGCAGCCACGGCGAGCCCGCCCACCGCATCCTTGAGGCCGATGGCAGCCCGACCATGCTGAGGCTCGGGGGCTCGGAACTGCTGTCCGAGCGCGCCCTGGTGGGCGACCTCGAAGCCCGCAGCATCGCCCCGGCCGCGGCCGCCCAACCCTGATCGATCAGACACGCAAGCAGACTCGAGGCCTTTCCATGATCCATCCCATCGTGACCCACCCCGACCCTATCCTCCACCAGTCGTCCGCGCCCGTGCCGCACGTCACCGACGCGACCCGTGCTCTGCTCGATGACATGCTGGAAACTATGTACGATGCCCAGGGCCGCGGCTTGGCGGCGGTGCAGATCGCTGTGCTCCAGCGCGTCGTGGTGGTGGACACGGCGTGGAAGGACGGCGCCAGGACCCCTCTCTTCTTCGTCAATCCCGAGGTCGTCTGGTCGTCGGACGTGCTCGCCACACGCGAGGAACGCTGCCTCTCAATCCCCGACACGCCCACGAAGGTGTTGCGTCCGGATCGCGTGCGGGTGCGCTTCCTCGACCGCGACGGCGCGCCGCGCGAGATGGAGGCCGACGGCCTGCTCGCCATGGTGATCCAACACGAGGTCGATCATCTCGACGGCGTGCTGATCCTCGACCGGGCGCAGGAGCCCCGCTAGCGGCAGCGCCGCGGTGGTTCGCCTCAAACCAGAGCGAGAACCTACAAGTTTTCAGGCCCGATCATCGACCGCATCCATCACTTGTGAAACTCGCGATGAACGAGAATCCCTAGCTCTCGCCGTCCGATCCGAGGGTCCAACCCTTGCGTGCCTGTGCGCAATCGCACACGAATGCCTGGTTGAGGGACTATCGCCGAGACGCAGTTCGTACCAACGTGGTGGTCTTCGCCGTCACAGAGGCTATCCGGCTCGGAGCTATTGGCTTCAACGCCTTTAAACAGATCACGCTGGCACGCATAGAGCTGCGTCCCGTCCGCCTCAATCTTGCTGCCTATCGCTGGGATTGACCCGTTTCTTTCCGTGGCTCTTGCGCACTTTGCGTGGATCACTCGGCGAGATCCCCGGCGCTGGAGCAGATCGAGGCTTGCTCGTCCCTAGCTTTGCACTTGATGAGCTTGAGGCCGTTAATCTGGCCTTCGGCGTGGCCGCTGCTCCAGGGTTCGGTCAGGGCGGCCCTGACCACGGTCGCGTCGCCGTCTAGTCCCGAGGCGAATGTCGCAACGGCGGACGCGCTGCAATTCTTCGCATTCGTGATCCAAGCACCGAACTCAGCGACGGCATCTCGGCCCGGGGCGACTGTCCTGCTCACGCCCGAGGCGCGCACGAGTGCCGTGAAGCGGCGCGCAAGATCGGCGACGGCGACGGCCGTCACGTCCTGCTCCACGCGAGCCACCACGGCCGCCGCGGCGGTATCCAGGTCCGAGATCGGCTGGACCAGCAGCCACGCGAGCCGGCGCGCGCTCGGTAACGACGGTTCCGCGGTCGACGACCTCTCATCGCTTCCATTCCGGACTGACAGGCTCTAACGCACTATCAAGCCAGGTTTGGCCGAATGAGCCGAATGAGAGCAGGGCCCCATCGCGTGGACCGCGCCCAGCACGATCACCGCGAACTGCGATGTTTCGCAGTTGCAGGCACGGCACCAGCCTACCTTACTGATCCCCGGCATGACCGCGGCCGATAGAACTACAAAGCTGCGGGTTCGCCGTTCCAAACGGGAGTTCGGACGTGTACGCTGGACCGATCATCGACCCGCACCATCACCTGTGGGATCTCTCGATGAACAAGCATCCGTGGCTGTCCCCGGACGATCCGACCGTCCAGGCGATCCCGGGCCTGTCCTCCATCGCGCATAATTTCATGCCCGAGGATTACCGACGCGCCGCCGCGGCCCACAATGTCGTCGCCACCGTTCACATCGAGGCGCTCTGGGCCGGAGATCCGACGGGCGAAACGGAATGGCTCGAGACCCTGGACAAGACCGGGGGCATTGCCCTTCGCTACGTCGCCAATGCCAAGCTCGGCACACCGGACGCTGCCCGGTCCATCGACGCCCAGGCGCGCTTCCCCCGGATCGTCGGGATCCGCGGCATCCTGAGCTGCCACCCCGATCCGACGAAGAGCTTCGTGCAGAATCCGCGCCTCGGTTTCGATCCGGCGTGGCGCAGAGATGTCGCGCTGCTGCGCGACCGCGGGCTCAATCTCGAACTGATGATGTACCCCTACCAGGCCGATGCGGTGCTGGATCTCGCGACCAGCTTCCCGGATCTCCAGATCGTAATCAATCATTGCGGGAGCCCGATCGACCGCGACCCCGAGGGCATGCAGCGCTGGCGCGACGGCCTCCGGGCGATCGGCGCCCTGCCCAACGTCGCCATCAAGGTCTCGAATCCGGGCGCCTACGATCCGGCCTGGACGCTCGAGAGCATCCGGGATGTCGCCCGTTACTGCATCGACAGCTTCGGCGTCGATCGGGCCATGTTCGGCACCGATTATCCGGTGTCCCGCATCAAGATGAGCTTCGACGACATCTACCACTCCTTCAAGTCTGCGATGCAGGACCTCAGCCCGGACGAGCAGCACAAACTGTTCTTCGCGAATGCGCGGCGTCTCTACCGGCTCGAGGGCGACGTCCCTGCCTGATGCCTGAGCTTCCAAGCTCCCTCCCTGTTCCACGCGGCTCGCGCCGCGGCTCCTTCCTCCTTTGACCGGGATCAACCACATGCTGCCTCGCCGCATCGCCCAGCCCTCGCGTCGGCTTCCACGGACCCTCGCGCTCGGACTGATCCTCGCGGCCGGAGCGGCGTCCGCCGGCCCGGCCGCAGCCGACGTGGTCAAGATCGGGATTCTGGTCCAGCTCACCGGCGCCAGCAGCGCCGATGGCGAGGAGATCGTGCGCGGCGCCAAGATGGCGATCGAGGACGCGAATGCGAAGGGCGGCATCGCAGGCCACACCTTCGATCTCGTGGTCGGGGACACGAAGGACGGCGCGGCCAGCGACGTTCAGGCCGCCGTCGAACGGCTGCTCAGCGACAAGGACGTGCATTTTATGGCGGCCGGTTACGCGAGCCTGACCAGCTTCGAGCTCGACAGCATGAAAGAGGCCGGCATGCCCTACATGCTGTCCGGCCCGTCGGGCCAGACGCGCAACATCGTGTCGGCCGATCCGGACTCCTACTGGTGTTGCTGGTCGCTGAACCCGTCCTTCGACGCCTATAACACGGATGTCCCCGGCTATATCGAGAAGCTCGCTGCCGACGGGGCGATCAAGCTCGCCAACAAGAAGGTCGCCCTGATCTCGTCGGACAACGCCTATTCCAACACGATCCATGACGGGATGAAGGCGAAGTTCGGCCAGCTCGGCTGGACTGTGACGGTCGACGAGGTCGTGCCCTTTGGCGACGTGAACGATTGGGGGCCCGTCCTGGCGAAGGTCCGCCAGAACCCGCCGGACCTCGTCGTCGACCTTGACTACCTGCCCAAGAACGCGGCGCGGTTCACCGAGCAGTTCATGGAATCTCCCACCAAGAGCCTGCTGTTCCTGCAATATGCCCCGAGCGTCCCCGAATTCGTCAACCTGACCGGCAGCAAGTCGGAAGGCGTGATCTATGACCTCCTCGGCGGCGTCCTCAACACGCCGAAGAACACCCGTGCGACCGAGCTTCAGTCCAAGTTCAAGGCCAAGTACGGGACCGAGAGCGGCTCTTACGGGATCGGTCTCTATGAGGAGCTCAACATCTATTTCGACGCGCTCGCCAAGGTCAAAGATCCGAGCCAGCACGAAGCGATCGGCAAGGCCATCGGCGAAACCAGCAAGCTCGTCGCGGAAGGGCAGCTGAAATTCGATCCGAAGACCCATCTCGCGGTCGAGGGCGACGATGCCCTGCCGATGCAGTTCTACCAGATCCAGAACAAGCAACGCGTCCTGATCACGCCGTCGCAATATGCTGTCGGCCAGTTCGTACTGCCGCCCTACGCGAACAAATGAACCCGTCCGCGCGCGTGCCGAGCGGGACGGACCCCGACCGGGCCAGAACGGAAGGTGCCGCGTGACCCTGCTCGTCGTTGACAACGTCGCGAAGTCGTTCGGCGCGCTCAGGGCGGTGGACGGCATCTCCTTCAGCGTCGAAGCGGGGGAGATCTTCGGCATCGCCGGACCGAACGGAAGCGGTAAGAGCACGCTGTTCAACATCATCACTGGCATTCCGCACGGTCCGGACAGCGGGCGTATTCTGTTCGATGGCGCCGAAGTGCAGGGCCGGCCCGCGCACATGATCGCGCGGCGGGGCCTCGCCCGGTCGTTTCAGCGGGAAACCAGCTTCGACAGCCTGAGCGTCTGGGAGAACGTCCTGATGGGCGCCTCCCGGTCTCGGTCCAAGGCTTCGAACGAGGATGCGGTGGCGGAAGCACTGACCCTGGTCGGCTTCGAGCGGTCGGAATTCGGTCGCTCCGCACAGGAACTCTCGGTCTACCAGCGCAAGGCCTTGATGCTCGCCAGTGCTGTCGTGATGGCGCCCAAGATGCTCCTTCTGGACGAGCCCGCCTCGGGCCTGACGCAGCCCGAAATCCGGCGAATGGTGGAGCTCGTCCGCACGATCGCGGCCCGCGGCATCACGATCCTGCTGATCGAACACGTCCTCACGTTCCTGATCGCCCTGTCGCAGCGGCTTCTCGTGCTCAACCAAGGGCGTGTCCTAGCTCTCGGTGCGCCCGAGACCGTGATCCGGGACCCACGGGTCGTTGAAGCCTATCTCGGGTCGAGGGCCGCGGCATGAACCGGGCCCTGGTCGTTGAGCGGGTGACGGCGGGCTACGGCCGCGTGCCCGTGTTGAACGACATCACGCTGACGCTGGGCGGCACCCGCAATGTCGGCCTGTTCGGTCCCAACGGCCACGGCAAGACGACCCTGTTCCGGCTGCTGTCGGGCCTCATGCGGGCCTGGTCGGGCCGGGTTCGTTTCGGCGATGCCGACATCACGCGCGCCTCGCCCCGCGACATCGTCGGGCTCGGCCTCATCCAGGTGGCGCAGGGCAGCCGGCTGTTTCCCGAACTGACCATCGCCGAGACGCTCCGGCTCGGCACGCAGCGCGCCGAAGCCCGCACGGAAGCGGCGGCGACGCTCGATCAGGTGCTGGCGATTTTCCCGAAGCTCGGGCAGCGGTGGAAGCAGCGCGTGTCGACGCTGTCGGGCGGCGAACGGCAGATGGTGTCGATCGGCATGGCCCTGATGAATAAGCCGCGCCTTCTCCGGCTGGACGAGCCGACGCTGGGCCTGCCCCCGAAGATCAAGGAGGAGCTCGGCCACGCCATCGAACGGATCTCGACAGCGGGCGTGCGCCTCGTCGTGGTCGAGCAGGATGTGGAGTTCCTGCTGCAACTCACCGATCACCTGTGCCTGATCAACCACGGCACGGTGTCGGCCGAGTTCTCCGGGGCCGATCGCCTGTCACATGACGACATCATGCAACTCTACTTCGGCCATGGGAGCGAGGCGTGAGCGCCTACGGGGACGTGATCTTCAGCGGACTGTTCTTGGGATCGCTTTACGCCATGATGGCCGTCGGGCTGGCTCTCATCTGGACCACGGTCGGGATCTTCAACTTCAGCCACAGCGCCTTCATGATGCTGGGCGCCTATCTGGCTTGGCAGCTCTCGGCCGGTGACGGTGGACTGAGCCTGCCCTTCGTCCTGGCCTTGCCGCTCGCGGTCCTGGGCGCGGGGGCGGTCGGCTGGCTGCTGCAGGCCGCGATCATCCGGCCCTTCGTCGGCCGCGACGACATCGTCCTCATTGCCGTCATCGTGACGCTCGCGGCGGGATCGCTATTCGAGAACGGCGCGCTTGAGCTCTGGGGGCCGCGTCCGAAGCAATTGCCGCCCCTGATCCCTGGAAACGTGTCGGCATTCGGCATCACGGTATCGGCTCACCAGCTCGCCATCATCGTCATCACGCCTTTCGTCTTGGGAGGCGTCTGGCTTCTCCTGCAGCGCTCGAACCTCGGCTTGGCGCTCCGCGCGGTCGCCCAGAACGAGGAAGCCAGTCAGCTCGTCGGGCTGCGGGTCAAAGCCCTCTATGGAACGGCTTTCGCGCTGTCGGCCGCGCTCGCCGGGCTTGCGGGGGCGTTTCTCGGCGGCTTCACCTATATGTCGCCCGCGATGGGCGCCGACCCGCTGACCAAGGCCCTGATCGTCGTCATCTTCGGCGGGCTGTCCAGCATCATCGGGCCGATCGTGGCGGCCTATATCATCGGCTTCTTCGAAGCGTTCAGCACATACTTTCTCGGCCTGTACTGGACACCCACCCTGCTGTTCCTGCTCATGGTGGTTGTGCTCATGATCCGGCCCGAGGGCCTGTGGTCGCGGCCGACGCGGGGTTTCGCATGAAGACCAACACCGCGCGCCCCTCGGTCGCGCGCGAGGCTATCGGCTTCGGCGCGGGCCTCCTCGTCCTCGCCCTGGTGCCGGCCGTCGTGCAAGACAGCTACGGGCGGCACCTCCTGATCATGATCTTCATCTACGGGCTGCTGGCGGCCAGTTGGGACCTAACGCTCGGATATGCGGGAATTTTCAATTTCGGCCACCTCGCCCTGTTCGGGATCGGGCTCTACGTCTACGGGGTCCTGACCACGGTCGCCCATCTCAATCCCTGGCTCGCCTTTCTGGCGGCCGGGATCGCGGCAGGCCTGGCGGCCGTCGTGGTGTCGGTTCCGATCCTGCGCCTCAAGGGCATCTACATCGTCCTGGTGACCTTTGGTTTCAGTCAGCTCGTGATGAGCATCATCATCAGCCAGAGCAGGGTCACGGGCGGGACGCTCGGCATGGTGCGCATCCCCATGCTGCCGGTCTTCGATCACAACTTCCTGCGGGACGGCCGCCTGGGCCAATATTACATGGCGCTCGCGCTGCTCGCCGCCGGGCTCGCGGTGCTCCGCTCGTTCGTGCGCTCCAGGTGGGGGCTCGGCATCGTTGCCCTTCGTGACAACCAGGACTACGCCGTCAGCCGTGGCATCTCGCTCGCGCGCAGCCGTGTGCTGACCTTGACGATCAGCGCAGCCGTGGCGGGTTTCGCCGGCGCCTTCTACGGAGCCTACCTGCGAACCGCGTCGGTCGAGGTGTTCAGCATGGGGCTGACCACCCTCGTCCTCAGCATGGTGCTGCTTGGGGGGAGCCGGAGCATCTATGGCTCCGTCGTTGCGTCGGCGCTCCTGACCCTCTCCTCCGAAGCGGTGGCGAACCTCGGACCCTGGCGGCCGATGCTGGTTTCGATCCTCATCATCGGCGTGGTTCTCGTATTTCCGGGCGGATTGATGAGCCTGCTGCGTGCCGCCATGCGCGCCCTCGGCCGTGTTCAGGTCCGAGGCGAGCCACCGCAGGCCGGGCACCATGGGGCCGCCCTGCCTCCGGCGAGCCCCTGATCATGGCAGGCCCCGCGCCGAGACCGATCGCGTCAGCCGAGTCGGGCTTGCGCGATCACGGCATCGATGAAGGAGGTGCAGCGCTCGAGCTGACCGACGTCGATCCACTCGTCGGTGATATGCGCCTGCGCGTCGACCCCCGGGCCGCACAGGACGGTGGGGATGCTGGCGGTCTGGAAGATGCCCGCCTCGGATCCGTAATTGACCGTGGAGGTCCGGTTCGTACCGGCGAACCGAAGCGCCAGCGTATGGGCCAGCGAACCCGGTTCCGGCACCAGCGGCGGAACATCGTAGACGATCTCGGTCGTCACCTTTGCATGGGTAGCGCCGACGCGCATGCGTGGCAGGAGATCCTCGGCCACGTAGCGCGCGAAGCGGTCCGTGACCCGTTCCACGGCGCCCGGCCGCGTCGCCCGGATATCCCATTGCAGCCGACAGTCGCCCGCCACGGCATTGCGCGCGGTCCCGCCTCCGATCACCCCGACGCTGACGGACGTGTAGGGCAGTTCGAAGGGAGAGTCCGGCTCAGGCGCGGTGCGCAGCTCGTCGGCATAGTGCCGCAGCTCCGTCAGGACGTCTCCCGCGAAGAAGATCGCATTGACGCCGAGGTCGGGACGCGACGAGTGGCAGGCCTGTCCGAGGAGCGTCGTCAGCAGGCCCGTGCTGCCTTTATGGCCGTCCACGACGCCCATGTCGGTAGGTTCGCCTACGAAACAGGCGATGGGTCTCGGCGCCGTCGCGTCGAGATGGCGAACGATGCCGTGAACGCCGAGGCAACCCACCTCCTCGTCGTAGGAGAACACGACGTGGATGGGCGCCGCGAGCGTCGCCGCCGTCATGGCCGGAATGCGCTCGAGCACGCAGGCGAGGAAGCCCTTCATGTCGGTCGTGCCGCGGCCGAACAGCCTATCGCCGATCCGGGCGAGCTTGAACGGATCCCTGGTCCAGTCCTGCCCCTCTACCGGCACCACGTCGGTGTGGCCGCTGAGGACATAGCCGGGCCGGTCGGACGGCCCGATCGTGGCCACCAGATTGGCCTTCAGCCCGGTCGCGTCCGGGATCAGCTGCGAGGCCACGCCGTGAGCCTCGAGATAAGTTTTGATG
>CAXTVD010000165.1:0-6366 GCA_964247575.1 uncultured Lichenihabitans sp.
GCACCGTGTTGAGGACACCGCCGAGCGCCGCAACCAGGGCGAGGAGTATGGTCATCTCGATCCTTTGGCGGTCTCTGGCCCGCGACGTCGGGTTATCGGGGCAGAGATGGTTGACGTGATGCAGGCCATTGCCTATACCCCCGCGCTCGGAGGTGGGGTCGCAACGCGGTCGCGCCCTAATTCATTTCGCCCCATCATGGCAGGGTGCGCGCGCCGGTTCGACCGGCGCCGTGCTTCTGCCATACAAGGATCACGCTCATGGCCCGCCGTTGCGAATTGACCGGCAAAGCCGTTCTCACCGGCAACATCGTCAGCCACTCCAATCACAAGACGCGCACCCGGTTCCTGCCGAACCTCTGCAACGTCACGCTGATCTCGGAGGCTCTCGAGCGCTCGGTTCGCCTGCGGGTCGCCGCCGCGACGCTCCGGACCGTCGAGCATCGGGGCGGTCTCGACGCGTTTCTCACCAAGGCTGCAGTCGACGACCTCTCGCCGGGTGCCCGCATCCTGAAGCGGGACATCGCCAAGAAGGTGGCTGAGGCCGCGCTGGCGGAGTAAGGCGGTCGAGGGCGCCTAGCGCCCTCTTCCCGAGATCGACGACCCGCGCGGCCTGGCCGCGCCGGTCTCTACTGCTGGGCCGGAGCCGGCTGCCCCGGATCGGTCTGCGTCGCGGGCTGGTTCGCATGCTTGTTGGCATAGTGATGGCCGACCGCGCATCCTGCAGCGGCGCCCGCAAGCCCGTGATGGCCGGCAAAATGACCGGCTATCCCGCCCACGATGGCTCCCTTGATGCAGCCCCTGGCCTCAGCCTGGCTCGTGGCCAGGAGGGCCGACGCCAGAAGGGCTGCGGCGACGATGACTCGCTTCATAAATTCAACTCCCCAAGTGCTGTACGGCGTTGAACAACGTATTACCGCGGCAAAAGTCCCCTGACGTCCGACGCTCGGGCCGCTGGTGTCCGCCGCGGGAGCAGCGTGCGCTTCAGAGCCGGTAGTAGCGGCGAAACCAGTCCACCAAGAGCGGCACGCCCTCGGCGATCGACATCTTCGGGTCGTAGCCGAGGCCGTGCTGGGACCGGGTGATGTCGGCGGAGGTGCTCCTCACGTCCCCGGGCTGCATCGGCTCTTCGATGATGGTCGCGGTGCGGCCGCAGCTTCTCTCGAGGGCACGCAGGAACTCCCGCAGATCGACGGGATGATTGTTGCCGAGATTGTAGATGGCGTGCGGCGGCGATCCCTGGGGCGGGCGATCGAGCGCGGCGAGGACGCCGTCCACGACGTCGCTCACGAAGGTGAAGTCGCGGCGCATGTCGCCCCCGTTGAACAGGCGGATCGGCTGCCCCGCCAGGATGGCGCGCGCAAACAGCATCGGCGCCATGTCCGGGCGGCCCCATGGACCGTAGACGGTGAAGAAGCGCAGCGCGGTGGCCGGCACCCCGTAGAGGTGGCTGTAGGTATAGGTCATCAACTCGCCGGCCCGCTTGGTCGCGGCGTAGAGCGACTGGGGCGCGTCGCAGGCGTCATCCACGGCGAAGGGCGGCGCGCTGCCCCCATAAACGGAGGAGGAGCTGGCATAGACGAGGTGACGGAGGGCCGGCAGCGCCCGCGCCAGTTCCAGGACTTCGAGCTGGCCCGTGACGTTGGCGGCCGTGTAGGCGCGCGGCTGCGCGATCGAATGGCGGACGCCGGCCTGCGCGGCGAGGTGGACGATCCGGTCGAGATCGGGATGGGCGCTGGCCAGCGCCGCCAGCGCGCCCCGATCGGCGATGTCGAGCAGGGCGAAGGCGAAGCGGTCGTGGCGCTGGAGGCTGGCGAGGCGGGCCCGCTTCAGGCCGACATCATAGTAGGGATCGAGGCTGTCACATCCGACGACGCGTTCACCACGCTGGAGCAGGGCTTCGCCAACGTGAAAACCGATGAAGCCGGCCGCGCCGGTCAGCAGGATGGTCATAGCGCCGCCTTTACCCCTCCGGCGCCGATCATGCTACCCGCGGTGCCGCGAGCCTGGCCTGGAAACACGGCCGGACGGCCGCCGGCAGAGAGCCCCCACCTGAGCGCTCCACGGCAGAAAGCCTAACGCCTCCCCATTGAGAAAGGCCCGTTGTCTCCGCATTAAGACAACGCGTGCAACCTCTGGCACCGGATCGGGCGCAACCGGTGCCCCGAAGCAGCAGCCGCGTCATGCGGGGAGGTCGGCATGGGCGTCGTTCCGTTTCAGTCCTTTGCGCTGACCTGCGAGCTCAACCCGGCGCCGATCGAACCCGATTGGATCAGGTCGGGAACACCGACTGCACGCAACGCCATCCTGTCGCGCAGCGCCGACGGCTCGGCCTATACGATGGTGTGGGACTGCACGGCCGGCTCGTTCGAATGGGTCTACGACTGCGACGAAACGGTTCACATCCTCGAAGGCTCGATCCTCCTGAGCGATGCCGGCAACCCCGTCCGTCGCCTCAAGGCCGGCGACGCCGTCTTCTTTCCCAAGGGCGCGGTGGTGAACTGGCAAATCGAGGGCTATGTCCGCAAGCTCGCCTTCATGCGCGACGTGCTGCCTCCCCCTGTCTCGTTCGGCCTGAAGGCCGTCCGGCGCCTGCGACGGATGGCCGGGCAGGCGGGCGCCCGCCTAAAGGGCGCCGGAGCCGGGGCTCGCCCAGTCGGCGGATCCGTGGAGTCCCCCGCCGCCTGACCCGGTCATGAGCGGCTTGCATTCGCGGCCGCCGCGCGGCAAGACTGCGGCTCAGCAGGTGATGTCCATGTACAATCCTTGGTTTGATGTCGCCATGCTCGCCATGGAGTCGAGCAGCGTCGTCTGCTTGCGGCTGATGCGGATGTCCGGCGGCGGATCGGACGCGCAGGTCGAAAGCCAGCTGATGGTGAACGAAAAGATCACCGCCGGCATGGAAGCGGCGTTCACCTTGATGTCGGGCGGCTCGATGGACACGGTGATCGGGCGTTACCGCGAGCAGGTCGCAGCCAACACCGACCGGCTCATGCTGTCGATGTTCGGCGCCTTGGCGGGGTGTGCGGCGCCGATCCTACCCGCCGCCTCGACGCGGTAAATCTCGACCTTCCCTGGTCTTTCGGGTTCCCGATCGGCAGCTTCGGCTCAGAGACCGTCACTCCCATTGCAAGCTCGACGCTGGCGCGGCGCCGTCGCTTCCCTGCGCGCTGAATGGCCCGCGATCTGTCGCGCTGTACACTGCGGAGGGGTTTGACTATGGAGGGTGCTTCGGAAACGGTGCATTCGGCTCCCCGCGCGCGGCCGTCCTGGCTGCGTCGCGCCGCGGGCGAGCGTGCGAGGACGAGATGGTGGCTGGTTCGGACGTCGCGCATGATCGCCTGGTCACCGTCTTCGGGGGATCGGGCTTTCTCGGCCGTCACGTCGTTCGGGCGCTGGCCCAGCGGGGATGGCGCATTCGCGTCGCGTCCCGGCGGCCCGACCTGGCCATCCACGTGCAGACGACCGGGCGTGTCGGCCAGGTAAACCCTGTCCAGGCCAATCTGCGGTTTCCCGCTTCCGTCGCAGCGGCCTTGCGAGGGGCGGATGCGGTGGTAAACCTCGTCGGCGTCCTGGCCGAGCAGGGCCGGCAGAACTTCGAGGCTGTACACACCTTCGGCGCCCGCGCCGTCGCCACGGCGGCGGCCGAGGCCGGCATCACCACGCTCGCCCATGTGTCGGCGATCGGTGCCGATCCCGACAGCGATGCGCTTTATGCCCGGTCGAAGGGTCGCGCCGAGGGGATCGTGCGGGAAACGCTGCCCGGCGCCGTCATCCTGCGCCCCTCCATCCTGTTCGGCCCGGAGGACGATTTCTTCAATCGCTTCGCCGCCATGGCGAGGATCTTCCCGGCCCTGCCTTTGATGGGCGGGGGACAGACGCGCTTCCAGCCGGCCTATGTTGGTGATGTTGCCGAGGCGGTCGCGCGCGCGGTGACCGGAGAGGCCCGCTCCGGCGCAACCTACGAACTGGGCGGCCCGGCGATCCGCACGTTCCGGGAGCTGATGGAGTATGTCTGCGTCGTGACCGGACGGAAGCGACTGCTTCTTTCGGTGCCGTTCGCCGCGGCCCGCTTCCCTGCCCAGCTGACGGAGATCGCCGACACGCTGCTCCTCGGGGCTTTCCCCAAAATGCTGCTCATGACCCGGGACCAGCTCAAGATGCTGGAGCGCGACAACGTGGTGTCGCCGGAGGCCACGGCGGAGGGCCGCACGCTGCAGGGGCTCGGCATCGAGCCGAGCGCGCTCGAAAGCATCGTGCCCACCTACCTCTACCGGTTCCGCAAGACGGGTCAGTTCGACCGCGGCCGCATCGCCTCCTGAGGCGAGCCGCCTGTCAGCGCGGTCGCAGCAGTGCGGCGCGGACCGACAGCCGCCGGTGCACCCGCACCATCAGCGCCGTCGCGAACAAGGGCGTGAGCAGGTTGAGGAGCGGCACCGCCAGCAACGCCGCGATGACCAGCCCGGCACCGTAGACCGATCCGGGATGGGCCCGGCGCAGCGCCGCCGCTTCCTCCACCGAGCGGTAACGCAGGGCGGCGAATTCGAAATATTGGCGGCCCGACAGGAAGGCGTTGGCGGCCAGGAAGGCGACCGCATTGATCCCCGGCACCAGGAGCAGGACGAAGGCCACCACCATCACGCCGAGCGACAGGAGCGCGAAGCGGAGGGACAGGAGAAGCGCTCGTCCGACCGACAAAGGCCGGCCGAGTGCCCCCGACGGGTCGAGATCCGCTTCGACCTTCGCGGCCAGGTCGTCGACGAAAAAGCCGGCCACCAGGGCCGAGGCGGGCGCCACCAGGAAGATGCTGGCCAGGATGAGACCCAATCCCTCGAGGAGCGACAGGAGCGTGGCGAGCCACGGATAGGGCGGCGCCACGAGAGCCGTCAGGCCGTGGTGGATCGCCACGGCCGCGACCACGAGAACCGCCAGCGTGATGCCGAGAATGCTCCACAGGGCCGACCGGAATGGCGGCGTGAAGATCTCGGCAAAGGCCGCCAGGGTATCGCTCAGGAGGGGCATGCGATCCATTCCGCCGTGGCGCAGAGGTGCGGGCCGCGCATGTGGCATCGGCCGGCCAGAAAGCCAAGGCCGTGATGGCGCCCCGACTCCGATGCGACGGATTGACGGGCGTCGCCGAACTGTAACGCGCTGGTAAGCATCGTTCCGCAATTTGACTCAAGTTGGAAGAACTGTTGCCGGCGCTGCCCGTTGAGGGACCATGAGCCACATCACACCAGACCCGCGGAGCCGCACGGTCGTCGTCGTCGAGGACGAGTGGCTCGTCCGCGAACATGCGGTGTGCGAATTGGAGGAATGTGGTTTCCGCGTCTTCGAGTTCGCCACGGCCGATGCGGCCCTCCTGCACCTGTCCGCGCACCCGGATGAAGCCGCGGTCGTCTTCACCGATGTGCAGATGCCCGGGACTCTGAACGGCCTCGACCTCGTCGAGATCGTCAGCCGCAACTGGCCCGGCATCGGCGTGCTCGTCACGTCGGGCGGAATGCAGGTGAATCCCGTCACCCTGCCGCGTTGCGCCCGGTTCGTTCCCAAGCCATGGCGCGCCGCCGACATCGTGAGCCGCCTGACCTGCATGGCGCACGGCAGGGGTGCGGACACGCTCCCGGCGGCCTGAACCGCCCAGGCGGATCGGCTCAATCCGGCCCGGCCACGGCCAGCAGCCCGCCCTCGCGATCGAAGACGGCGACGTCGAGCCGGATGGCGGGTCGGTCGAGAGCGGCAGCCGCCGTCGACAGCGCAGAGCGGGCGACGAGGTCGGCGACGGGCAGGACCGCGGCCCTGGCAAGCTCCAGCGCCTCCAGCGCCGTGTTCGCCTCACGCACCCTTGCGCAAAGGTCGTCCTCCGCGCCCGCTTCGGCAAAACGGGCGGCCAGCCAGCCGAAATCCACCGCGTCGCGGCGGGAATGGAGGTCGAGCAGACCCTGGCCGAGCTTGGTTATCTTGGCGAAGCCGCCGGCGACCGTCACCCGTGCCACGGGATGGGTCCGGATGTATTTCAGCATTCCGCCGACGAAGTCGCCCATGTCGATCAGGGCCTGTTCGGGCAGACCGTAGAGGGCCTGCACCGCCGCTTCCGAGGTCGTCCCCGTCGCGCCAGCGAGATGCGGCAGGCCCGCCGCGCGCGCGACGTCGATGCCGCGGTGAATGGAGGCGATCCAGGCCCCGCAGGAATAGGGGATCACGACCCCCGTCGTCCCCAGGATGGACAGCCCGCCCAGAATGCCCAGGCGGGCGTTCATGGTGCGCTCGGCCAGCTTCTCGCCACCGGGCACCGCGATCTCGACGAGGAGGTCGGCCGGGCCGCCCTGCAGGGCAGCGCCCCCCGGGCGCGCGGCGCGGACCACGGCG
>CAXTVD010000165.1:6376-8970 GCA_964247575.1 uncultured Lichenihabitans sp.
CGCCGATGCCGCGCTGATAGCTCTCGTCGACGAGGAGGTCGGACGGGCCGCCCTGCACGGCAGCGACCTCCGCGATCGCGGCGCGGATCATCGCGCGCGGGCCCGGATTGATGGCGGGCTCGCCCGGCGGGAGGGGAAGGCCCGGCCGCGTGACCGTCCCCACGCCCGGTCCCGCCGCGAAGGTGATCCCGCTCCCGGGTGCGCCCAGGCGGACGGTGGACAGGATCAGGGCACCATGGGTCACGTCGGGATCGTCACCCGCGTCCTTGACGATGCCGGCGCAGGCGAAACCGGGACCACGCTCGAGCCGCGCCAGCGCGAAGAGCGGGCGGGCGCCGCCGGGCAGCGTCACCGGGACGGGATCCTCGGGCTCGATCCCGAGCAGGGCCTCGAAGGCGGCCCGGGTGGCCGCCGCGGCGCAGGTGCCCGTCGTCCAGCCGCGGCGCAGGGCGCGAGCCGCCTCCGGGCTCGCAGGATCGGCGTGATGCGCCTCGCGGGCGGTCATCCCAGCAGGGCCGCGCGCAGGCGGTCCCAGGCCGGCGGATCGCCGGGCAGGCCGATGCGCAGCCAGTGCGGGCGCTCGGCGAAGGCGCGGACAAGGAGGCCCGCGCGGCCCAGCCGTTCGAACCAGTCGCCGGCCAACGGTGTCTCGACGAGGCGGAACAGGGGCGTGCCGCCGATCACCGGAAGCCTGGCCGCGGCGAACAGGCCGTCGAGACGGGCGGCCTCGCCCCGAAGCCGCCGGACGGCATCCGGAAGCCACGCCTCATCGGCCAGCGCCCGGCTCGCGACCGCGATGGCCGGCCCCGAGACCGGCCATGGCCCGAGCCCACGCCTGAGCCCCACCGCCCGCTCGGGCATGGTGATGGCAAAGCCGAGCCGCAGCCCGGCAAGGCCATAAGCCTTGCCGAAGGAGCGCAGGACCACCGCATGGGCGGGCAGCCGCGGGACGAGGCTCGCCTCCGGGTCCATCACATCGGCGAAGGCCTCGTCGACGACCAGGAGACCGCCCCGCGCGGCAAGGGCCCCGGCAAGGTCGGCCAGGTCGGCCGGGTCGACCTGCCGGCCGTCGGGATTGTTGGGATTGACGACGACGGCGACATCCGCCCGGCGGAGCAGCGCGACATCGTCCACCACCGTCACGCGCGCGCCGGCCGCCCGCCAGACCGCCGGGTGTTCCGCATAGCCGAAGCCGAGCACCGCCACCTCCCGCGCCGGCCGCAGCCGCGGCAGCAGCTGGATGAGGGCCTGCGTGCCAGGTGCGGCCACCACGGCGGCCTCCGGACGAACGCCATAGGCACGGGCCGCTGCGGCCTCCAGGCCGGCCAGCGCATCCGTATCGGGCAGTCGGGCCCAGGCCGCCGCGGCGAGCGGAGGGACCGGGTACGGGACGGGGTTGAGGCCGGTCGACAGGTCGACCCAGGGCAGCGGGGCGTCGGGAAAGCGCAGCCGCGCCCCGGCGAGGTCGCCACCATGCCGCACCACCGGCGCGTCGTCCGGCTCTGCGGCCGCACTGGGACGAAAAGCTTGCACCGCGGCGGGTCCACTTCGGTCGAGAACGGCAGCAAGCGTAACCGGCTTGGACGGCAACGTCACTCGGGACCTTGCCGCGACCCCTCAGCCCAGTGCATCGGGCTGAGCGGTGTTCCGGACCTGGCTCGGCACCCAGGCCCGGTTGGGAGGGCCGCGTCGATTCCTGAAGACGTCGGTGGAGGGCGAGGGACCCCTCAGCCGCAGTCCTGCGCGGCCTGCCGCAGCAGGTCGACGACGTAGGGCGCAAAGGAGCGCCAGCATTCCAGCCGGAACGCGTCGTCGGCGCGGCGCCACAGCACCACGTCGGCCTTGGCGAGGACGGTGCGGGTGCACATGCCGACCGGAAAGGCCTCGAGCCCGAGGTCGAGCGGGCAGCCGGCGTTCAGGGCGTCCGCTGCTCCCTGCCCCGCCACGGCGAAGCCGGTGTTACGATGCGACACGTCGACGACGCAGCCGGGCTCGCCGGCGAGGGCCGCCTCCAGTGTCCGCGCGAGGGTCCGGTCGTCGTCGCGCGCCAGCAGCAGCCACTCGTCCGGCCCGAGCCACAGCGCGGCCCGTCCGTCCGCCTCGCGGGCGCGGAGCGGTTCGGCCGGAAGGTCGACGCCGAAGGCCCGGCCGATGCGGCGCGCGGCCTCCGGGCCGCCGCGGGCGGAGAGCAGGGTCGTGGGCGGCAGCGGCGTGACAGCGGCCCGCTGGTGTCCCGCGAGCGGGCTGGCGCGGCGCAAGGCGGCCTCAACCATTCAGGCGCTCTCCCGTGGGATCGTAGAAGACGGGCGCGACGACCTTCGCCGCGAGGACCCCGTCCGGCATGGGGACGAACAGCGTGTCGCCCATCCGCGAGCGGCCGCGCTCGACCACCGCCAGGGCGATCGAGCGGCCGGCGGCGGGGCTGGCATAGGCCGAGGTCACGTGCCCCAGCGCGTGCGTGCCGGTCCTGGCCTCTGCGGTGTCGATGATCTGGGCGCCCTCCTCCAGCACCGTGCCGGGATCGGCCGTGAGCAGCCCGACCAGCTGCTTGCGGTGGGGCGCGGAGAGATAGGGCCGGGCGAGCGAACGCTTGC
>CAXTVD010000166.1:0-8886 GCA_964247575.1 uncultured Lichenihabitans sp.
TGGTGATCGGCGGCATGGGCTCGATCCTGGGCTCCATCGTCAGCGGCTTCGGCCTCGGGCTGGCGGAGGGCCTGACCCGGGTGGTCTACCCCGCCGCCTCCGCCACGGTGATCTTCGCCATCATGATCGTCGTGCTGCTGATCAAGCCGGCCGGCCTGTTCGGACGCGCCACGTGACGGCGGCGGGCAGCCGGACGGCGCCGGCCGCGCCGGCCCTCCGGACGGGCTTGGGGGCCATGCGAGGCTTTGTCCTCCTGGCGGTGCTGGTGATCGTCGGGCCGGCCCTGGCCTACCCCGTCTTTCTGATGAAGGTCATGTGCTTCGGCCTGTTCGCGGCGGGCTTCAACCTGCTGCTCGGCTTCGGCGGCTTGCTGTCCTTCGGACACGCCGCCTATTTCGGGGCGGCGAGCTATGTCTGCGCCTATGCCGCCAAGGCCTGGGGCTGGCCGCCCGAAGCGGCCGTCGCGGCGGGCACGGCGGCCGCGGCGGCTCTCGGGCTGGTCTTCGGCCTCGTGGCGATCCGCCGGCAGGGCATCTACTTTGCCATGATTACCCTGGCCCTGGCGCAGCTCGTCTATTTCGTGGCGCTGCAGGTCCCCTTCACGGGCGGCGAGGACGGCCTGCAGGCCGTGCCGCGCGGCCGGCTGTTCGGCCTGTTCGATCTGTCGGACGACCGCGCGCTCTACGCGGTCGTGGGCGTGGTCTTCCTGCTCGCGCTGCTGCTCGTCGCCCGGATCGTGCATTCGCCCTTCGGCCACGTCGTGCGGGCGATCCGGGAGAACGAGGCGCGCGCGATCTCGCTTGGCTACGACGTCGACCGCTACCGCCTCGCCCTGTTCGTCCTCTCCACGGCCGTGTGCGGCCTCGCCGGTTCCATGAAGGCCCTGGTATTCCAGCTGGCGTCCCTCACGGACGTGCACTGGACCATGTCGGGCGAGGTGGTCCTGATGACGCTGATCGGCGGCCTGGGCACCCAGTTCGGGCCCCTGGCCGGCGCCGCGATCGTGCTGGCGACCGAGTTCTACCTCGCCTCCATCGGCTCCTGGGTGCAGGTGATCGAGGGAGCGATCTTCGTCGTCTGCGTGCTGGGCTTTCGCGCCGGCCTTGTCGGCACGATCGGGGCGAGGCTGCGGCGCGGGGCGTGATGCCCGTCTGCCGGACGGCGCCTGACCATCCGCGGGGACCCCGCCCCTCGGGCCCGGCGTTGTGACCCCAGGACAAGCCGATTGGGGAACTCGCATGGCCCGTGCATCCATCGCATCGACCGCCTTCGCCTTCTTGACGCTCATGGCCGGGATCGGCCTCGCCGCGCCGGCCGACGGGCCGACGCAGCAGGGCTCCGACCAGTGGCGCGCCTCCAAGCTGGCCGGCATCGGCATCTACGGGCCGGACAAGAAGCGCGTGGGCGCGATCAGCGACGTGCTCCTCGGCAAGGATGGACGGGCGGCGTTCATCGTCATCGGTGTCGGCGGCTTCCTCGGCCTTGGCGAGAAGGATGTGGCCCTGCGGTTCGACCAGGTCACCTTCACCGACCAGCCGATCGTGCCTCCGGCCACCGGCGCGGCGGCGCCCGGCAGCGCGATGGGATCGGCGGCACGGAATGGCGGCCTGGATCCGGCCGCGCCGGTCGGCCTCGGAACACCGCCCGATCCGACCGATGCGGCCGGGCTTCCGGCGGCGACCGCGGCCGGCCCGGCGGGAAGCGTGGCGTCTCCCATGACGCTGGGCGCGGTGAGCGGCGCCCCCGACATGACGGGGATGGCTCCGCACAGCACCGCATACCCCGATCATGGCACGATCGATATGACCGCCGAGCAGCTCAAGAGCGCACCCGCCTTCCACTTTGCCAAGTAGCCCGGCATGCCTTCGGCCTTTCACGTGACCGTGCGATGGCGCGTCGGAGCGTCGGCCATTGCCCTTGTCCTGCTCGTCGGCCTGTCGATGGCCGTGGAGCAGGGCCTCACGATGCCCATCGACCTTGCCGTGAATGCCGCCTTCGCCCCCTACCGGACCCCGGCCCTGCTCGCCGCCTTCCTCTGGATCACGACGATGGGGACCGGTGCATGCCGCCTCGCAATGGCCGGCTCCGCGAGCGCCATGCTGTGGAGCGCCGGACGGACGGCGCTTCTGCGCCCGCTCTGGATCACGGTCATCGGCACGGAAGCGACCGTCTGGGCGACGAAGTTTGCCGTCGATCGGCCGCGGCCGGCTTTCCTGCCCGGCGTCGCCACCGCGTCGTCACCGTCGTTCCCGAGCGCCCATTCCGCGGGGACGCTCGCGATCGTCGGCATCCTCGCCGTCCTGGTGGCAAGCCATCGGACCGGGCGGGCCGAGCGGGCCGCTGTCTGGGGCATCGCCGCCGCCGTCGTGCTCCTGATCGGCTTCAGCCGTCTCTTTCTGAATGTCCACTACCTCAGCGACGTCGCGAGCGGCTTCCTGGTGGGCGGCCTGTGGCTCCTGCTCGGCTCGGCGACGGTGGGTCCTTGCTGGTCCCACGAAGGGAAGCCCATATCGGAGCCGAAGCGGAGCTGAGGAGGACCTGTCGTGATGACCATCGGGCAGGCTGCAGCCGCGTCGGGCGTATCGGCCAAGATGATCCGCTACTACGAGTCGATCGGGCTCCTGCGGCCCGCCGACCGGTCGGACAGCGGCTACCGGCACTACGAGGAGGCCGACGTCCACACGCTGCGCTTCGTGCGCCGCGCCCGGGATCTCGGCTTCGCCGTGGCGGAGATCGCGGACCTCCTCGCCTTGTGGCAGGACAGGGACCGGGCGAGCGCCCAGGTCAAGAACCTTGCGCTCGCCCACGTCGCGGGCCTCGAGCGGAAGATCGCCGACCTCAAGGCGATGGTCGCCACCCTCTCGACCCTGGCCGCGCGCTGCGGCGGCAACGACCGGCCGGACTGCCCGATCATCGACGATCTCGCCTCCGGAACGATCCCACCCTCTCCCGCGGGCCGCCGGTCGGCGGTGAAGCGCCGGATGAGGTCCATTGTCCGGCCGGGCTGAAACGTCGGTCCGGGCCACGGATTCATCCTCTGTTCGCCGCGCCTTTTTGCCGTGGCCGCCCTATGATCCAGCGAACGACGCTATCCAGACCGACGGCGCCCGGGCCCCGAACGGGCCTTCATGCCTCCGGTCGCCTCGAGGGGAGAACAGATCGATGAAGCTGCTGCGCTATGGCGAGACAGGCCGCGAGAAGCCCGGTCTGCTGGACGGGTCGGGCCGCATCCGGGACATCGGCGCGGTGCTCGGCGGGGACCTTGGGGGCGACCATCTCTCGCCGGCTTCGCTGGCCCGGGTGGCCGCCGTGCCCGTCGATACGCTGCCCCTGGTCGAGGGGACGCCGCGGATCGGACCCTGCGTCACCCGCCCCTGCAACTTCATCGCCGTCGGCCTGAACTATGCCGACCACGCTGCCGAGACGGGCGCCCCGATTCCCAAGGAGCCGATCCTCTTCAACAAGGCGCCGAACTGCATCGTCGGGCCCGACGATGCCGTGATGCTGCCCCGCGGTTCGGAGAAGACCGACTGGGAAGTCGAGCTGGCGATCGTGATCGGCACCCGCGCCTCCTACCTCACCGAATCGGAGGTGGATGCGCATGTCGCGGGCTACTGCGTGTGCAACGACGTCTCCGAACGCGACTACCAGATGGAGCGCGGCGGCCAGTGGATGAAGGGCAAGGGGTGTCCCACCTTCGGGCCGCTCGGGCCGTGGCTGGTCACCCCCGACGAGATCGCCGACGTGCAGCGGCTCGACATGTGGCTCGACCTGAACGGCCGGCGCGCGCAGACCGGCAGCACCGGCACGATGATCTTCAACGTGAAGAAGATCGTGTCCTACATCTCGCACTTCATGGTGCTGGAGGCGGGCGACGTGATCACCACGGGCACCCCGCCGGGCGTCGGCATCGGCATGAAGCCGCCGGTCTTCCTCAAGGCGGGCGACACCATGGCGCTCGGCATCGCCGGCCTCGGGGAGCAGCGGCAGCGCGTGGTGGCGTTCTCCAAGGCGGCGATGGACAGCTAGCGATGGCCTCAGGCATCGCCCGGCAGCACCCGATTGGGCGGACGGTGCCCGTCCATGAAGGCGCGAATGTTGACGATGACCTTCTCGCCCATCTCGATCCGGCCCTCGATCGTCGCCGACCCCATATGGGGCAGCAAGGTGACCTTGCCCGCCCGGGCGAGACGGACGAGCTTGGGCGACACGAGCGGCTCCTGCTCGAAGACGTCGAGGCCCGCGCCCGCGAGCAGGCCCTTCTCCAGCATCGCGACGAGCGCCTTCTCGTCGATGATCTCGCCGCGCGCCGTGTTCACGATCAGTGCGTCGGGACGCATGAGGGCGAGGCGCCGCGCGGACAGGAGCTGGAAGGTCGCGGGCGTATGCGGGCAGTGCACGGAGACGATGTCCATCCGCGCCAGCATCTGGTCCAGCGAATCCCAATAGGTGGCGCCCAGGGCCGCCTCGATCGCCGGGGCGACGCGGCGGCGGTTGTGGTAGTGGATCGACAGCCCGAAGGCCCGCGCCCGGTGGGCGAGCGCCTGGCCGATCCGCCCCATGCCCACGATGCCGAGGCTCTTGCCGGTGATCCGGTGGCCCAGCATCCAGGTCGGCGACCACCCCGCCCAGCGATCGTCGGGGATGACGGCCGCGCCGGCGACGATGTGGCGGGCCACCGCGAGGATCAGCGCCATCGTCATGTCGGCCGTGTCCTCCGTCAGCGCGCCCGGCGTGTTGGTGACCGTGATGCCGCGCGCCTGGGCCGCGCCCACGTCGATATTGTCCGTCCCGTTGGCGAAGGCGGCGATCAGCTTGAGGCGGGGGCCGCCACGGGCCAGCACGGCCTCGCCGATCCGGTCGGTGACCGTCGGCACCAGGACATCGGCGCCCTCGAGGGCCGCCGCGAGCTCCTCGGGTCCGAAGGGATGGTCGTCGGCATTCAGCCGCGCTTCGAAGAGCTCGCTCATGCGCCGCTCGATCGGCTCGGGCAACCGGCGGGTGACGACCACGACGGGTTTGGGGCGCGCCAAGGGTGGCTCCGTTCAGGGCGTCGAGCCGCCTGCCTTGGCTGCTGCGGCAGCCACACTTTACGCCCTTTACCAGCTTTTAAGCATGCCTCACCAGAGTGACGGGTGATCGAGGGGAGCGGGTGAGGCATGGCGAAGGCGAGCGACAGGCGGTGGACCGGGGTCCGGAGCGGGGCTCTCATGCTGGCGGCCGCGGCCGTCCTCATCGGGTCGGCGCCGGCACGAGCCGACCAGCTCGGCACCTCCACCGGGCTCGCCCTGCCCCGCTACGTCAGCCTGAAATCCGATCGTGTCAATCTCCGCGAAGGCCCCTCGAAGGACCACCGGACCTCCTGGGTGTTCCAGCGGGCGGGCCTGCCGGTCGAGATCACCGCCGAGTTCGACACCTGGCGCAAGATCCGGGACTCCGATGGATCGGAGGGCTGGGTGCTGCATTCGCTCCTGTCGGGGCGCCGCACCGCGCTGGTGGCGCCCTGGAAGAAGGACATGCTGCTCAAGCTGCAGGCCGGTTCGTCGGACGACAGCAAGGTCCTCGCCAACCTGCAGCCGGGCGTGCTCGCCAACGTGAAGCGTTGCGACGGTGGGTGGTGCCACGTCTGGGGCGAGGGCTTCGATGGCTACATGAGACAGACCGATCTGTGGGGCGTGTACCCCGACGAAAAGGTGGACTGAGCGCATCCCGGGATGGCGGCGTCCGTGACGCTGCCCAACATCCCGGTCACGACCTGTTAAGCAACGATCATCGAGTCACGACCGGGAGGCTGTCGGTCGAGCCCTTGCGGGGAACCAAGCCCGGGTCCGGGGTGTCGTCGCGATGTTCTGTTTCGCGCACCCGGTTGAGGCTCGTCATGATCAAGGCTCCCATTGTCGTCGTGACGGTCGCCTCCGTGCTGCTGATCGCAGGCGGGGCGATGGCCCAAAGCGTGATCGCGACGGGCACCGTGGCGACCAGCGGACCGAACACCGCAAATACGGGCGGCGCCGCGGCGACCGGGATGACCGGCGCGGCCAGCGGCGCGGGCAGCAGCACGACGGCGACGACGGCGAGCGGAACCCCTTCCAACGGCCCGGGCACGAGCGCCACGATCGGGGTCGGCTCGACAAGCCATTGACCGGCGGTCGCGTGACGACCACGACCTTCTCGACTCCGCCGGGCTGAACGGGCGGGCCGACAGCGCGAGGCTCGACGGCGTCCGGTCCCGTCATCGCCTCTCACGTCACTACCATGACCCCCGTCTGCTTGGCCTTGTGCTCGGGCTCGACATGGATGGTCACCACGGCACCGGGCGACTCGCGGCGCAGCGCGCGTTCCAGCCGGTCGCAGATTGCGTGGCTGTCGGTCACCGACATCTGGCCCGCCACGACGAGGTGGAACTCGACAAAGGTGACGCTGCCCGCCGCCCGGGTCTTGAGATCGTGGATCTCGATGGTGCCGTCGCGCTCGGCCGACAGGACAGCCTCAAAGCGGTCGAGCTGGTCGGACGGAACGGCCTCGTCCATGAGCCCGGCGACGCTCTCCTTCAGCAGGCCCCAGCCCGACCACAGGATATTGAGCGCGACGAGGGCCGCCACGATGGGGTCCAGCACCAGCACGCCCGTTCCCACCACCAGGACGACGCCGACGATCACGCCGAGCGAGGAATACACATCCACGAACAAATGGCGGCCATCCGCGACCAGCGCCGGCGACCGCTGCCGCCGCCCCCGGCGGGTCAGTAGGACGCCCCACCCCGCATTCAGGGTCGTGCCGATGCCGCTCACGAGAAGGCCGCTGAGCGGCGCATCGATCTGGTGGGGAGCGTGAAAGGTGAGCACCGCCTCGCGCAGGATGGAGATCGCCGCGAGGGCGATGCAGATCCCCTCCAGGATCACGGAGAAATACTCCGCCTTGTGATGGCCGTAGGGATGGTTGCGATCGGCCGGCTTGGCGCTCAGCCGCACCGCGAGGAAGGCCGCCACCGCGGTCAGGACGTTGATGATGCTTTCAAGCGCGTCGGAGTAGAGCGCCACGCTGCCCGTCAGGCCGTAGGCGAGGGCCTTCAGTCCGAGGACGATCAGGGCGACGACGATGCTGCCGGCCGCCAGTCTTTGAATGTCGCCCATGCGGCCCCCCGTCCTGCACCAACGGATCAAGCTCCGGTCTAAGCACGACCGGATGCGGCATGCGAGGTCCGCTGCGGCGCGGACCGGCCGGCTTCACCCGCCGAAGAGGCGTTGGAGAAGGTTGCGATCCTGCCCGGACGGGAGATCCCCGGCCTGGCGCCCGGGAATGTCGGCGGGCGGGAGCAGCGCCTCCGGATCCCGGTCGCGGGGCGTTTGCGGAACCGCCGGGGCCCGTGCGGCCGCATTGAGCACCAGGGGCGCGCGCGGCTGCGCCGGGGGCGGAGCGGGCTTCGGCCCACCGAGCGCCGAGGAGATCAGCTGGCCGAGCGTCGCGGGTGCGTCCGGCACGACGGGCCGCGGCGGCCCCGGATTGAGGGACGCGACCGGGCCGTCGCCGGGCAGGCCGGGCAGCGGCGGGAGCGGAGCGGCCTGCGGCGCATAGCCGGGCAGCGGGACGGGCGTCGTCGCCTTCAACGCGGCCCGCATGAAGCGGCTCCAGACTTCGAGCGGAAGGGTGCCGCCGAGCATCTTCCTGGTCGGGGTGCCGTCGTCGTTGCCGAGCCACACATCGGCCAGGAGCGGGCCGGTGAAGCCGACGAACCAGCCGTCGCGGAAATCCTGGCTGGTGCCCGTCTTGCCCGCCGCCTGCCAGCCCGGCAGGTCCATCTTGCGGCCGGTACCGGACAGCACGACCTGCTGCAGCATGCCGTCCATGTCGCTGACATGGCCGGCGTCGATCACCCGCCCGAAGCCGCCGCCCTTGCGCTGATAGAGGAGCTTGCCCTCCGTCGTCTTCACGCGCGTGATGATGTGCGACTGCACGCCCAGGCCCCCGTTGGCGAAGGGCGCGTAGGCGGCCGCCAGTTCGAGCGGCGTCACCTCGGAGGTGCCGAGCGCGATCGAGGCGTTCGGCTGCAGGTCCGAGGTGATGCCGAGCCGGTGCGCCGTGCGGATCACCGCGCGGGCGCCGACCTCCACCCCGAGCCGCACCGCGACCGTGTTGATCGACTGGGCCAGCGCTCGGGTGAGCGTCACGGGCCCGAGATACTGATGCTCGAAATTCTCGGGCTGCCAGCCCTTGATGTTGATCGGTGCGTCGTCCCGCACCGTGTCCGGGGTCAGCCCGTGTTCCAGCGCGGTCAGATAGACGAAGGCCTTGAAGGCGGAGCCCGGCTGGCGCTTGGCCGCGACCGCCCGGTCGAACTGGCTGTCGCCATAGCTGCGGCCCCCGATCAGCGCCTTGATCGCGCCCGTGGCGGGGTCGAGGGCGACCAGGGCGCCCTGCGTCACGCCGTATTTGCCGCCCTTGGCCGCGAGGCCCTCGTCGAGCGCCGCCTCGCCCGCGCGCTCCAGCGCCGGGCTGATCGTCGTGGTGACCACGATATCACCGTCGATCGCCCCGATCGTGTCGTCGAGCACGTCCATCACGTAGTCGGCGGCGTAGTTGGTGGCCCCGCCGTCCCGTTCCTTGACGGCGTGGGCGGGCTTCGCGAGGGCGGCCTTGGCCGCCTCGGCGGTGATCATACGCTCCTCCGCCATGGCCGCGATGACCTGGGCTGCGCGCTCGGTGGCGCCCTCCGGGTTGCGGTTGGGCGCGAGCTTGGTCGGCGCCTTCATGAGGCCGGCGAGGACGGCGGCCTCGGGCAGCGTCACGGCGCGCGCGCCATGCCCGAAGTAACGCTGCGCGGCGGCTTCCACCCCGTAGGCGCCCGAGCCGAAATAGACCCGGTTGAGATAGAGTTCGAGGATCTGG
>CAXTVD010000167.1:0-8879 GCA_964247575.1 uncultured Lichenihabitans sp.
GGCACGACGCCCTTTTCGACCACGTAGCGCCTGAGGTCCCGGCCCCAGCCGACCAGTTGCCACTCGACGCGGTCGACCTGGCAGTCGAAGCCCATGGTGAGGAGGAGCGCCCCTTTCGGGATCGTGCCACGGACATAGTCGGAGGCCGCGGCACGGTCGCGGAGGCCCTCCCAGGGCGGTGCCTCGCTCTGGGCCCGGTAGGCAAGGCCCACCGTATCGTTGAGGAAGGTCTGCTCGGCGCCCGGATCGCCTTTGGCCTTGAACCATTCGAGGGCGATCTGCCGCCAGCTCTGGAGGAAGCTGTAGGCGGACCAGATGTAGAATGAGCGGTGCAGCCGCTTCATCTTCGGGTTGGCCGCGCGCCATTCGTGGCGCTCGAGCATCCACTTGCGATGGTGCTCCTCGATGACGCCGCCGCATTCGATGCAGCTGAAGAAGGCCTGCTCGGGATCCTCCTCGTCGAGGTTCACCTGCATGTTGTCCCACTCCAGCGTCTGCATGTGCTCGCAGTGCGGACAGGGGACGAAGCAGCGCTCCTGGCTTCCGGCCTCGTAGGATTTGGTGATGCGACACCCCGGCATGACCAGGGGCGTCGAGATCTTGAAGATCTTGGCGAAGGTGATCGCCCGCGAGCGGCTGTCGGCCTGACTCTCGGGATCACCGCCGGCGTTGTTCTCCCATTTGCTCAGGTCGTCCTGGACCTGCCGGGGCATCGTGACCTGGGACAGGGACGCCGGCGAGTTGGCGCCCGAGATCAGGATGGCGCCGAGGCCGTCGGCCCGTTCCTTGTAGAGGGTCGAGTCGCCGCCATCCCGCGATCGCTCGGGGAAGATCCGGCACAGCGCCGCCGTGCTGCGCAGCAGCGGCTTGAGCTTCATCTTGCTCCAGCGCTGGGCGTTGTTGTCCGTCGGGTGCGCGTACATCAGGTCGCCCGGATCCATGTCCATGGACCCGGCGGTGAAGACGTTGGCGAGCACCGTGCCGCCCAGCTGCGCCGATTTCGCCAGCGTGACGATCCGGCAGGGATCGGACGGGCTCAGCGCCCGCAGCACCTCGTTGAAGTAGGAAAAGCGGGCCGGATTGTAGGGGCCCGGCTCGGGCGTCTCGCGCTTGGTGAAGACGATGTTGTCGACTGCCCATTGCAGGTAGTCGACGGGCGGGGGCGGCTGGAGCGCCGCGGCGATCGCCTCGTGCATGAGGCGCTCGGCGTTGGCGAGCATCGTCATTGCGGGGTCACGCCTCCGGGGACGCCTCGTCGTCGGCCATGAGCGAGGGAAGGGTCTCCGCCGCCCGCTTGTGAGCTTGCGTCGCCTGGTCCCGCACCTTGCGGAACTGCTCGTTGAGGATCAGCAGGACGTCGCGCTCCTGGACCTTGAAGATGGCCGCCAGCGCCGAGGCGAATTCGGGCAGGGCACCTTCGAAGATTCGCATGGTCTGGGCCGCCACCATGGTGAGCTGGCGCCTGGTCGCCGCCGTGCTGGTGTAGCGGCCCTGGGCGGCGGCTTCGTCCTCGGCCGCCTTGCGGTTGGCCCGCTCGAGAGCCTCCAGACGCTCCTGCTTGATCCGCGTGTCGAGTTTGTCGAGCCCGGACGCCGCCGGGTCATCGAGGGCGTCGCTTCCCGGCACGCCGGCAGGCCGCTCGGGTTTCGATGCGGCCCGCGGGAGCCGGGCCGGCTGGTCGAGATTGGTCTTCAGCCCGTTGCCGAAGGCCTGCCCGCTGTCGGTGCGGGCTTTGATCTGCTTCCGGGCGATCGAGGGGACGATCCGCGCCGAGCGGCCCTCTCCGACCAGAGCCGGGCCGCTGATCTTGCCCTCCTGGATCCACTGCGTGACCCGGCCAGGGCTGACATTGCAGATCCTGGCGAAGTCGCCCTTCGAAACGGGCGTTTCGGAGGTTGCCATCGCGGTCCCGACTTTAGGCTTTCGGCCCGCTCGACTTTAGGCCCGACTTTAGCTGCTAAAGTCGGCTGAAAACGCCGTTTTTGCCCATTTTTCAGTGAATTGAGGGTTTCCGTTCAACCCGACTTTAGCCCGACTTTAGGCTTTGTTTTCGGGGTGCGACTGGCCCTCTCTTGGGGGGATTTATCCCCGCATGGGCCGGGGGGCCGGGGAGGACCCTTGAGGGTGGGCGATCCCCCAAGGAAGCCCTACCGGCGGCCCTCCGATGGTCACCAACGCCCTTGGACAGGGTTGCGCGTTAGGAAGCCTCGCCGGCCAGAGACGCCGCTCTGTGGCCTTCTGTGCAGCTACCCCTTGGTCAGCCGCCAAACACCCGCAGCAACTCGTGAACGAGGCGGTCGGGAAGGTCGCGCTCGGCCACCTCGCGGAACGCCGCGGCCGTCGCCCCGCTGACCATCTCGTTCGGGATGTAGAGTCCCGACTTCACGCTGTGGATGGGCATGCGGCTCGACCCGTTACGCTGCATCACCTGCCCATTCATCCGGAGGGCGACGCGGTTCGGAAAGCGGCCGCCTTTCATGAACGTGCCGGCGAAGACCTGTCGGTGTCCCCAGGGTGCGGCGCTCACACCGGCACGGGTCTCGCGCGCGCCGAAGTAGCGAAGGGAGACGTTCCCGCCGGCGCTGCGGATCGTGTAGGTCAGCGCGCCTTTGCCGCTCGCCTTCGTGACGTGCAGCGCACGGACGATGACGCCGCGCTTCAGGCCGGTCTGGACCGTGAGGGTCCTGACCATCCGCGTCTTCGCCTTGTCGCCGGTGTGGTTCACCGCCCTCGCGATCGCGGCGGGTGCATTGGCTCCGGCCTGGCCGAGCAGGTTGCCGATCCGGTTCAGTTGCGCGGGGTCAACCTTCACCTCGAGGAGGGCGGCCATCGCGCTTCTGCTCCTGGTGAAACGCCTTGATGCGCTCGACGAGGGTGCGGGTGTCCGGCTGCCGGATGGCCCGGACCGCTCGCCTGCTCATCGCGACGATGGCGGCCCGACGCTCAGCGCAGGACTGGCAGGCCATGCTGAGACCCGCTTTTGCTTCCGGGAATGAGGATTATCGGAAGTAATCCGCTCTCTCAAACGGGAGCATTCGGCAGCGGGAAGAGGTGGTCCGCGATCCGGATCTGCCAGCTGAAAAGCTGCTGTCCGCGAGCCTCGTTGTGCATCTCGGCCAGTTCGTTCATTTCGAACCGAAGGCGGGCTTGGTCGGCCGACACCATGAGCACATGAAACGTCGGGAGCACCTGGCACAGCACCCAGACCGAGACCGGGTTGGTCTTGGCCACCGCAGCGTCGGGTTTGGGCGTAAAGGACGGCTTCCGCAGCTGTTTAGGCTTTGGATCGTGCGCCGTGCTCGCCGGTTCGGGGCGGCGGCCACGGGGCGCCAAGCTGGCGAGCAGGAGCAAACCGGCGAAGCCAAGGATCCGGTGTCCGGCGCTCATTCAGCGGCCTCCGTGTTCGCGCTCGAGCCGACCAGCGCCCGGTCCATCCGCGGCACGCTGGTCGGTCGAGACGACCGGGAAATCGGGGTAGGGCGAGCCGCAGATCCGGAAGACGCTGCGGAGGTCGTCGCCCTGGAGGAAGATCAGGTCCTTCGTCAGCCCGCCGTTGCGATCGAGCCAGGACCGCAGCGCCGGCGGATAGTGCCGCTCGAGTTCGGCGGTGCCTTCCTCGGAGCGGTCGGACGCGTCGAAGGGCAGGTCCGGGTGCGGGTGGTAGGCCTGGTGGAAGCCGAAGGTCGCGGTCGCCGCGACGCAGAGCCGGGACGGGGGCAGGGCCGCCAGCATGGTGCAGGCCGAGGCGCAGTCGCCTTCCACCCGCACCGTCACCTTGCGCTTGAGATACTGGCTGATCCGCGCCGAGAAGGTGCCGACATCGCCGCCGTAGTCCGCGCGCACGACGACGACCGGCGCGGGCGGTGGCAGCATGGCGGACCTCGGTGGATCAGTCGTGGATGAGGGTTCGCGCGATCGCGAAGGCGAGCAGCAGCAGGCTCCAGGCGGTGATGAAGCCGAGCATGCGGATCTCGCGTGAAGTATGCGGCCCGTTCGGGCGAATTCGGCGGGCCGGGCCGTTGGGCTGGCGCGACCCGCTTGAGCTGTTCAACCGTTCCGATGCTCTCGCGCCTGGTCCGGACCAAGAGCTGAGGGAGTGGTGGCCAACAGCAAAGCTCGGCGGCCGCGCACGGCCGCGAGGACGATGTCAGGCGGCGGGCTGCACAGCCGGCGGCTGGATGGCGAAGCCCGGAACGAAACTCGGCACCGCCGGCGGGACCGGCGGAACTGACGGATCCGGCTGCATCACCGGCGTTTCGGCAGGAAGAACATTGCCCGAATCCGGAAGACCATTGCCGGCCGGCGAGGCGGCGTCCGGCGCCAGCTGGGTCGTCTCGACCACGACGCTCGCCGTGCCGCCGATCGAGCCGTCGGACGCGGGCGCGAGTGTGATGCCCACGGTCACGCCGGGATAGTCGGCCACGCCGATCCTGGCGCGCAGCGCGCTGGCGACCAGGTCGTTGACGTCGGCGGCGTCCATGACGACGGCGAACACGGTGGTCGTCTTCTGGCTGGGCGTGATGATCATGCGGGGTCCTCGGGGGCTGGAAGCCGGGTCGCCGTTCGTCCCGTGAGCGCTTCCCAGCGCCGGACCGCGACGTCGACATAGACGGGGTCGATCTCGACCGCGTGGCAGATGCGGCCGATCGTTTCGGCCGCGATGATCGTGGTGCCGGACCCGACGAAGGGGTCGTAGACCGCGTCGCCGGGCCGCGAATTGTTCTCCATGGGGCGCTGCATCGCGAGCAGCGGCTTCTGCGTCCCGTGGCCCGTTTCAGAGCGCCGGTGCGGGATCAGCCACACGGTGGTCTGTTTGCGGTCGCCGGCCCAATGGCCGGTCCTGCCCTTGCGCACCGCGTACCAGGCCGTCTCGTGCCGCCAGTGATAGTGGCCGCGCGAGATGATCAGCCGGCCCTTGTCCCAGACGATCTGGGACCGGATCAGGAAGCGGCTCGCCTCGAGGCTGGCGCGCACCTGGTCGCCGTGCAGCCCGCTGTGCCAGACATAGGCAACGTCGCCGGGGAAGAGCGCCCAGGCCTCGCGCCAGTCGGCCCGATGGTCGTTGGCGACCTTGCCGACGGCGCGTGGCGTCTTTGCCCTGCCGCTGGCGACGTCGACGACTTTCGCGCGCCAAGCCGGGTCGTAGTTCACGCCGTAGGGCGGGTCCGTCACCATCAGGTGCGGGACGGCGCCGTTCAGCGCCAGCGCCACCACGGCAGGGTCCGTGGCATCGCCGCAGACAAGCCGATGCGCCCCGAGCGACCAGACGTCGCCCAGCTGCGCGACCGGCATCGCCGGCCCACTCTCGATTTCTTGCATGACCTCGGGCTACATGAGCCCCGCCGCAGGCGGCGACGGGGATGACCAGATGACTGGCCAGCTCTTGTCATGCGAGGTCCTAACTCGCGCTCCGGGTGTGTCACCACCCGAGCCCCCGTCACCTGGGACGAGGGCATTTCGGCCTCGTCACCGCGGACGAGGGCAATCTAAGCGATCTCGCCAGCCATGGCGAGATCGCCCTCTTCCAAACCGTGCGTCATGCTGGCCAAGATGACGGCCGCAGCCGCTTCAGCATTGATCGCGTTGCCGTAGGCGCGCAGACGTCCCACGCGGGCGGCAACCCCATGAGCCAGCGGGAATGTGCCGGGTCCAACTGGCCGCCACTTTCCATCCCGGCAGCGGAGCCAGTCAGCATCTCGCCAGAGGCCGTTAACCGGGCCGGGCTGTCCGTCATGGACCGCGCCATCTGATCGAGACCCATCTCGTGCTTGCGATCGCCCGAGCGGCTCCTGAAACTGTCGACCTGCGGCGTCGGCCAGCAGGCCAGTTGCGCGGCGACCGAGGGATGCGTGATCGCCGTCCGGGTGCCCGTCGCCATGTTGGCCTTCATGGCCCTGTACGGTTCGAGGCTGTTCCCGATCTCGGTCGCGACCGGCGTCGGCCAGCCCGCAAGCATCACCGACTGTTCGTTCAACGGGCGCGCATTGTGCGTGTACATCGCCTCGCCGGTCCGGGAACCCTTGCCGTCCCTGGCCTGGGGCGTGGCCCAGGAGGAGAGGTTCGCCGCATCGAGCAGCGTCGTCCCAGGGTGACCCTTGATCATGTAGCCGTCGCGGCGGGAGGACGCGCTGTCGCTCTCCGTCGGCGTCGGCCAGCCCGCCAGCGAGGTCGCGGCCGTCAGCGTATCGAACGTCCCCCGGCTCCAGCGGATGCCTGACGACTCCCCGTCTTCCGCGCGTGGTGTCGGCCAGCCGGCCAGCGCCGCGATCGTGTGGATGTCGTCGCCCGCGTGCCGTCTGCCCGACCGGTTCTCCGATCGCGCAGCGTCTCGGTCGCCCTTGACGCGAGGCGTCGGCCACGAACCACAGCCGCTGCCGGATGTGCGGAGCACCGAGGCCCGCAGCGCAAAGATCGATCGGCCCGCAGGCGTAACCCGCGCCTTCCAGGTCAGCCTGAACAACGGCGAGCCAACCGAGGCCGTCCTTGCTCGCAACCTGTGCGCCAAAGACACGCTCGAGGCGGCACTGGCTGATGAGATGGAACCAGGCGGGCCAAAGGTGCCGCTCGTCAGCAAACCCAGCGCCTTTGCCTGCCGCGCTGAAAGGTTGGCAAGGGCAGGAGCCGGTCCACGCCGGACGCTGGTCGCCCCATCCGGCCCGGCGAAGGGCATGGGACCACACGCCGACGCCGGCGAAGAAGTGGCATTGCGTGTATCCGGCGAGGTCCGCCGGCTTGACGTCGACGATCGAACGCTCGTCGACGTCGCCCGGCGCGATATGGCCGGCTGCGATGAGGTTGCGGAGCCACTGCGCGGCATAGGGATCGATCTCGTTGTAGTAGGCCCGGGAGGCCTGCGACGGGAGATCGAAAGCATGGAGCCGCGCGCCGGGCGACCAGAGGTCAGCCGGCGGCGTCGCCGTCAGCGACGGCACACTCTCGATGTGTTGCATGACACCGGGCCAGATGAGCCCCGCCGCTGTGCGCGGCCGGGGGACCGGAGATCCGGTCGGCTCCTGTCATGCGAGGTCCTAACTCGCGCTCCGGGTGTGTCACCACCCGTTGCCTCGTCCTGGACGAGGCTTTTACGGCGACCGTTTCGCGGCGTCGCCGAAATTCATGAACAGTTTGGCTTCAGGCGACCTCGGCCACCGGCGCCACGGCCTTCGCGCTCACGACCCACGACGTGGTCGGCACGGGATGTTTGCGGGCGTCATACCAGTCGTCGCCCATCTCGAGCTTCACGGCATCGCTGTCGAAGCGTTGCTGCTCGCCGGTCACCCTGACGACGTCATAGTCCGCACCGAGATACCGGCTCTTCCCGCGGCGCACGAATTCCTTCTTGATCTTGTCGACGTGCTTGGCCGCGGCCTTCGCCTGCTTGTCGGCGACCCCGAACAGGTCGGCCAGCTTGCGGTCGGACAGCTTCTTGAGGTCGGGATCGTCGCTCATGCGCGGCCTGCTCCACGGGTGCCGCCATCGGGGCGGCGACAGATGATGGCGGCCGCGTTACGCAGCATCATGCGATCCTGCCGAAGGGCGCGGACCGCCGCGAAGTCGACGACCGGCTCGGCACAGGCGCCCTGCAGGTCGCGATCGGTGTTGACGATGCCCTGGCCGATCGGACCGAGCGCCTCAAACTGGGCGGGAGTGATCGCGCCCTGGGTGCCGTCGAGAAATTTCATCGGCTCACCACGCCCGAGCGGCGAACACGGCGCCGGCCACGTGACCGCGCGCGAACCGCTCGGCCTCCGCCTTGCTGCCGAAGCGCAGGGCCGCCTCGGCTTCGCCGGCCCAGAAAGCCGGACCTTCAGCGGACTGGGCGAGATAGCGCGCGAGCGGCGCGGCTTCGCGGCCCAGCTGGATCAGCCAGGGTCCGGTCTTGGATTTCGGCATGATGTCCTCAGGCGGCGCGGGGCAGGGCGGGGGCAGCCTGGCGCGCCTTGAAGGCGTCCAGCTCGTCGCGGCGATGCCGCAGCTCGATGTTGGCCGCCGCCCAGCCCGTGAGCGCGTCCTCGACATGGTCGGCCAGCACGACCGCCTCCGCGACACGATGGCGGACGAAGCGCTCGGCCAGGTGCCGGGCCGTGAAGCGCAGCGCCGCGTCGCGATCGCCGGTCCAGTGCAGGACCTCGTCCGCGTCCTCGGCGAGGTAGCGGGGCAGGGCGGCCGGGCGAGAGGCCTGTTCGATCAGCCAGACGGTGCGGCTGTTGCTCAAGCCAGTGCCTCGTAGGCTGCGAATTCGCGGTGGTCGACGGCGTGCAGGGCGCGGGTCGCGCGATCGCGCACGATCCACATGCCGGCGCCGGCGTAGATGCAGCCGAAGGGCGTCGCGACCTGCAGGCTGGTGCCGTGATGGGCGACGTCGCCGAAGCGGCGGCTGATCTCGGCCGCGCTGGCCGACGAGCCGTCGAACTGCAGCGCTTCGACCTCGCGGCCGTTACGGCGGAAGCGCATCGGCGAAGCCTCGGCGAGACCACGGGAGAAGGGCAGCAGGGCCGCCACGAGGGCGAGGCGCCGGCGCGAGATCCGCATCAGGCAGCCAGGGCGCCCATGCGGGCCAGGCGGCGGGCGCACTCGCGGTGCTGGCCCTTGGCCCGGATCGCGCGCAAGTCCGCGCCGGTGTAGCGGTTGGAGAACGCGCGCTTCGCCCAGTGACTCACCGTCTTCCGGCGCGGCCGATCGGCGAACACCGGAAGCAGCGCGAACTGGTCCTTCGGCAGGCCCGAGGCCAGAAGGACGATGCTGATCATCCGCCCGATCCGCAGTGTCATCATCAGAGGAATCCCTTTCCTGCGTGGTCCTTGAAGGCCTTCGCGCGCCGGTCGTATTTCTTGAGCGTCTCGACCGAGCGGTGCCGGGTGACGTCCATGACCTTCAGC
>CAXTVD010000168.1:0-8839 GCA_964247575.1 uncultured Lichenihabitans sp.
GGGGAATCAGGAACACCGAGAAGCGGTTTGCCGCGCACGCGTTGACCGTCAAAGAGGTTCCGTCGAGCGCGATCGAGCCTTTTTCGGCGATGAAGCGGGCGAGGGGCGCGGGTGCCTCGATGTCGAAGCGCACCGTGGTGCCGTAGTCGGTGCGGGCCACCACCGTCGCGAGTCCGTCGACATGTCCCGAGACGAGATGGCCGCCCAGTTCGTCGCCGATCTTGAGCGACCGCTCGAGATTGATGCGCTTGCCCTCCGTCCAGCGGCCCAGGGTGGTGCGCTCCAAGGTCTCGCGCGCAGCCTCGACGTCGAACAGTGTGCGTCCGCCGGCCCTGTCGACCGCGACCGCGGTGAGGCAGGGGCCCGAACAGGCGATGGACGCGCCGAGCGCGATCGATTCGGCGGGATAGGCGCAGGCGATGCGCAGGCGCGTCGTATCGCCCGTCCGGGTTATCGCGACGATCGCGCCGATGTCGCTGATCAGTCCGGTGAACATGGCGTGATCCTTTCGTAACGGCGCAGCCGGTCGACCCCGAGCGGCCGGTCCTCGGCAAGATGGAAGCGGGCCCGATCGGTCAGCAGCGCGCGGGCGGGCCCGTCGAGCGCAAGCCTTCCCGCCGCGGCAAGCCGGCCCGGTCCGGTAAGCAGATCGAGTTCGTCCACGAGGTCGGCCGCGAGCAGCGAGCCGGCCAGGCGCGGGCCTCCCTCGCAGAACAACCGCGTGATGCCCCGGCCGGCAAGCAGGCGAAGCGCCGCGCCGAGGTCGAGCCGTCCGTCGGGCTGTAAGGGAGCGGCGGCCAGTTCGACGCCGCGCTCGCGCAGCGCGGCGCGGCGGTCCGCATCGATGTCGGGCCCGGTGACCAGCAGCAAGGGCGTCCGGCCGGCCGAACCGGCGAGACGGGCCGCGGGATCGAGCGCGGCATGCCGGTCGAGCACCACGCGAAGCGGGCAGCGGTCCGCCATGCCGGGCAGGCGAACGGTCAGGAGCGGATCGTCGGCCCGCGCCGTCTTGTCCCCGACCAGCACCGCATCGTGCATGGAGCGGGCAACGTGCACCCACCCGTTCGCAACCGCGCCGGTGATCATCAGCCGGGGCGTCCCGGGCGGCGCAGCCGCAAAGCCGTCGGCCGTTTCGGCAAGCTTGAGGGTCAGGCTCGGGCGAGCGTCGATCACACGGCGGATGTGCCCGCGGTGGTCCCGGCGCGCCTCGTCCGCGCGGATGCCGACCTCGACCGTGAGGCCGGCCTCGCGCAGGGCCGCGATCCCCTGCCCCGCGACCCGCGGGTCGGGATCGCGGCAGGCCACCACGACGCGAGCGATGCCCGCTGCGATCACGGCTTCGACGCAGGGGCGTCCACGACCGAGGTGGGAACAGGGTTCCAGCGTGACGACCAGCGTTGCCCCGCGCGCGGCCTCGCCGGCCTGGGCGAGGGCGATCGGTTCGGCATGGGGTCGGCCCCCGGGCGCGGTCACGCCGCGTCCGACGACGACGCCGTCGCGGACCACCAGCGCACCGACGCAGGGATTGGGCGCCGTCGTGCCGAAGCCGTGGCGCGCGAGGGCCAGCGCCGCGCTCATCCAGCGCCGGTCGGCCTCCGCCCCCTCGTGCATGTTTCGCCGCGGATCAGTAGATGGGAAAGCGACGGGTCAGGGCCTCGACCTTCAGGCGCACGCCCGCCTCGGCCGCTGCGTTGCCGGCCTCGCCGTTCGATGCCAGGCGATCCAGCGTCTCGACGATGAGGCTGCCGATCTCACGGAATTCCTCCTTGCCGAAGCCGCGCGAGGTGCCCGCCGGTGTGCCGAGCCGGATGCCCGATGTGATGGCCGGCTTCTCCGGGTCGAAGGGAATTCCGTTCTTGTTGACCGTCAGGTGGGCGCGGCCGAGCGCCGCCTCGGCCAGCTTGCCGGTCACGCGCTTGGGCCGCAGGTCGACCAGCATGAGGTGGTTGTCGGTCTGGCCCGACACCACCGCGAGGCCACCGGCCACGACGCTGTCCGCCAGCACCTTGGCATTGTCGACGACCTGCCGTGCATAGGTCTTGAACTCGGGCGTCAGCGCTTCGCCGAACGCCACCGCCTTGGCCGCGATGACGTGCATGAGCGGGCCGCCCTGCAGGCCCGGGAAGATGGCGGAATTTACCTTCTTGGCGATGGCCTCGTCGTCGGTGAGGATCAGGCCGCCGCGGGGGCCGCGCAGGGTCTTGTGCGTGGTCGAGGTCACGACATGCGCGTGCGGAAAGGGCGAGGGATGGACCCCGCCCGCCACCAGACCGGCGAAGTGGGCCATGTCCACCATGAAAATGGCCCCGATCTCGTCGGCGATCTGCCGGAAGCGTTCAAAATCCCAGAAGCGCGAATAAGCCGAGCCGCCGGCGATGATCAGCTTGGGGCGGGTTTCTTTGGCGAGCCGTTCGACCTCGGCCATGTCGACGAGGCTGGTCTCCCGGTCGACCGTATAGGGAACCGGCTGAAACCACCGTCCGGACATGTTGACGGGCGATCCGTGCGTGAGGTGCCCCCCGGCCGCCAGGTCGAGCCCCATGAAGCGGTCGCCCGGCGCCATCAGGGCCAGGAACACGGCCTGGTTCGCCTGACTGCCGGAGTTGGGCTGCACGTTGGCGAAGCCACAGCCGAACAGCGCCTTGGCCCGCTGTATCGCGAGGTCCTCGGCGATGTCGACGAACTGGCAGCCGCCGTAATAGCGGCGGCCCGGATAGCCCTCGGCATACTTGTTGGTCATCACCGAGCCCTGCGCTTCGAGCACGGCGCGGGACACGATGTTCTCCGACGCGATCAGTTCGATCTCGTCCCGTTGACGACCGAGTTCGAGGTCCACCGCACGGGCGATCTCCGGATCCACGGCCGCGAGATGGGCCCCGAAGAAGCTGTTGGATCGCGGCGCGTCGGCGAAGCGGGTCGTCGGGGCAAGTGAGGTGTCGGACATGGGGCGGTGCTACCCAGGACACGCCGAGCAGGTCTTGGGGACCGCGCGGCTAAAAAAGAAAGGGACGCGCACCGCTAGCACAGTGCGCGTCCCCCCACAAAGCATGTGCTCGCCGCCGCTGGGGCGGAGCGCGGTGTCTATTCCTGCTCGACGGCCGGCTGGACCGCGGCGTTCTCGTCCGTGGCGTTGGATGCCGTCACGGTGCCGAACCCGTCGCGCTGATAGATGTCCGGCCGGAACTGCACGACCCCGTCCGGCGAGGCCCAGGCCGTGATGTAGACCCAGTAGACGTTGACGGGCTGCGCCAGCTTGACGTCGATGCGGTTGCCCGACCGGATCGCCTCGTCGATGTGGTCGCGGTCCCAGCCCGGCGTATCCTTGAGCAGCCAGGCCACGTAGTCGCGCACGTTCTGCAAGCGGATGCAGCCGGACGACACGAAGCGGAAGTCGTCGCCGAACACGCCCTTGGTCGACGTGTCGTGCATGTACACGCCATAGGGATTGGAAATGTTGATGCGCACCACGCCGAGCGAATTGTTCTCGCCCGGATCCTCGCGGAACCGGTAGTTCGTCGCGTCCATCGAGTTCCAGTTGATGGAAGACGGGGGCACTTCCTGCCCGGCGGCGTTGATCGGACGGATGTGGTTGTCGGTGAGGTAGTTGGGATCGGCCTGCATCTTCGGGATCAGGTCCTTGCGGATGATCGAGGCCGGCACCGTCCAGAACGGGTTGAAGTTGATGTCGGTCGCCTTGGTCTGCATCACAGGCGACTGGCGGTCGATCTTGCCGACCCCGGCGACGTGATGGCTGAACACGACCCCGTTCTCGACGGTTTCGACCACGGCGGCTGGGATGTTGGCCATGACGTAACGGTCGCCGAGGTTACCCGAAAAGCTGCGCAGCCGAATGAGATTGGTTTCGAGCTGGCGCAGCCGGGTCTCGGCGGGAACGTTGAGCTCGCCGACCGTCTGCGCCGTCACGGTGCCGCTTTCGCCGATGCCGTGCCGAGCCTGGAAACGCTTAACCGCGATCTCGACATAGGCGTCGAAGACCGGCGACAGCCCCGCCGCCTCATCGAGATCGCCCGATTGCATCAGCCGCCGTCGCAGCGCCACGACGGCCTGGCTCTTGGAACCGACATGCAGGTTGGTGATCCCCTGCACGGGCGCCCAGCCGCCCTTCGCCACGATGCCCTGATAGGTCTGGATCGCCTGCTCGGTGGCCGCCACCGTCTGCTGGGAGAGGACCGGCGTGGTCGAGCGTTGGACCTGCAGCTTGGGGTCGGCATCGTATTGCTGGGCCCATTCGGCCTGCTGGTCGTCGCTGGCCGACTGGGCGTGGGCGACGCTGCCCATCACCCCCAAACCGGCCACCAGCCCGGCCAGAAGCGTGCCCGCCCTTAACGAACCGCTGGCGAAGCCGCGTCGATCCCGAGTCAAATTCCGCACCACGTCACAGCTCCAGTTCGGGTCGTCCCGCCGCGCCGCGCATAGGACAGCACGTCATCGGGATCGTTGCTCCGCATCGTCGTGTTGGTTGCGTGACCTGCCCTGCCTGATCGGGGTCTTGACATCTCACGGTGATTTGCATGACGCGTAAACAGTTCGGCCGATTTGTGGCATGTCCACGCCGCTCTGCATCGTCTTCCTGCTGCTATAACCGCGCTTTATCTCTGAATTCTTGCTATCGGAGAGATTCCGGAGCGACATAGAGAAACGTGGCCTGATGCGTGCAAGTCACAGCGCCGGGGCGGCGAGGCGAGCGGGGGCGGCAATGCACAGCGGACAAGGATTTCCAGGCCGGCTGACGCCTCTCCTCGCCCGCGGCCGGATTGGCACGTCCCAGCTCCTCATGGGCTGGCGAACGCTCAGGGCGGGTGGCAGCCTGATCGTGCTTGCGAGCGCGGCGATCGTCGCCAGCATGGTCGCGAGCATCCTTCTCGGTCCGGCGGGCGACCAGGTGCTCGCCCGCGACGGCTACAGCAACCGGGATTTCTACGCATCGAACCTCGTCGGGGTCGTGCTCGGGACCGGACCACGGTTTGCGGCTCGCGCCGTCGAGCCGCGCCCGATCCGCGCGACGGCCAGCCGGACGTGGCGAGCCGGGCGGAGCCTGGCCAGGAGCGAGAGAGAGGCAGCCACGCCTCTGGCCGCGCTCCGGTCACCCCAGCAGACCTCGTCCTCGGTCTGTGTCCGCCTTTGCGACGGCTATTACTTCCCGATCGGGACCGTTCGTCGCTCGGGCGACATTGCAACCCACACGGCCGTCTGCTCCAGCGCCTGCCCGGGGGCGCCCACGCGGCTCTACCTGCTTCCCTCCGAGGGCAGCGAGATCGACCATGCGGTGGCCGTGACCAACGGGCGTTCCTACGCCGCCCTGCCCGTCGCCTACGCCCACACGACCGGCATCGGTCCCACCTGCGCCTGTCATGCGGAGGCCTCGGCCGATGCCGCTCTCCGCTCGCCTCTCGAGGACATCACGATGCGCCGGGGCGACAGCATCATGACTCCCGTGGGCTGGCGCGTCTTCCGGGGCGCCGACCACTGGCCCTATCGCCGGGCCGATTTCAGCACGGTGGGCGCTGCGGCCCTGCCCTCGCGGACCCGATCCACCCTGATCGCGATGGAGAATGCCAGCCTGCACCGGCCGACCCGGGCACCCCTGCGGTCCGCCGACCTGAAGATCCAGGTCAGCCTGAGCCCTGACGCCGGGACGCTGGCCCGCCCTGCAAACACCACGGTTGCGGACCAGCGTTGACGGTGAGCCGCTCGATGGCGGGCTCCTCCTGGTGGATGGCTGGACGCTGCGGCGGGTCGTAGGCTCTGACCCGGTGCAGCAAGTTGGGCGGATCTGGAGTTTGCGGAGACAGTGGGTTCGTGGCGTCCTGGTGCTTTGCGGCGTGTTCGCGGTCGCCGCCGTGATCGTCCTGCTGGCGCGGCCCTGGCCGATCGACGATCCGTCGCTGCGGTCCAGCGTCGTCGCCCGGATCGAAGCCACAAGTGGCCTGTCCGTGCGCTGGGCCGGACCCATGGCTCTGCGCCTGGCGCCGCGCCCGACCGTCGAGATCGCGGGCTTGGCGCTGAACGGCCTGGATGGGGCCGTCGCGCTCGACGCGGAGGGTTTTTCGGGCCGGCTGGCCCTCGGTGCGCTGCTGAGCGGGTTTCTCGACGTTTCGGCAACGACGCTGAAACGCCCGACGGTGCTCATCGACCTCGACCGTGTCATGCCGATCGCGACCCTCATGACGAGCGGACCGCCGCCGGACGACGCTGCAGCCGAGGCGCCCGGCAGCGCACTGGTGGACCGGCTCCATGTCTTGCAAACGACGGGGCTGACCCTGCAATCGGGCGTCGTGCGCCTCCGCTCGAGCGATCCTCGCCGCGATACATTGCTTACGGACGTCGGCCTGACCTTCAGCTGGCCCGACAAGGTCGCGGCCGCCTCGGTGAGTGGAACCTCGACGTGGCATGGTGTCAGCGGCGCCTTCGACGCCGAACTGGATCGACCCGACCTCCTGTCGACGGGGGATGGGTCGCTGATCTCGGTGCGAGTGCAATCGCCCGTGCTCGCCCTCGGGTTCAACGGCTCCGTCAGCTCGAACGAGGCCTTTCATGGCGCGGGACGCGTCTCGGGCGCAACCCGGGATCTGACCGGCTTCCTGCGCGCGATCGGCATGCCCGCTCCGCAATTGCGGGCGTTCACGACTGCAAGTCTGAGCGGCGACGCGGTCCTCTCCGAGGACACCCTCTCCCTTTCCGACCTGCAGCTCGGCCTCGACGCCATGAGCTTCGAAGGCGCGCTGGCCGTGCATGCGAGGGACGGCCGCCCCGGCCTTGCCGGCACGCTCGCGACCGATCGGATCGCACTTGACCCCTTCCTCTCCTCCCTCCCCGCGCTGAGGAGAGTGGATGGCACCTGGAACGACGCCCCGCTCGATGCGCATCTGGTGGCCGACGACGACATCGACCTGCGGATCTCCGCGTCCCATGCGACGGTCGGCGGCCTGCGCTTCGACGATGGCAGCCTGTCGCTGCAGAGCGGCAACGGGCGGATGGAGCTGTCGATCGGCGAAGCCCGCGCGTATGACGGGTTGCTCAAGGGACGTGTCGTGGCGATCACGGCAGGGGAGACGACCGATGTGCATGCCGATCTCAGCGTCTCGCGGCTGGACCTGACGAAACTGACCCGAGACCTGACGCACGCCTTCGCGCTCGCCGGGACCGCCACGGGCCACGTCACCCTCGGTGGGCGCGGTCCCTCGCCGGCGGCGATCATCGACTCGCTGGATGGACGCGGTCAGGTCAGTGTTCGCAACGGTGCGGTGGGGCCGCGTCTCGCCGGATCGGTGAGGCTCTCCCCTGCCGTCCTCGCGGGCGGAGCTGCCGCCATGCCGCTGCATGCGCAACAGTTCGAGTCAGCCTCGGCCGACTTCTCCATCGCGAAGGGCTCGGCGACGCTCACGGACGGATGGATCCTGTGGCCCGACACGCGGGCCACGGTGACGGGCTCGGCCTCGGTCTCCCGCCGTACGGTGGAGATGCAGGCCAGGCTGAGCCCGATCGGCGAAGGCGCGACGGTCGATGGAACGGTCTCCACGTCGGTCGCCTTGACGGGACCCTGGATGCGACCCTGGCTGCGGCCGGCCCAGGAGCAGGGCCCGGCAAACGGGGCTCCATGACGCCCGTCGTTCATCAGGCAGGAGGAGGACCCATGCTCGACGCTGACCGACGTCCCGGAGAGACCGTCGCCCCCCTGCCCGAGCGGGAGGACGCGGCACTCTACTTCATCGGCACGATCAGGACGCCCTGGGCCGAGCGCAGGGACTGCCCGAAGCGCGGCGATCTCGACGGGCCGGAGTGCCAGATCCTGCTGGATCCGCGATGGGCGGCCGCCCTGGACGGGATCGACGGCGTGGAGCTTCTCCAGGTGCTCTACTGGATGCACCTCGCCCGGCGCGACCTGACGCAGCAGCGGCCCCGGTCGGCGGACCGGCTGATCGGCACCTTCGCTCTGCGCTCGCCGATGCGGCCGAACCCGATCGCCTCGTCGCAGGCCCGCCTGATCCGTCGCACGGATACGGTGCTGGTCGTGCGCGGCCTCGACTGCGTGGACGGCACCCCGCTCGTCGATCTCAAGCCGGACCGCTGCCCGGTCACCGAGACGGTCGGCCGTGTCGGGGGCTGAGCGGACGGGGCCGGTCGGAACGGGTCAGGTCCGGCCCCTTGGCCTGATCCTGGCGGGTGGACACGCCTCGCGTCTCGGCGGCGGCGACAAGACGCTCCTCGCCGTGGGCGGACGCACGATCCTTGAACGCATCGTCGAACGGCTCGGGCCGCAATGCGACGGCCTCGTGCTCAGTGCCAACGGCCCGCCCGATCGCTTCCCGGGCTGGGCCGGACCCGTCGTGCCGGATCATCCGGACGATGCCGGGAAAGGACCCCTGGCCGGACTGCTGGCCGGACTCGATTGGGCGGCTGCAAAGCGGCCCGACCTTGCCGTTGTCCTGACCGTTTCGGCCGACACGCCGTTTCTGCCCCGCGATCTTGCAGACCGGCTGGCGGTGGCGCGGGCAGCGGAAGCAGACACCATCGCCTTCGCGCGCTCCGCCGGTCGGGAGCACCCGCTCGTCGCCCTCTGGCCAACCGCCTTCCGGACCCGGCTTCGCCAGGGGCTGCGCCGCGAGGGCCTCCGCCGCGTTCGCGATGCCCTCCAGCTGCTCGCGCCCGTCGCCGTGGACTGGCCGGTCGATCCGGTCGATCCCTTCTTCAACGTCAACACGCCAGCGGAGCTGGACCTTGCCGAACGCCTGGCCCCGGCGTGCTAAGCTATGCCGGTGTTGCTGATCCGGAAGATCAGCAGGCTTTCCTTCCGCTCTAGAGCCTGCAGGTCGAACCC
>CAXTVD010000169.1:0-3422 GCA_964247575.1 uncultured Lichenihabitans sp.
TGTCAGGGCAGGGGAGACCGCCAGCCAGAGCCACTTCGACATCATAGACACTCGGGCAGGGTCGATGCCGAACTGCGCCAGCTCGAGGCAAAAAGCCCAAAGGCAGACGTCGTCGAATTCGTAGACAATCCGGCCTCCCTTGCCGGGGGCCTCCTTCTTGACGCCCAACCGGCTCAGGTTCTTGAGGCGCGCCCGGAGCGCGATGCGGTAGCTCTCGGGAACCTCTTGCACGCGCATGAGCGCGTCTTCGACCTGGGCATACCGATACATCGCATTCACTCCCATCCGCTTCCGTCCATCCACCATGCTCGAAAGATCGGATCAAGTCCAGACTTGCCAAGCCATCTTCGGCGGTTTAGAGCTAGTCCGGACCAGATCTAATGGAAGGCGCGGGCATGGCACAGGTTCGGAACAGCGACGGTGAGGAAACCCTGGATCTGGTGTGGGGGACGGTTCTGATCGCCCGCAAGATCAAACGCACGCCCCGGCAGACCAACCACATGCTGGCGACCGGCGCTCTGCCCGGCGCCAAAAAGATCGGTGGTCGCTGGGTGATCAGCGAACGCGCGCTGCGCGCCCTGTTCGACGACGCCGCTAAGCTGGCTGCCTAAAACACGAAACCCGCGACGCTCGCGCGCCACGGGTCCCAATGCAATTTCAGACCTCGACAAGCTGGAAATACCGCATCGGGTGCCTTCGGACAAGGGCGTCGCTCCATCCCAGGAGCGAAAATGCACTCTGCCACTACCACTCCGAACTTCCATCAGGCGTCGCCGGCAATCCTCCGTGCGGCCGTTCTCGGTCGCCGCATCAAGGCATCGCCCGCTGTCGCGGCGCTGATCGGCGAGCTGGCTTTCGGTCAGGTCGATCGCGACCGCGTGACCACTACCCCCGTGCTAATGATCGAGGTGCGCTGATGACCGCTGTCGTGATCCAGCTCCGCCCGGCCTTTGATCCGGTCCGCGTGGAGCTGTGGAAGGCGACGGCCCGCGCTGGCTCGGTCGCCTACGTGGTCGACTACGTCGAGCGGAATGGCTGCCGGACCGGCATGTGGGATGGTGAAAGCCACGGCCACGCCTACGAAGCCGCAATGCGCTGCGCCGAGGGCAAGATGCCCCTTGTGGATCTGACGGACGAGGGCGCCGAATGAGCGGCCTCGATCTCCGCACCATCGCTCGCGCGCTCGGCGGCGAGGTGTCCGGGCGCCAGGTCCTCGCGCCGGGACCGAACCACAGCCCGCGGGATCGCTCGATGAGCGTCCGCATGGACTGGCAGACGCCCGAAGGCTTCCTGGCGTACTCGCATGCAGGTGACAGCTTTGGCGAGTGCCGCGACTATGTGCGGACGAAGCTCGGTCTCGACCCCGAAGGATGGAAGCGCCCCACCGAGGGCGCTGGCAGATTGCGCGAGGCCGTCCCGGACCACACCGCCCGGATCGCCCGCGCCGTCGCGATCTGGAATGAGGCTGGTGACGCGCACGGCACGGTGGTCGAGCGCTATCTTGCCGGCCGCGGGCTCGAGCTGCCGTCCGGCGCCGAGGTGCTCCGCTTCCACCCGCGTTGTCCCTGGCGCGACGGGGCCGGAAACCGGACGATCTACGTCCCGGCCATGGTGGCAGCGTTCCGCGCGATCCAGGGCGACGCGATCACCGCCGTTCACCGCACCCGCCTGACGCCCGAGGGCGTCAAGGTCGATCGCCGCATGCTCGGCATTGCGGCCGGCGCCGCGATGAAGTTGGACGCCGACGACACGGTGACGAGCGGTCTGCACATTGCCGAGGGCCTCGAGACGGCCCAGGCCGGCCGGCAGCTCGGGTTGCGACCCGCTTGGGCGCTCGGCTCGGCCGGCGCCATCGCCACCTTTCCGGTCCTCGGCGGCGTCGAGTGTCTGACCATCATGGCGGAGAACGACGACGCCAACCGTCGCGCGGTCGAGGCCTGCGCGACCCGCTGGCACCGGGATGGTTGTGAGGTGGTGATTGTCGAGCCTGTCACCGGGTCCGACCTGAACGACGCGATGAGGGTCGCCTGATGGACGACACCTCCAAGGTCTTCACCTCGCGTCGGTGGGAGCCACCGCCAGAGCCGCCGGTCAGCGGTTTCGACGATGACACCCGGCAGCGCACCCCCAAGCCGAAGCCGCCCGCTCCGCAGATGATCAATGCCGCCGCGCTGATGCGGAAAAAGTTCGCGCCCGTCCAGTACGTGATCCCGGGCTACGTCGCCGAGGGTTGCACGATCCTGGCCGGCGCGCCGAAGCTTGGGAAATCCTGGCTGGCGTTGGAGTGGGCCGTCGCAAAGGCCACAGGCGGCCAGTGCATGGGGACGATCCAGACCGGCGAGGCAGGAGACACGCTGTATCTTGCGCTCGAGGACAACGAACGCCGCCTGCAGAGCCGCATGGACCGCCTGCTGCCGTTCGGTAGCGAGGGTCCGGCGCGTCTGACGTTGGCGACGAAATGGCCGCGCGCGGACCAAGGCGGGCTCGACGAGATCCGGTCATGGGCGCGCGGCGTCGAGCGGCCGAAGCTCGTCATCATCGACGTGCTGGCCGCCTTCCGCCAGCCGACCTCGCCCAAAGGTAGTCCGTATGAACAGGATTACACTGCAGTGAAGGCGCTGACGGAGCTCGCGTCCGAACTCGGTATCGCCATCGTGGCGGTGCTCCACACCCGGAAATCTCGTGAACAGGTCGACCCGTTCGACCGGGTGTCGGGAACGCTCGGCCTGTCCGGCGCCGCGGATACCGCGCTCATTCTGGACCGCGACGGCCAAGGCACCACGATCTACGGCCGCGGACGCGACATTCCCGAAATCGAGACGGCCGTGCAGTTCGACAAGGACAAATGTCGGTGGTCGGTGATGGGCCGAGCGGCCGAGGTCCACCAGTCGGATGCCAAGAAGTGCGTTACCGATTGCCTCCTTGTTACCAGCGAACCGATGTCCCCCGTTACCATTGCAGAGGCAGTCGCCCAGAGCCGCACCAGCGTCAAGCAGCTCCTTTTCCGCATGTTCACCAAGGGCGAAGTGCTGAAAACCAAGCGTGGGTTGTACGTGCACCCGAAACGTACCGACCTTCTGGACCCGCCCTGATCTCTACCGCCTGTTACCAACGTTACCAGTTACCAAGAAGCCAGTTCACGGCGGTTACGGTAACGGCGGTAACAGGGGGTCAGAGGTCGGTTCACATTCCTTTCGCAGCGTGAGTGTCCCCATGCCGAGCACCAGCAGCAACCAGCGCCGTCGCGTCGACTTGATTGACCTCGAGCTTTCCCACTGCCGGCTCAGCCCCGCGGCTGTCGCGGTCGCTCGTGGTTTGGAGACCGCGCTGGACGCGGCACAGCGCTCGGCCGGATCGGCATGGCGCGAGCGCGTGGACAGCGCGGCCGACGTCGAGGCTGGCGCAATCGCGCGGATCGATGC
>CAXTVD010000169.1:3432-8835 GCA_964247575.1 uncultured Lichenihabitans sp.
CGTGTCGCGCTGGAGCGTGTCGAGCGCGTGATCGGAACCCGCGGCGCGATCCTGCTTCACGACCTCATCATCGACGGCCTGTCGTTCGAGGAGTTGGCGGCTCGCCACGGTCGAAGCACCCGGCGCGGGATTGCGTCCGTTGCATCGCAGGTTCGATCAGATCTTGAGACCCTGGCACGGGCCTATGTGGCGCGCGGGAAAACCAACGACACGCCTGCGGACAAGCACACTGACGCGGCAGGTAGAACTAATCACAGGAAACGAGTGCCGGAGCCAGTGTAGGCATTGCGCTGTGTGGTGAAACGTGCTGGATTGTCACCGTCGAAGGAATGCGCCCGGCTCCAGAAATGGGGACCGGGCTTTTTCATTCCCTTCGTGTTCCGATCCATCCAGACCTTCCGGTGATGACATGGCGCAGTCAACGCGACCCGTGCTGTACGGTGGCGCTCGGATCGCCGCCCATCTTGGCCTCACTCGTCGACAAGTCTATGCGCTGGCTGATGCTGGACGCCTTCCTGTCTTCCGAGAGGGATGTGTGCTGTGCAGCACCGAGACGACACTCGACGAATGGCGGCAGGCTCGTGAAGCCGAAGCAAGACGGAGTGTCGTGCGGCGCTGATCGACAGGCGGGCGCTACCACGTCGAAGCGGACCGGGAACGCCGCCAGCGTGCACGGCAGGCGGAGGACGACCATCGCGGCACGCCCCACCCACGCCGTGACGGTGCGCCGGTGTCCCGAGGTGTTGCCGCAGAGTGACACTGCGGCCGCGGGTCCTCCGGCGACGGGCGGGGGGTGACGCGGGGGAAGTAGGCCCGGGATAGGGCCAGTCGCAGACCGAATTTGGAGCCTAAAGTCGGGCTCAACCAGGCAGCACGCCAAGGTTGCACCCGACCGTTCCATAGAGGGTAACCGGCGTCGGCAGACACCTCGCCGAGCCGACTTTAGGCACCATTCCCGTGCCGCCATCCTAAAGTCAGAGGTCACCATGGAGCTAAAGTCGAAGGCGGACTACGCGACCGCTCGCGACCTCACGCCGGCTGCGATCTCGCATCACATCCGGACCGGCGCGCTGTCCGGCGCGGCGCTCGTGGGCAAGGAGCGGCGCGCGCGGATCAACGTTGAGGAAGCAGACCGCCAGCTCGCCGCCAATCTCGACCCGGCCCGGCGCAAGGCTTCGAAAGCAGCCCCGCGGCTCCGAGGCGCCGAGATCAAAACGCCCGCCGCAGCGGCCGATGCCGTGGCGCTCATCAAAGGCGTGCTCCGAGACGAGGGCGTCGAGACAGACGGCACTGTCGATTATGGCTTGGCGCGTACCGCCGAGCTGATCCTCCGGGCCCGTGACCGCGCGCTTAAAATCGCCGAGCGGCGCAAGGAGTTGGTGCCGCTCGATCCCGTGAGGCGCCACGCCTTTGAGACCTTCGTGAGGTTCCGTCGCGCCATCCAAGCCATGCCGTCGAGACACGTCCCCGAGATGGCCGCGAAGCTCGAATGTGACCCGGGGAAGCTGCAGGCCGAGCTGGACCGCATGATCCACGCGACGCTCACCGAACTATCGGCGCCCGTCATTCGGGCCTGACCGCTCCTCAAATCTGAGGACACCTACCCGCTCGCCACCCGGCGCGCGGCCGAACCCGCACGTTCTGAGAGAACCCGACATGCTGAAACGCAACCCCATCGCCGCCGCCGAAGCCGACATCGCCGCCCTCACGAAGCGCGGCGCCGGTTTGGAACAGCGCTGTGACGCCGCGACCGCCACCCTGACCGCCGCGACGACCGCGCGTCGGCAGCTCCTCACCGAGAGCGACAGCCCGGACGCCAAGGCCTTGACCGCCGCCGATCGCGCTGTCCGCGAGGCGACGGACGCCCGCGACGCCGCGCTCGACGCCCTCGGCGAGATCGACACGCGCATCTCCGGCCTGCGCGCCACCATCGCCCGCCTGACCGAGGCGGAGGAACGCGAGCGCCAGGCCGTCGCGATCGAGGCTTCAGCCAAGGCGGCAGACGTCGCGATCGAGCGCATGGTGAAGGCGGCCGCCGAGATGGACCGCGCCCGCCGCGACCTCGCCGTGGCGCTCCTGCCTGAGGCGGCGGTCTGCTACGACCCGCCGTCCAACGCCGTCGACTTCGGGCCGAGCTATCTGACCCGCACCCTCCGCTATGACCACCGTGGCGAGGCCACCCTCGACACGCTCGACGCCGAGCAAGTCTCGGCCCGCATCGCCGGTCACTTCGTGACATCGGCTCTGCCCAGCCTCGGCATCGTCCGGCAGGCGGACGCCGACAAGCGCCACATGGACGGGCAGCCCACCAGCATCCTCGCTCCGGTCGACCCCGACGCCGCCCGGTCTCTCCTCACCGATCCGATGCGCGCCGCCGCGGCCCGGGTGCGCGAGGGCATTCCCGCGGCGCCGATCCCTGGCACCAAGGAGCCTCGCCGCCGGGCGGACCGCTGGACGACGGACCTTGAGGGCCGGTCCTTCGACAGTGCCGGCGTGCCGGTGACCAACGGCGGCTTCTATGTCGAAGACGGAGCGGTGTCGTGAGCTACATCGTCAAGGGCTCTGAGATCGTCCTCGACGGCGCTGTGGCCGATGGCGACTATGGCGACGGCTTCCCCTATTTCTCCGCCGCGGATGTCCGCGCGGCCCTCGCCAAGGTCGGGAAGAACGTCCGCGCCACGGTTCGACTGAACTCGGGCGGCGGGCTCTCGTACGAGGGCAACGCGATCGCGGCGATCTTCGCCGGCCACCCGGGCGGGGTGCATGTCATTGTCGAAGGCATCGCGGCCTCGGCGGCGTCCGTCGCGGCATGTGGGGCCGAAAAGATCACGATGACGATCGGCAGCATCCTCATGCTGCACGAAGCGAGCAGCCCCGCCTTCGGCTTCATGAAGAGCGACGACTATCGAGCCGGTGGCGTCGCGCTCGACGCCGTCAACGCCGCGATGGCTGAGATCTACGCCCGGAAGTCCAGCATCCCGGTCGAATCCATTCGGGACATGATGGCGGCAGAGACTTGGCTTACCGCGGACGACGCGGTTGACGCCGGGTTCGCGGACGCGGTGATGGGCGAGGACGATCCGCCGAAGCCTGCCCGGTTCGCCTATGCCGCGTATCGACATCCGCCCGCGGCGTTGCTCGCACGTCAACCGAAGCCCCAGGCCAAAGCGCGCCAGCCCGAGCCGCCCGCGATCGGCGACGATGAGCCGCTTGAGCCGGCCGAACTGTTCGAACTGTGCCTCGCCGCCGAGCAACCGGATCTGGCGCCGGACATGATCCGGGCGAAGGTGACGCTCCCTCAGGCGCGCGCTCGGCTCGACGTGATGGCGAACATTCGCCCCATGCTGGCCTTCGTCGACCGAGCGCCCGGCATCACAGCGGCGCTCAAGACCGAGGCGCTGTCCGGCCGGCTCACCATCGCCCAAGTGCGCGAGCGCATCTTCGAAGCGATGGCGTCGGCCGACGAGAGCTATGAGGTCGACAACAAGAGGCCGGCTGGAACCGCCGCCTTGAACAGTCGCGCACTGGCGAAGCGCAGCATGGAAAAGCTCGTGGTCGAAAAGTACGGCCCCGATGCTCTCAAACCCAAGGAGAAACGCAAATGACCACGCAACCCGTTTTGATCAGCGGCGGCGTCGCCTATCCCATCACGGCGGCGCAGTTCGACCTTGCGCGCGCGCACAAGCCCATCGGCCCCGTCACCGGCCTTGCTGCGCCCGCGCGTCCCCGAGCCGCCGCTCCGACCCCGCCGGCCCCATCACCGGCCGAGCCCGTCAAGCCGAATGGTCGCGCCCTGGCTCGCGCATCAATGCTCAAACAGATCGGCCAGAGGTACGGCCAGGATGCGAGGGCGGCGGCCGAGGCGGCCACCAAACCCCGTCGCGACGTCGACCCGAAGGCGAGAACCAGGCCGGGCTTCGTCAGCACGAAGGTCGACGCACCGGACGGCAGGGCGATGATGCGCCAATCCATGCTGGCGACGATCGAGCGGAAGCACGGGAAGGCCGAGCGCGCCAAGGCCGAAGCCCGGCTCGGCATCAAGGCGGCCTGACATGGGCGACGTCGTCACGCTTCGCCCGGAACCCGTGAGCGCGGCGTGGCGGGCGTGGGTTCAGGTGCTGTGCTTCCTCGCCGGCCAGCCGGACCGGGCCGACGACTTTTTGTCCCGCGGGGCGTCGCGCGGCCGCATCGTTCTCGACCTCCGCGTCGCGGCGCCGACGCTGCGGCAGGGCGACCAGGCCGCGACCTACCTCCGCGAACTCCGCGGCTCGGCCGGCACAGCCCGCCGTCCGCTCCCCATCCACCCCGTCCCGCACGGCACCTGCCGGCGGCCTAAGCCGAGGACCACGCCATGCGCGTAATCGAACACGACCCCGATCGACAGCCCTGGACGGCCCGTCCGGCGGGGATCCGCCTGCACTTCGATCCCTTCGCGACCGTGCCACTGTCTCGCGGGGCTGAACTGCGCTTCGACATCGCAACCGGGCCCGACCGCCGGAGCGTCAGCTTCCGCCTGTTCACGCTGCGCGAAGATGGCGAGGTGAAGAAACAGGCCGCCCCCATCCACCTGTTCGGGCCGTACCTCGACGCCGTCATCGCCACCCTCATGGCGGCCCGGGCCGCGATCGGCGCGACGCCGGCGCCGGAGATGGTCCAGGCCGTCGAGCAAGCCGGTCGAGCCGTCGAGATCGGCAGGCAGGTCGACGCCGCCACCAAGGGCCACGCCCGCGCCGTCGAGATCGACCGCAGCGTCCGCGCTCAGGCCCGTGCCATAGGCATCGATCCCGGCGGCTATGTCGTCCTCACGCCGGGCTCACCCGAGCACGCCCGGGCCGAGCGCGATCTCCAGCGAGCGCGGGCCCTGTAGCCCGCCGCGCATCACCGTCCACCCACCGCCGCCTCCGGGCGGCTTTTTTGTGAGTAGAACCATGTCGAAGAACGTCACCGTCGAGATCCCCGAAGGCTACACCACACACAAGGGCGTCTCGCACCAGATCGTGTTCCGCCCGCCGACCATCGACGACTACATGGACCTGGGCGAACTCTACGACGTGCTGCCCGGTCCCGACGACCGGATGGTTCCCATCGAGAACATCGCCAAGGTGAAGGCCTACATGGCCCGCCTCATGGTGGAGCCGACCGACCAGATCCTCGTCGGCGACCTCGGCATCACCGCCGCCCGCGCCGTGAGGCTCGCCGTCCGCAGTTTTTTCCAGTTCCCGGACGCGGAACCCGCCCGATCAAGCAACTCCGGCGAGAACTCCAGCGAACCGGGATCTTCTCCCCAGACCACATTGAGCGAATGACCATCGAGCGCTTCTTAATCTACTATTCGGAAGTCGCTGAAGACCAGTCTAAAAACAGGTGATACGGCATGGCTAACAACGTCATCAGCGCAGAACT
>CAXTVD010000170.1:0-8758 GCA_964247575.1 uncultured Lichenihabitans sp.
CTACGTATCCGTCGGAACGGACATCACGACCCTGAAGCTGCACGAGGAACGGCTGCTCGACTCCGAGCGACGTCTGATGGCGACGGTGGCCGACCTGCGGCGCTCGCGCCACGAACTCGAAGTGCAGGCCCAGGTCCTCGCCAACCTCGCCGAGCGTCACGCGGAGAAGAAGGCCGAAGCCGAGAGCGCCAACCGGGCCAAATCCGCCTTTCTCGCCAATATGAGCCATGAGCTGCGGACGCCGCTCAACGCCATCATCGGTTTCTCCGAGATCATGTGCGTCGAGACCTTCGGGCCGCTCGGCTCACCGCGCTACGCCGGCTACGCCGCCGACATCCAGAAGAGCGGGCACGCCGTCCTCGCCCTCATCTCGGACATCCTGGAGATGTCCAACCTCGAATCGGGCCGGGTCCGCCTCGAACGCAGCCTCTTCCCCATCGAGGAAAGCGTAGCCGCGGCCCTGGCAGACGTGGCCGTGCAGGCCGAAGGCAAAGGGCTGCACCTCCAGGCGGATACGTCTCCGGGGTGTCTCGTTCACGCCGACAGGGCCGCGCTCGGCAAGGTCCTGCGGACGACCCTGGTGAATGCTTGCAAATTCACGCCCGACGGCGGCACGATCTCGGTGCGGGCCCGCACCGCGCAGGGAGCACTCAACATCTTCATCGCCGATACGGGCTGCGGGATCGCGTCGGGTGACCTGCAACATCTCGGCCGCCCCTTCGAGCAGGTCGAGGCGTCCCTGGCGAATGGCAGCAAGGGGTCCGGGCTGGGTCTGGCGATCGCACGTTCGCTCCTCGAACTGCATGGCGGTCGCCTGCGCATCAAGTCCCGCCTGAACGAGGGGACCGTGGTCCTCATCCACCTTCCCGCCCTGCCCAACCCCAGTGTCCGGCCCGTGCGCCGCGCCTGGGCCAAGGCTTGACCCGTCAGCCGGACGTCCGGGCCGCGCAGGCCCCTTCCGGCCGGGGTGCCGCCCGGTGCGGCTAAGCCGAAAGCACGAGGCTGTCGATGCGAAGCGGCAGGTCACGTAACCGCTGACCAGTCGCGTGGTAGACCGCATTCGCGAGCGCGGCGGACGTCCCCACGATGCCAATCTCGCCGATGCCCTTGATGCCGAGCGGGTTCACGAGACTGTCCTCTTCGGGCACCATGATCACATCGACGTCGATCACGTCCGCGTTCACCGGAATGAGATAATCGGCCAGATTGGTGTTGACGTAGCGGGCTGATCGCGTGTCGATCTCGGTCTGCTCGTGCAGGGCCGATCCGATGCCCCAGATCATCCCGCCCATATATTGGCTGCGGGCCGTCCTGGGATTGACGATGTGGCCCGCCGCAAAGGCGCCGACCATGCGTGGCACGCGGATCTCGCGCGTCCGCGCGTGGATACGGACCTCGACGAACTGCGCCCCGAAGGCAAACTGGATCCGATCCTCGAGCTTGGCGCCGCCGATCGGCGTCGCCGCTCCCTTGTAGAGCATCTGCAGGGCGCCGGCCTTGGCACCGTGCGGCGCCCATTCCGCATAGTCCTCGACGGCGCCGAGGCCCCGCTTGTTCAGCGCCTCGACCAGATCGACGTGGTCGGCCGCTTCGTTGGTCAGCTTGCTCCGGATCCCGTCGCAGGCTTGCGCGATGGCCGAGCAGACGCTGGCGGTCGAGATCGATCCGCCCGCCACCGGGGCCGGCGGCAGCAGCGTGTCCCCGAGCCGTACAACGATCTTCTCGTAGGCAAGCCCCAGCCGCTCCGCCGCCGTCTGCGCGGCGACCGTATACATGCCGTTGCCGATCTCGTGACTGGCCGTCTCGACATGGGCCGTCCCGTCCGGGAGCAGCCGCACCCGGGCGGTCGCCGGCGCCATCTGCGTGGGATAGGCGGAGGTGGCGCACCCCCATCCGATCAACCAGTCCCCGTCGCGCATCGACCCGGGCTTGGCGTTGCGCTTGGACCAGCCGAAGGAGGCAGCCGCCTGATCGAAGCACGGCATCAGCGAGCGGCTGGTATAGGGGAGACCCTTGATGGGCTCGACCATGGTGTCGTTGACGCGGCGAAGCTCGATCGGGTCCATGGCCAGGGCCACGGCGAGTTCGTCCATCGCGCTTTCCAGCGCGAAGAAATACGGCGTTTCGGCCGGTGCCCGCATGAAGCCGGGCGTCGACCGGTCCGCCCGCACGATCGTCACCTTGCTCTCGACGTTGGGGCAGGCATACATCCGGGTGGAGGCGTCCGTCCCGGCCACCGCATAGGGATCGGGACGCGAAGTGATCTCGAAGCCTTCGTGGCTGAAGGCTTGCAGCCTGCCGTCCCGCGAGGCACCGAGCTTGACGGTCTGCTTGGTTTCGGCACGGTAGGTCGCAATGGTGAAGCCCTGCTCGCGGGTCGCGACCAGTTTGACGGGACGGCCCAGCCGCTTGGCGGCGATCGCGATGATGGCAGTCCGCTGGGTCAGGCCGCCTTTGGAGCCGAAGGCCCCTCCGATATACGGACTGACGACCCTGATCCGTCCAGCAGCGATCCCGAGCTGCTGGGCGAGCCCGTTCTTGATCCCGTAGACGTTTTGGCTCGGCTCGTAGACCGTCAGGTTCTCCCCCGACCAGTGGCAGATGGTGGCGAACAGCTCGATCGGATTGTGGTGCTGCGTCGGCGTGGAGTAGCTCGCCTGGACCCGCACCGGGGCCTCGGGGAAAGCACTCGCGAAGTCGCCGGCCTTGGGATCGTCGTGCCTCTTGTTCTGGTCGGCCAGACGCTGGTCGACGGTCCCTGGCGAACCGAATGTGGCACTCGGCTTGTCCTCGACATAGGTGACCTTGATCCGGTGCGCTGCATCGCGCGCGACCTCGTAGGTGTCGGCGAGAACGACTGCGATCGTCTGCCCGCCATAGGCGATCTCGGCTGAGCCAAGCGGCACGACCGAGTTCGAGGCCGGGCCGCCCTCGGTCATGAACTTCGCGGCCTTGATGGCGTCGGCCATGTTGTCGTGCGTGAGGACGTCGAGCACGCCGGGGAGTGCGCGCGCTTCCCCAAGATCCATGGCGCCAATGCGGCCCTTGGCGATCGCACTGCTGAGGAGAAAGGCGTAGGCCACGTCGGCCACTGGCGTGTCGGCCGCATAGATGGCCTGACCCGTCACCTTAAGGCGCGCATCATAGCGGGGAACCGGCTGGCCCATATTGGCTTTGGGTTCGGGGGCGGCAACGGTCACATCAGATCTCCATGGCCGCGGTTTCGAGAAGCGCGCGGACGATCGTCTGCTGTCCCAGCGCAACCTTGAAGGCGTTCTGTTCGCGGGGCTGCGCTCCGGCGAAGGCGAGCTTCGCCGCGGCGAGTGCCGCAGCTTCGTCGAGCGGCTTGCCGACGAGCACCGCCTCGGCCTCGCGAGCCCGCCACGGCTTGGTGGCCACTCCCCCAAGCGACAGGCGGGCCTGCCTCACCACGCGACCGTCCATGTCCAGCGCCACGGCGGCCGATGCCAAGGCGAATTCATAGGACTGGCGATCACGGACCTTGAGGTAGAGTGACCGTCTTGCCCAGTCGCGCGGCGGAAGGATCAGGGCCGTGATGATGTCGCCGGGTTCGAGGGTCGTCTCCACATTGGGGGTAGACCCTGGCTCCCGGTGCAGATCCGCAAAGGCGATGCGCCGCGACCCGTCCGGTCCCGCGATCACGACCTCCGCGTCAAGCACGACGAGGGCCTGCGCGAAATCGCCTGGGTAGGTCGCGATGCAGTCGGGGCTCGTCCCGAGCACGGCATGCAACCGGTTCACCCCGTCCAGGGCCGCGCAGCCCGAGCCCGGGTTGCGCTTGTTGCACTTCGCCCAGGCGGTATCCCGGAAATAGTTGCAGCGCGTCCGCTGCAGCACATTGCCCCCGATTGTCGCCATGTTCCGAAGCTGCGCACTGGCGGCCAGCGTCAGCGACTGTGACAGGACGGGATAGGACGCGACGATCGCCGGATGCGCGGCCACGGCGGCCATTGTCGCGAGCGCCCCGATGGTCCCCCCGCGCTCGCCCACCTCGATGCTATTGTTGGCCTTTGCCAAGCCAGCGAGATCGACGACCCGCGCGGGCTGCATGACATCGAGCTTCATTAGGTCCAGCAGGGTCGTCCCGCCCGCAAGGAACTCGGCAGGGGGCCGGCCTTGCACCAGCGGCTCCTCCGACGAGGCGGCGGACCGGACCACCCGGGAGGCTGCCCGGAGGGAGACGGCATGATCGTAGGTGAAGGGTCGCATCCGGTCAGCCCCCCATGGCGGGTTTGGCCTGCTTCACGGCAGCGACGATGTTGGGGTAGGCCGCACAGCGGCACAGATTGCCGCTCATATACTCCCTGATGGTGGCGTCGCTGCCGGCATGCCCCTCCTGGACGCAGCCGATGGCGGACATGATCTGACCCGGCGTGCAGTAGCCGCATTGAAACGCGTCGTTGTCGATGAAGGCCTGCTGCATCGGGTGGAGGGCGCCCTCTGCCGAGGCGAGCCCCTCGATGGTCACGACCGGCCGGCCCTGCACCGCGACGGCCAGCGTCAGGCAGGACAGGACGCGCTGTCCGTCGACGAGAACGGTACAGGCGCCACACTGGCCGTGATCGCAGCCCTTCTTGGATCCCGTCAGGCCGATATGCTCACGCAAGCTGTCGAGCAGCGTCGTCCTCACGTCCAGGGCCAGACGATGCTCCTGACCATTGACGAGAAGGCGAACGCTCGTCGGAGCGGTGGGATCGGGCGCCGATGGCACCTCGACCGCCTGGTCCGCTCCGGCGGCCTTGGCGGTTAGGGGCATCGCCGCAAGCGAGGCCGAGACCCCGAAAAAACGGCGGCGGCTCAATGAGGACCGCTGCTGCTCGTTCTCGTCGTGCACGATCTGCTCCCGGGCTGGCCGTCCAAAAGGTCCTCGTCTCCGGTCGGGACAACGCCGCGATGGGACCTCCCGGATTGAACGCTTCTTGTAAGGCCCGGTTCCGGGGCGCCCGGCGGGACCGTCGCGTCGGCTTCGAAGAGCCCCGAATCAAGGGGTAGAAAAATTTTTGCGAGCCTTTCCGGGCTGCACAGGGGAAAGGAAGCCGAGTCAAAGATTTAGAGGTAAAGGCACGATTCGGCGGCTTGCAGCGGCCCATTGACTCACGTTTGCATCGATCCAGGCGAACCAGTGCGACATTTCCGACACAATGATTCTTAGGCACCCGGAGACTAGTTTTCTCGACATGATTCGAGAGGCTTCAAGAGCTCAAGGACGACAAAACGCCGCAACCTTGGCGGGCAAAAGCGGTCAGTTTGACTCTTTCGTGACGCCATCTGTTGCGCCTTCAGCGAGCGCTGTGTAGTGTTTTTTTCATCGGACGCGAACTGAACCAACAAGTTGAGAACTCGTTCCGACCCTCACCCTCAGTCTTAGCTAGGCAACTTGCTTCACTTTGCCTGCGTTGTCGTGGAAGGATCGCTGACCTTCGCAAGAGGTTGCTTGCGTTAACTGTCTCAAAGCGGGAGCTTTGCAGCGGTTTGCGGGTTGAGAGGACAAAGGAGATGCGATCACATTGATGCGATGTGATTGCGCGGTCATAAAAGCGAGGGCGCGGAATGCCGACGGGGTTGGGCCATGCGGGCGATGTTTCGCCTGCCGAGGCGTTGGAACTGGTCTCCAAAACGCCGGGTGCGGTGCTGGTCGATTGCCGGACCACGACGGAGTGGGAGCAGGTCGGCGTACCGGATCTGACGTCCGTGGGAGCAAAGCCGGTGTTCATCGAGTGGCTGTCTGCGCCAGGCATGGCACCGAACCCGGATTTCGCGGCGCAGCTTGAAGCCGAGCTCACGGCGCGTGGGGCGGATAAATCCACCCCGCTTCTGTTTCTCTGCCGATCCGGAGCCCGAAGCACGGCCGCGGCCCGGACGTTGACGAGCCTGGGTTACGAGAACAGCCACAACGTCGAAGGCGGTTTTGAGGGCTCCCCATCCCAGAATTTGCCGGGATGGCGCCAGTCCGGCCTGCCCTGGTCGATCGACTGATCGCCAGCTGCCGCTGTCTTTTCTCCGTCTGAAGCACGATTCCATGATCGCTCGACCGTCTGTTGATCACTCGGCCCATGTTCCTTTCAAACATCAGGAGAGCGCAGCCATCGGCGAACACGGCGACCCCGCGGCCCCGGGGGGACAGACGCTGCAAGCGAGCTGGGTCAGCGCCTGCCGTCGTCTGCGCGCGGAACTCGGCGAGGCGGTGTTCACCTCCTGGTTCGGGCGTTTGGAACTCGACGGTTTCGCGGACGGAACGGCCTTCCTGTCGGTGCCTACGACTTTTCTGAAGGCCTGGATCCAGTCGCACTATGCCGAGAAGATGCTCGGCATTCTGACCTCCGAGGCGCCCGAGGTGAAGAGGATCAAGGTCTCGCTGCGCTCGACGAACCGACCGTCCCGGTCTCACCAGACCGAGGGGAGCCAACCGCAGACGGATGCGCCGTCCAGTCGGGAGCGAAGCCTGCACAGCGCTCAACCGCCAGCGGAACCGTCGGCGCCCCGGTCGGGCGAGGCGGTGACCGGCAGCGACCAGCTCGCAGGGTCCCCGCTCGATCGTCGCCTCACCTTCGACAGCTTCCTCACCGGCAAGTCCAACCAACTCGCCCATGGCGCAGCCTGCCAGGTTGCGAACGCCGTCCCGGGCGCTCCGCTGCTCTACAGCCCGCTTTACGTCCACGCCGCCGTCGGGCTGGGTAAGACGCATCTGCTGCAGGCCATCGCCCATGCCGTGCAACGGACGGGACGTCGCGTCATCTATCTGACGGCCGAGAAGTTCATGTACGGCTTCGTCGCCTCGCTCAAGGCGCAGACCGCGATCGCCTTCAAGGAGCGGCTTCGCGCCATCGATCTTCTGGTCATCGACGACGTGCAGTTTTTGCAGGGCAAGTCGATCCAGCAGGAGTTCTGCCACACGCTCAACGCCCTGATCGACGATGGCCGGCAGGTCGTGGTCGCGGCCGACCGTCCCCCCTCCGAACTCGAGACCCTGGAGGAGCGTGTGCGGTCTCGCTTGGCCGGCGGGCTCTGTGTCGGCATGGAACCCCTCGACGAGGCGCTTCGGATCAAGTTCCTCGAGAACCGCGTGGCGACGGTGCGCGCCAACCAGCCCGGCTTCGACCTTTCCCAGGCCGTGATCGCCTACGTCGCGCGCGTCGTGACCACCAACGGCCGCGACCTCGACGGCGCGGTCAACCGATTGATGGCCCATGCCACGCTGAACAACGCCCCCCACACGATCGAGACGGCCGAGACCGCGATCCGCGACCTCGTGCGGACGCGCGAACCCAAACGCGTCAAGATCGAGGACATCCAGAAGCTCGTGGCGACGCACTACAATGTCAGCCGGGCCGACCTTCTGTCGTCGCGCCGGACGGCGGTGGTCGTTCTTCCCCGCCAGATCGCGATGTATCTTGCCAAGAGCCTGACGTTGCGTTCGCTGCCCGAGATCGGCCGGCGTTTCGGTGGGCGCGATCACACGACGGTCCTTCACGCCGTCCGCAAGATCGAGACCCTGAGTGGCAAGGAAGCCGCGCTGGCCGAGGAACTGGAGCTGCTCAAGCGCATGCTGCAGGACTGATCGGCGGAGGCGCTTTACCCTGCCTGCGTCCTGATCTTGCCTTGCCCCGGGCGCCGAGCCCATATGCTCGCAAGCACGACGGGTCGTTCGCGTGTGACGGCATGGGGTGGCAAGTTGATGAGCAGGCTCAAGTATTGGTGTGAAGCGGCTGTCGTGGGCGTTCTGCTGGCCGGGGTTTCCGTGCCGGCCCTGGCGTGTGGCTCGGATCCGAGCGGGTTCCCCGCGTGGCTCGACGGGTACAAGCAGCAGGCCCTGGCCGCAGGCGTGTCAGAGCGCGCGATCGCCGATGGCCTGGACGGCGTGACCTACGACCACGAGACCATCTCCCACGACCGGGGCCAGCGGGTCTTCCACCAGAGCTTCGAGCAATTTGCCGGGCGCATGGTGCCGCCGCGGGTCGCGCGCGGTCGAGCCATGGTCCAGCGCAATGCCGGCACCCTCAACCGCATCGAGCAGGAGTACGGCGTGGCGCCGGCGGTCATCGTCGCGATCTGGGGGCTCGAGACCGATTTCGGCGCCTTCAACGGGAAGTTCGACACCGTCCGCTCGCTCGCGACCCTGGCCTATGACTGCCGGCGTTCGGAGAAGTTCACGGCCGAACTGACCGACGCGCTGCGCATTATCCAGCATGGCGACATGAGCCGGGGCAGCATGCGCGGTGCCTGGGCCGGTGAGATCGGGCAGACGCAGTTCATGCCCTCATCCTACCTGAAGTTCGCCGTCGACTTCGACGGGAGCGGGCGGCGCGACCTCGTGCACAGCGTGCCCGACGTGCTGGCCTCCACCGCCAAATACCTCAAGAGCTATGGCTGGCAGGCCGGCCAACCCTGGGATCCCGGCAGCGCCAACTTTGCCGTCATTCAGCAGTGGAACGACAGCGCCGTCTATTCGCGCACGATCGCGCTTCTGGCGGACAAGATCGCCGGCACGCAGTAGCGCTCAGCGCGGCGCAAGGCCGGCCAGAAAAGCAGCCAGATCGTCGGTCACGAAGTCGACATAGGGCTCCGTTGCGCCCTGGCGCTCCCAGGGCTCGCGGTGGTCCGCGCCTGTCGATTTCTGGACGACCAGCGTGGTCGTCATGCCCCGCTCATGCGGCACGGCGAGATTACGCGCGATGTCCTCGAACATGGCCGAGGTCGATGGATCGACCGCGTGCCGGTCGAAGAAGCGGTCGTAGGT
>CAXTVD010000171.1:0-8745 GCA_964247575.1 uncultured Lichenihabitans sp.
GATGCGCGAGGGCCTGCTGAAGGAGAACATCGACGGCGAGGCGCTCGACTGGGCCTATAAGCGCCTGCTCGGCCGCCCCGAGCAGCGGCGCATCCTCATGATGATCTCGGACGGTGCCCCGGTCGACGACTCGACGCTCTCGGTCAATCCGGGCAACTATCTTGAGCGGCACCTGCGCGCCGTGATCGAGGAGGTGGAGACGCGTTCCCCGGTGGAGCTGATCGCGATCGGGATCGGGCACGATGTCACGCGCTACTACCGTCGCGCCGTGACGATCGTCGATGCGGAAGAGCTGGGCGGCGCCATGACGGAGAAGCTGGCCGAGCTGTTCAGCGACAAGCAGACCCTCGAAGCGCCGCGCGGCGGCGGCGCCTCCAGACGCGCCGCGGCACGCTGACCCGCGCTTCCAGGCCCGGCTCGGGAGGGCGGAGCCGGCACGACCGCCGCCGGCGGTCGTGACAACCCTCCGTGCGCATGATTGTGTAAATCCTCAAGCGTTGCTGGAGGGTGCGGTCCATGGAGAACGGTTTGTCGGCGGAATTTCGCCGTCCCGTGACCCTGGTCCTCCTTGGATTGGCGCTGCTCGGGGGGCTGCTCGCGGTCTGGGCGCTTCTCGACGGCGGGGCCGACCGGGAGCAGGCGGCCGAACAGACCGCCTCGCTTCGCCGGCAGAACGAGCAGATCGCCGCCGAGCTCAAGACCGAGCGCCTCGCCGCCGGCTCGCTGGCCGACATGGAGACGCGGCGTACCGCGGCGCTCAACGAGGTCTCAGCGGCTCAGACCTCCGCGCAGCAGGCGGAGAAGGCGAGCGAGGAAGCGCGGGCGCAGTTCCACAGCACCAGCGAAACGCTGCAGCAGCTGACCACGCAGCAGAGCCGTCTGCAGCAGACGGTGGCGCAGACCACGGCCGACCTTGAAAAGGCGAGGCTGGATCTCGAGACGACCATCCGCCGGGATGCCGCCATCAAGCTGCAGTCCGCCCAGGCCGACAACGAGCTGACTGCCCTTCGGACGAGCCTTGCGACCCTGACGGAGGAGCGTTCGGCGGCGGAGAAGGCGCTTCGCGACAGCACGGCCCAGCGGGACGGGGTGGCGGGCGAGGTGGGTCGCCTGCGCAACGAGCTGGCGGATCTCGACCAGAGACGCGATGCGACGCAGGCTGCACTGGACACCACGACCACCGCCCTGTCGGCCGCCCAGACGCAGCATGCGGCGGCCGAGAAGGCCCTGGCGGACGCCAAGGCCGCCCACGACGCGCTCGACCACGACACGGCCGATCTCCGGCGTCAGCAGACGCAGATCCGGGCCGCGATGACCGAGGCCCGGGGCGCGCTGGAAGCGGCCCAGGCGGGAGCAGCGGCTTCGCAGGCCCAGCGTGCGGCGGCGCAGCGGGACCTCGCCGACGCCACCGCTGCAAGGGACGCGCTGGCGCGTCAGTCGGCCGACCTGCAGAAAGAGCTCGATCAGGCACAGCAGGCGCTGGCCCAGGCGAAGGACGCGGCGGAGGCCGCACGAAAGGCCGCATCCGCCGTGCAGGCCCAACGCGACGACGCCGCGAAGACCCTCGCCGAGGCCGTGACGAGCCGCGACGTGCTCCAGCGGCAAGTGTCGGACCTCCGCCAGCAGCAGAGCCAAGCGGAAGACGCCCTGAACGCGGCGAGGAGCGGGCTCGCGGCCGCCCGGGGGGATACCGTCTCGGCCGAGGCCCAGCAGGCTGCTGCCTTGAAGGCGACGAGCGTGGCGGCGGCCAACCGTGCGGCGCTCGAAGCCCGCTCGGCCGATCTCCTCCGGCAGATCGACCAGAGCCAAGGGGCCTTGGCCGCCGCGCAGGACCGGCTGACAGGCCTCGAAAGCAGACGCGCCGAGGCCGAAAAGGCAGCGGCCGATGTAGGCCGGGCGATTGCGGACGCCCAGTCGAAAGTGACGGCGCTGCGGGAGGAGACGCGTCAGCAAGCCGGCACGCTGGCCTCGACCCAGGCGGAGCTTGCGTCTGCCGAGGCTCGCCTCAAGGCGCTGAACGAGCGCATCGAGGCCCAGTCCAGCAGTTCTGCCGCCGCTCAGGCCCGCCTGAGCGCAACCCAGGCCGAGATCACGGCTGCGGAGGCGCATCTGGCGGAGGTCAAGGCAGCTGCGGCCGCCTTGGCGGATGAACCGGCCAAGGCGGCCTCACCCCTGCCCTGAGCGCGGCGGCCCTCCGGCTCCTTACCCGTCAGGCTTGGGTGCCGAGCAGGCTGCGCCTGTGCCCGATGAGCCCGGCGGTCGAGGAGTCGAGGTCCGCCGTGGACGCCGTCGCATTGGCGACGATGGGGCCGAGCTTGGACGCGAGTTCCTTGCCGAGTTCGACACCCCACTGGTCGAACGGGTTGGTATCCCACACCGCCGCCATGACGAAGACGCGGTGCTCGTAAAGCGCGATGAGCCGACCGAGCATGGCCGGATCGAGCTTGCGATAGAGGAAGGTCGAGGTCGGCCGGTTGCCGGAAAACTCCTTGTGGGGCGCAAGCGCGGCGATGGCCTCGGGCAGCATCCCGCTTTTTTCGAGCTGCGCCTTCACCTCCTCGACCGTTCGGCCCACCATGAGCGCCTGGCTCTGCGCGAAGCAGTTGGCGAGCAGGATCTCATGGTGGTGCAGATCCGCATGGGTCGGCTCGGCCGCCGCAAGAAAGTCGATGGGCACGATCTCCGTTCCCTGGTGGAGGAGCTGGAAGAAGGCGTGCTGGCCGTTGGTGCCGGGCTCCCCCCACACCACGGGCCCGGTCTGCTCAAGCGCCGGCGAGCCGTCGATGTGGACGTGCTTGCCATTGCTCTCCATGTCGAGCTGCTGGAGATAGGCCGCGAACCGCCCGAGCCGCTGATCGTAGGGGATCACGGCCTGCGTCGCGAAGCCGAGGACGTTGCGGTACCACACGCCGATCAGCCCCATCAGCATGGGGATGTTCTTCTCGATCGGCGCCTCGCGGAAATGCGTATCCACCTCGAAGCCGCCGCGCAAGAAATCCTCGAACTGCTTGGGGCCGATCAGGATGGTCAGGGCCAGTCCGATGCTGGACCAGATGGAGTAGCGCCCGCCCACCCAATCCCAGAAGCCGAAGACACGCTCGGGCTTGATGCCGAACTTTGCAACGAGATCGAGCTTGGTCGAGACGGCCGCGAAGTGGTGCTCCACCGCCGCCTCGCCCAGCCCCGCGACCAGCCAGGCACGGGCCGTCTGCGCGTTGGTCATCGTCTCGAGCGTCGTGAAGGTCTTGGAAGACACGATGAAGAGCGTCGTCGCCGGATCCAGGCTTGCGATGGTGTCGCCGATGTCGGCGCCGTCGACGTTCGAGACGAAGTGGCAGGTGATCCGGGGCGTGCCGTAGGGCGCCAGCGCCCGGGCTGCCATGGCCGGTCCGAGATCCGATCCCCCGATGCCGATGTTCACGACGTCGGTGATCGGGCGGCCGGTCGCGCCCGGCAGCGACCCGTCGCGGATGCCGCTCGCGAAGGCATTGAGCTTCTCGCGCTCGGCGATAATGTCGGGCATGACGTCGCGCCCGCCGACCATGACCGGCTTGCCCGACAGGTTGCGCAGCGCGGTATGGAGCGCCGGGCGCCCCTCCGTCGGATTGACGATCTCGCCCGCGAACATGCGGTCGCGCTTGGCCTCGACATCGGCCCCCCGCGCCAGCTTGAAGAGCTCCGCCAGGACGGCCTCGTCGACGCGTTGCTTGGAGTAGTCGAACAGCAGGTCCCCGAGCTGCACATGGAAACGCTCGAAGCGGCCGGGATCGCTCGCGAACATCGCCTGGACCGGCTTGAGCTCCGTCCGGTCCTTGAAGGCTCGCAACGCGGCAAGGCCGGAACCGTTCGTGTCGTGTGGCAAGGCGGACTCCTCGGACATGGGTCGGCTCGTGCAGGTGCAGAGCTTCGGGTCGGGCTCGAATTTCGGGTTGGCGGATCGGTCGTGTTGTGCGAGGCGTTGCAGCATGACCGCGTCGGTCCTGCAAACGCTTCATGGCCCCTCCCCTTCTCACGCTTCAAGATATTCGCCTCACCCTTGGCGGCAAGCCACTTCTCGATGGCGCGGAGCTGTCCGTTTCGCGAGGGGACCGGCTTTGCCTCGTCGGACGCAACGGGTCGGGCAAGTCCACCCTGCTCAAGATCGCCGCCGGCGAGACCGAGTTCGACGGGGGCCAGCGCTTTCTGCAGCCGGACGCCTCGCTGCGTTACCTGCCGCAGGAGCCGGACCTGTCGGGCTTCGACACCGTGCTGGCCTATGTGGAGGCCGGGCTCGGCCCGCTCGACAACCCCTACCGGGCCCTGTCGCTGCTCCAGGACCTCGGGCTCACCGGCGACGAGAACCCGGCGCATCTTTCGGGCGGCGAAGGGCGCCGGGCGGCCCTGGCCCGCGTGCTCGCGCCCGAACCCGACATCCTGCTCCTGGACGAGCCCACCAATCACCTCGACCTGCCCGCGATCGAGTGGCTCGAAGCGGAACTCGCAGGACTGCGCTCCGCGCTCGTGCTCGTGAGCCATGACCGCCGCTTCCTCACGCGGCTGTCCCGCGCGACCGTCTGGCTGGACCGCGGGCGGACGCGGCGGCTCGACCAGGGCTTCGACGCTTTCGAGGGCTGGCGTGACCAGGTGCTCGAAGAGGAAGAACGCGACCGCCACAAGCTCGACCGCAAGATCGCCATGGAGGAGGACTGGGTCCGCTACGGCGTGACGGCCCGGCGCAAGCGCAACGTCCGTCGCCTCGGCGCCCTGGGGGACCTTCGCCAGGAGCGCCGGGAGGAGCGGCGCCGCGCGGGCGAGGTGAAGCTGTCCGTGTCCGAGGCCGGCACGTCGGGCAAGATGGTGATCGAGGCCGCCGGGGTCAGCAAGGACTACGGCGCCGGGCCTGTCGTCTCCGACCTCTCTCTCCGGGTGCTGCGCAACGACCGGATCGGCATCGTCGGCGCCAACGGCGCGGGCAAGACGACCGTGATCAAGCTGCTGACCGGTGCCCTCGAACCGGCAGCCGGGACGGTGCGGCTTGGCGCCAACGTCGCGTTGGCGACGCTCGACCAGGGCCGGACCAGCCTGCAGCCGACCACGACCCTGGCCGACGCGCTGACCGGGGGCGGCAGCGACAACGTGATCATCAATGGACGGCCGAAGCACGTCGTCGGCTACATGCGCGATTTTCTGTTCGGCCCCGAACAGGCCCGGACACCCGTCGGCCGGCTGTCCGGGGGCGAACGCGGCCGGCTCACCTTAGCCCGTGCGCTGGCGCTCCCCTCGAACCTGCTCGTCCTCGACGAGCCCACGAACGATCTCGATTTGGAGACGCTCGATCTGCTCCAGGAGATGCTGGCCGACTATCCCGGCACGGTGATCGTAGTCAGTCACGACCGCGACTTCCTCGACCGCGTCGCGACGAGCGTGCTCGTCGCGGAGGGCAAGGGACGCTGGACGGACTATGCCGGCGGCTACAGCGACATGGTCGCTCAGCGTGGCGCCGCGCTCGGCGGCAAGCAAGCGGCCAAGCCCGACGGGGCGAACGGGGGACAGACGGCTCCCTCGAACGCTCCGGGCAAGGCCGATGCAGCGCCGAAGCGGAAGATGAGCTTCAAGGACAAGCACGCGCTCGACACGCTGCCCCGCCGCATCGAGGAGCTGCGCAGCCTGGAGACCCGGCTGCGCGCCGAACTCGACGACGCCGGTCTCTACGCCCGCGACCCCGCCCGGTTCGCGGCCAAGAGCAAGGCGCTTGCCGACGCGACCGCGAGTCGCGAGCTGGCCGAAGAACAATGGCTGGACCTCGAGATCCGGCGTGAGATGAGTGGGGTGTGATGGCCCCGACCCACCAGCAGCGTGAGGCCTGAGCATGTCGAATGTGGTCCCGCCTGAGTCGAGTCGAGTGTCCGGCCTGCTTGTCGCCGTGCTGGCGGGTATCGCCCTGGGCAAGATGGCCGGACCGCGGCCCGCGCCGGCCCTCGGCGGCGTGGCTCCGGCCGCCCCGCTCGCGCCGACAGCTGTGTCCCATGCCGCCAACATTAATCCCGACCCCGTTCCCGTCAGCCACCGGCCCGGCGTCGTCGGCATCGTCTGGTCGGTCGTCGACCGGATCGGCCGGGACAATGTCAGCATGATCGCGGCCGGCGTTGCCTTCTACGGGCTGCTGGCGATCTTTCCCGCCCTTGCGGCGATCGTGTCGGTCTATGGGCTTTTCAGCGACCCGGGCGAGGTGTCCCGGCAGATCTCCAGCCTGTCCTACCTCCTGCCGCCCGAGGCCTTAAAGCTGATCACCGACGGTCTGCAGTCCTTCGTCAGCAAGAGCAGTTCGCAGTTCAACATCGCGCTGATGACCGGGCTGCTGCTGGCAATCTGGAGCGCCCGCGCCGGGATGAGCGCCGTGATGACCGGTCTCAACATCGCGTATGAGGAAGTCGAGCGCCGCTCCCTGATCAAGCAAAATCTGGTCGCGCTCATGATGACCCTCGCCGCTGTCGTTCTGGCGATCGCCGTGGTGTTCGCCGTGGGCGTCATCCCCGCCGTGATCGCGCTGTTCCGCCTGCCCAAGCAGCTCGCGACGACCCTCGCTCTCGTGCGCTGGCCGATTCTCGCGATCGTGATCCTCATCGGCTTTGCCGTCCTCTACCGCTACGCGCCGTGCCGGACTCGCGTGCGCTGGCAATGGATCACCTGGGGATCGGCGACCGCGACCACGTTCTGGATCCTCGGCTCGGCGCTGTTCTCCTTCTATGTCAGCCATTTCGGCAGCTACGACGCGACCTACGGCTCGCTCGGCGCGGTGGTGGTGCTGCTGCTGTGGCTCTGGGTGGCTGCCCTGTTCTTCCTGATGGGCGCGGAGGTCGACGCCGAGCTGCATGCCCGGGCTCTGGCGACAGGCTCTCCCACGGCCTCGCTCCCGACGAGCACGTAGCCGTCCGGCCTGTGAGGTTCCGACGGCGCGACGGGTGCGAACCTGGACGAGGCTCCCGATTCCCGTTAACGAGTCGTGAACCACGCGGTCGGACGGGGCGCCTCGCAGGAGAGCGCCGGGGAGACGTCATGATGCTACCCTTCTCCGGCCGGGCTCGGCTGGCACTGACGGCTCTCTGCGGCGTGTCCCTCGGTCTGATGCTGACGGGCTGCGAGGGCCTCCCCGAGGCGAACGTCGGCAAGGGCGACATCCGCAACGCGATCGCGAGGGGACAGCTGACCAGCCCGCGGGCCGCCACGGTCGCGCTCGTGAGCCTCGAAGGCGCGCCGGAGAGCGTGGCTGCGCAGTTCCGCCAGGTGCTGACCGCCGAGGCCGCCAACCGCGAGATCACGATCACGGACCCCGCCTCCGCGCGCTATCTCGTGCGCGGCTACCTGTCGGCCTATGCGAGCGACGGCGGCGGGGTCACCGCATCCTACACCTACGATGTGTTCGACGCCGGCGCGAAGCGCCGCCAGGCGCGCGTGGCGGACACCCTCGATGTGCCGGCGCAGGGCGAGGATCCCTGGGGCGCCGTGAACAGAACCGCCATCGCAAGCCTCGCCGGCCACAGCGCGGACGACCTGGCGGTGGCGCTCGCCGGAACGCCGGAGGCCCAGGCCAGCAAGGTCGCGACGGCCGAGACGACGAAGGCGGTGCCTTGATGCACGGCCGGGTCGAACGGCCGCGTGGCAGGAGCGCGCTCGGTCATTAGCTGACCGGGCAGGGCGCTCGCCTTGGTTTTCCCCCGAGCGGCTGCTAAGGCCCGTGCATGACGACCCAGACGCTTGATAATATCCGCAACTTCTCCATCGTGGCGCATATCGATCACGGAAAGTCGACGCTTGCCGACCGGCTGATTCAGACCACCGGCACCGTGGCCCTGCGCGACATGAGCGAGCAGATGCTCGACTCGATGGACATCGAGCGGGAGCGCGGCATCACCATCAAGGCGCAGACCGTGCGGCTGGACTACGTGGCCGCCGACGGCAAGAGTTACGTGCTGAACCTGATGGACACGCCCGGCCACGTCGATTTCGCCTACGAGGTGTCGCGCTCCCTGGCCGCTTGCGAGGGATCGCTGCTGGTGGTCGACGCCAGCCAGGGCGTCGAGGCGCAGACCCTGGCCAACGTCTATCAGGCCCTCGATGCCGGCCACGAGATCGTGCCGGTGCTGAACAAGATCGACCTGCCCGCGGCCGAGCCCGACCGCATCAAGGAGCAGATCGAAGACGTCATCGGGCTCGACGCCTCCGAGGCCGTGATGATCTCCGCCAAGACCGGCCTCAACATCGAGGGCGTGCTGGAGGCCATCGTCAAGCGCCTGCCCCCGCCCAAGGGCGATGTGGACGCGCCCTTGAAGGCCCTCCTCGTCGATAGCTGGTACGACGCCTATCTGGGCGTCGTCGTGCTCGTGCGCGTCATCGACGGCAGCATGAAGAAGGGCTCCCGCATCCGCATGATGGGCACCGATGCCCATTACGAGGTGGATCGCATCGGCGTGTTCAAGCCCAAGATGCTGGACGTGGGCGCGCTCGGCCCGGGCGAGATCGGCTTCATCACCGCCCAGATCAAGGAGGTGGCCGACACGCGGGTCGGCGACACCATCACGGACGAGCGCAAGCCGACCGCCAGCGCCCTGCCCGGCTTCAAGCCGGCGCAGCCGGTCGTGTTCTGCGGGCTGTTTCCGGTCGATGCCGCCGAATTCGAAGAGTTGCGCGCGGCCATGGGCCGGCTCCGCCTGAACGACGCGAGCTTCTCCTTCGAGATGGAAAGCTCGGCCGCGCTGGGCTTCGGCT
>CAXTVD010000172.1:0-7139 GCA_964247575.1 uncultured Lichenihabitans sp.
ATCACCATAATGGCCAAGCTCAGGATGAACCAGCCGAATGAGTCAGAGCACTAGCAGCGCAATGCGCTACGCCTCGACCTGCCGACAGATGCCAAAGCGTCCAAAGCACAGCACGTCCGTACAATCCGTCCACGCATCGGCATGTCACCTCGAGCATGACGCGGGCAGTGACGCTGTCTCTCTCGCACTGGGGCTGGCAAGATGGGGCCAGTCGGAAGGCGAGGGGTCGTCGATCGAGCGCTGCGCCGACATCGTCTGCCCCGCCACCACCACGCATGCGGCGCGGATCGATGCCGACCTCCTCCTCTTCGTCCGGGCCTGAGGCGAGATCGCCCATGACAATGCTCCTGTCCTTCCTCATCGGGATCGTGGCCGGCCTGCGAGCCATGACGGCGCCGGCCGCCGCCGCCTTCGCCGCCCGGTTCGGCTCCGTCGCGGTGACGTCCACCCCGATGGCCTTCATGGGCTACCGCTGGACGCCCTGGATCTTCGGCCTGCTCGCGATCGTGGAGCTGGTCACTGACCAACTGCCCTCCACCCCGAGCCGCAAAGTGCCGATGCAGTTCGGGGCGCGCGTCGTGATGGGTGCGCTGGCCGGCGCGACGTTCGGAGCAGGCGACGACGCGCTCGTGCTCGGCGCCGTCCTCGGCGTCGTCGGGGCGATGGCCGGCACGCTGGGTGGCGCGGCGGTGCGTGCGGCGCTCGCGGCGCGTTTCGGGCGAGACCGTCCGGCAGCGCTGGTCGAGGATGCCGTTGCGGTCTGCGGCGCATTGCTGCTCGCGGTGGCGGCATGACGGCGCGCAGCTTCGACGCCATCGTGATCGGCACCGGGCAAGCCGGGCCGTCCCTCGCCGGTCGCCTCAGCGAGGCGGGTTGGACTGTCGCCATCATCGAACGGCACCTCGTCGGCGGCACCTGCGTCAACACCGGGTGCAAGCCGACCAAGACACTGGTCGCTTCTGCCTATGCGGCCCATCTGGCCCGGCGGGGGGCGGCCGTCGGCGTCGTAACCGGCCCGGTGAGCGTCGACATGGCAAGGGCCTAGGCGAGAACCCAGAAGATCTCCCGCGACAGCCGCGCGGGCAACGAAGCTTGGCTGCGCAGCCTCAAAGGGTGCGAACTGGTTTCCGGTCATGCCCGCTTCGTGTCGCCAGACACGGTACAGGTCGGCGACGACCGGCTCACCGCACCACGCATCTTCGTCAACGTGGGTGGCCGGGCAATGATGCCAGACCTGCCGGGCGTCGGCATGGTTCCGCTGCTCACCAACTCCTCGCTTCTCGACCTGGCGACACTGCCGAAGCACCTCGTCGTCGTGGGCGGGAGCTACATCGGCCTCGAGTTCGGCCAAGCCTACCGACGCTTCGGTGCGGAGGTCACGATTGTCGAACGTGGTCCTCGCCTGATCGGACGCGAGGACTCCGACGTGTCGGAGGTGATGCGGGGGGTCCTGGAAGCCGAAGGCATCGCGGTGCGGACGGGCGCGGAGTGCATCCGCTTGGCACCGCATCCGGACGGGATCGCGGTCGGCGTGGATTGCAGCCACGGGCCGCCGGACATCTTGGCGAGCCACGTGCTCATGGCGGTGGGCCGCGTGCCCAACACACACGATCTCGGACTCGATGAGGCCGGGGTTCTGACCGACGCGCGCGGCTTCGTCACCGTCGACGACAAGCTCGCCACGACCGTGCCCGGCATCTGGGCCTTGGGCGACTGCAACGGTCGGGGCGCCTTCACCCACACGAGCTACAACGATTACGAGATCGTTGCCGCCAACCTGCTCGACGGGGCGAACCGCAAGCTGTCCGACCGCATCCCGTGCTACGCCCTCTACACCGACCCACCGCTCGGCCGCGTGGGCCTGAGTGCCGGGCAGGCGCGGGCGGCGGGTCGTCGGACCAGGGTCGGGCGACGTCCGATGAGCCGGGTCGGCCGAGCCGTTGAGAAGGACGAGCAGGCGGGCTTCATGGAAATCGTCGTCGACGCCGACAGCGACGCCATCCTGGGCGGGACGATCCTGGGCACGGGCGGTGATGAGGCGATCCACACGGTGCTGGACATGATGGCGAACGGTGCCACCGCAGCCCGCCTCAGGCAGACGATGCACATCCACCCGACCGTGTCCGAGCTGATCCCAACGATCGCGGGAGAGTTGAAGCGGATCGAATAATTTTGGAAAGGCCCAATCCTCGGCACGTCGCACGCAGTCGACCCGCGATGGAGGTGAACGTCCGCTCGGGCCCTATCTTCGACGAAAGCAGCCGGACCGCTGTCCACCCGGCGTCCGTAACCCTTCACCGACCCAGGCATTAGACCCGAACTTGCCCGCACTCCGAAGCAGACGCTCGAATGACGCCGCCGTGGCGACCAGGCGGAACGCGTTTCCAGCCATCAGAGCCAACTCGATCCAACCGCGCGCCCCTGTTCGATGTTCAGCCGCACTTGAGGCCGCCGCAGGGCGATGCTGCGACCCCCTCCGACTCATGGGACGGGACGGCCCGCGGTCCAGATTGAAGACCTGCCCCTGCCGGAGCCAAACCTTAGGGTGTTCCTGGACCTGTGCCTCGCCGCGATCTGGGCGTGCAACTACCGACCCGTGCCGGGACCGTCACGCCCCATCGTGCACGGGTCGAACACGACCGGCACCTACGACCGCGCGCCGTCGAGAGCCGCCCCGAGGTCGTCGATCAGATCCGCCTCGTCCTAGAGCCCGTAGGTCTAGCCGGTGTCGCCCGTCCAGTCGTCGCGGGCGTCGGCGAGCCGGTCGAAGACGACGGTCGAGCCGCTGAACACCGGCGTCGCCAGGGAGCGGAAATCCCTCGGCGCATGGGCGTCGGGATGGATCAGGCGGGTCTTCCAACTCACGCGCAGGACCGTGTCGGACAAGGTCGTTTTTCCTCGAATGCGGCGGCGCGGCCGTAGGCAGGCTCAGGTCGCGAAGGCGGGGTCCTCGCGCAGGAGGAAGCGCTTCATGCTGTCGAGACGCAGCCGGACGTTTTCGGAATCGCCCTCGCGCTTCTGAGCGGCGACGCGCCGGGCCACGTCGGGCGCGAAAGAGCGGATCGACCGGCCCGTGCTCAGGGCCTCGACCCGAATCTCGGCCGCCCGCTCGAGAGAGTAGAGGTCGTCCCAGGCTTCCGCGATCGTCGGGCTGTCACCCTCACGCCGTGGTTGCGCAGGAACACGACGTCGGCGTCGCCAAGCGTCGCGGCGATCCGGCCGCCCTCGGCGTCATCGAGGGCGTGGCCGTTGTAGGCGGCGTCGACCGCGGTCGGTCCGCAGAACTTCAGCGTCGTCTGCCCCGCCCAGGCCAAAGACTGGCCCTCGATCTGCTGAGCGCGGTGGCGTTGGGCCCATGGGTGTGGAAGACCGCGCGGGGCCGACGTGCAGGATATTCGGTCGACGCGGCCGGGAATACAAGGAGGCGGAGCCGTTCCCTATCGACATGGCGACGACATAGGAACAGCCGAGCACGCGATGCACGGTGACTCTTGTTCATCCCGTTGCAACAGGTTTCGAGAGTTGAAGCCCGCGTATTGAAGAGATGTCGCGACTTACTGGCGCGGAAGCAGAGAAAGCGGCCCTCTCGGCTCGGCACCCTGGAGCATCGCCGGGCTCGGGCTTCCGTAGATGCGCTGCGGCTCGGCTCTCGACTTGGTGGGGTGAGGCCGCGCACCATTATGCTCCGGCCGAAAGTCGATCAGTGTCCGACTGAGCGCAACGCGAAGATGCGGCGCGGGAGCGGCCGCCTTCAGCGCCTGTTCCGACATCTCCCGGTACCGCGCCCTCGGAACGCTTTCGGCGATCCTGGCTCGCAGAGCCGCGGCATCCACCCTGAAAGGTACTATGGCGCCGTTGCGGACGATGCGCGACGATCGCGCCGACAGTCCGGTCAGGCCTTCACGCCGTTGGCGATGCCGCGCACGACGTTGCCGACTTCCGCCATCTCCGGCCCGCCGACCAGCGAAATCGCCGTCATGGCGAAGTCCTTGCCGAAGTTCTTTCCGTCCTCCTTGACGGCTTGGTCGTCGTGGTTCGCAGCGTCCGAGTCGCCCACGCTCTTGTCGCGGATCTCCGTGGCTCCATCGACCGCCATCTTGACGAGATCGCCCAGGGGCGGACAGATGAAGGAAAACAACTTCTCGAAGAAGCCCGCGATCTTCTCGCCGATGATCGTCGCGTTGCTTTTCGGCGTACCGTCGGCATACGTCCGTTGCGTGGCAAGCGTAGTCTGACCCGTGATCGACTGGCCATGCTCGATGTAGTCCTGCATGATGCCGGCGGGCGTCCCGTGGTTGGCGTCGCCGCCCTTGAGCGACGTGTAGCCCGCGAGCGTGCTCGCATGCCGTTCGTCCTCGGGACGCAGCGCGCCGTCCTGCTCGGTCACGTTGTTGCAGGCCTGTGCGGCCCAGGCGACCTTGGCGAGCGCGGCGCGCGCTTCGGGATCGCCCGACTTCGCCGCGCTCTCGAGCGCCGCCATGGTGGTGTATCTTCCATCGCTCTCCTTGGCGGCCAGGGCATCACCGACCGGCACGCCCTGCTGGGTGTCGTGCCAGTTCAGTTTGTCGATCAGGCCGCCATTGGCGCCGATGACCTGACCGACGTCCGCGTCGGGCGGCAGGGTCAGATCGGCCGGAGGGTCGCCGGTGGCGTCGCCGTTCAGGAGCGTCTGGAGGTTCTGCTGAGGCGTGGCCTGGGGAGCGGCGGCTTGCGACGTGTCCGTCGGGTCATCCACCTCGTCGCTGGCCGCCTCCTTCTCGAGCTTCGCCACGAGCTTGTTGATGAAAGCGTCGAGCTTCTTCTCGCCGGTCTCCAAAGAGGCGGCCGATGGGATGTTCCCAGTCCCGGCTTCGTAGCTCAGAGGCGTATCGTCCTGCTGCTGCGGATCCGCGTATTCGTCGTATTCCCGGTAGGGTGTGGGCGGGGCTTGGTCCTCGGGGTCCGCGACACCGCCGATCTGCGACGACACGGACGCCTGTCCAGGGAAGCTCGCGCCAGGGAACAGCGCGCCCTTGAAGCCGTCGACGTCTTCGGAGGACGGGCGGCCTTTGATCTGCAGGCCGATGTCGAAGCGCATCGACTGAAAGTCAGTCACGTTTGACATGGTTGGACGCCTTTCCTTCTGACAATACTGGCCATGTGCGCCGGCTCGGAACGGTCCGGGACGGCGGGTAGCTCGGTCACGCCCCGACGGCCACGAGCTGAGGCTTGGGCTTGAGCGTGCGATCTTGACCTGGGAACAGCCATCCGTGCTGGATCGTCCCGACGATCTCGACCTGAAAGTCTGAGGCGACCTCGTCGAAGCTGAGGGCGATCGTTGGCCGGCCAGCCCGTTTCAGCGCGGCGACGAGCCGGCGGCGCAGCTCGAGCGAGGCCAGGATGGCCAAAGTCGCGCCGGCACGGTCGATCTGCACCGCGTAGTGATCGAGGACCGAGATCAGCCGACCCATCACGGCTTCGTCGACGACGAGCTTGGAGGCCGTGCCGGTCACGACGATCCTCTTTTGAAATTCCTCTTCGAGCGCAGGCTCGACGAGAAGCAGCGGGATGACCTTGCCCGGCCCGGAGACGCCGTAGCAGATGGGGCCGTTCAGGCGCACCCGGGCCTGCTCGGCCAGCAAGGCGTTGTTGGCCTCCCGTCCGCCCCACTCGACGCAGGTCCCGAGGATCGCTCGGAGATCGACGATCGGCACCTCCTCGTCGAGGAGCCGCTGAAGAACCGCAGCGATGCGGTTGATCGGCGTGGCCTTCAGCGCCTCCCGCACCAGATCGGCGTAATGCGGCTCAAGCGTCTTCAGCAGATCCTGCGTTTCCTGGACACCGACGAACCGACCAGCCGCGCGGGACAACGCCGCCCCGATCGCCTTCGCGGCCTCTTCGATCGTGTCGGCGCCGCCTTTGTCGGCAGGAATGCCGTCCACATCGAACTGCCAGCCCTCGCTCTCCAGGGCCTCCGGGAGAAGGCGCAGCTGGGGCATGGGCAGCCCGAGCCGGCGCGACACCATCCCTCGAACGTTGTCGAGCGCCCGCTGGATCGCGTCGGCATCGTCGAGCAGGCTCGCCCCTAGACCGACGGTCAGTCGGGCCGGCTCCGGAGCGGCACGCCGTCGCTCGACGCTGGCCGCCAGGAAACGCTGGGCGTCGAGACGCGCGCGGCGGCTCAAGGCCCAACCGGCCGCGCCGGTCAGGATCGCGAGCGTGAAGAACACGGTGGTCGGAAAGCCCGGCACGAGGCCCAGGGCGGCCAGCACGGCCGAGCCGATCTGCAGCGCGCGCGGCTGGGCCACGATCTGGGCGACGATGTCCTGCCCGAGATTGCGGCCTTCTTCGGCGGCCGAGCGAGTGATCACCAGACCGGCCGTGAGCGAGATCAGCAGGGCGGGGATCTGCGCGATCAAGCCGTCACCGACGGCCAGCAGCGAATAGGTGCGCACCGCGTCGTTGAACCCCATCCCGTGCTGGACGCAGCCGATGACGATCCCGCCGACGAGATTGATGACGATGATCACCAGGCTGGCGATGGAGTCGCCTTTGACGAATTTCATCGCGCCGTCCATGGCGCCGAACATGTGGTTCTCCGTGCCCAGCACGGCGCGCCGTCGTTTCGCCTCGTCGCGATCGATATCGCCGTTCTTCAGATCGGTATCGATGCTGATCTGCTTGCCCGGCATCGCATCGAGCGTGAACCGGGCCGCGACTTCGGCCACGCGCTCGCTGCCCTTGGAGATCACCAGAAACTGCACGATAGTGATGATGAGGTAGACCACGAGGCCGACCACGACGTTGCCGGCGATCACGAACTCGCCGAACGCCCGGATAATCTCGCCGGCATCGCCATCGACCAGCACCATACGGCTCGTGGTGATCGACAGAGACAGGCGTAACACCGTGGTGAGCAGGATCAGGCTCGGCAGGGTGGAGAACTCGACTGGCTTGCTGATCTGGATGGCGGCCATCATCAGCAGCACCGACAGGCCGATGTTCCCCGCGATCAGCACATCGGCCAGCACCGGCGGCATCGGCATCACCATCATGGCCAGTGTCAGGATCAAGAGCCCGACAACCACGATCTCCTGCCGGGCTGCGACCCTGTCGCAGATCTGCCGCAGCCGGCTCATCGGAAGCGCACCGCGATCGTC
>CAXTVD010000172.1:7149-8734 GCA_964247575.1 uncultured Lichenihabitans sp.
ATCGTCTGGTCGCCGTGTCTCAGCAGCACCCGCGTCGCCTCGATGCGCTGCACGACCGAACCGTCGGCCAGAGCCGAGCCGAGAAACAGCTTCTGGCCATCGCCGTCGATGACATAGGCGGTCGGCCCCGTGTAGACGGCCTGTATCTGCAGCGCGGTTGCGGCGGACGAGACGTCGACGTTGTCGACCAGGACGGCCCGGCCGGCCGCGGCCGCGTCAAACCAGCGCTTGGCGGCGTGCCACGCGTCGTCCTGGCTGCGCGCGATGCGCCCCGTGGCCGCCAGGGCACCGTCTGGTTGGCGGTCGACGGAGATGCCGTCGAGGTTCGAGGAGGCCAGCTGCCGGCGCAGGTCGTCGAGCAGGACGTGGTCGTCCGGAGCCGCGTGCGCCACCGGCACGGCGATGGAGAGCTGCGGGCGCGCCAACGCCGGCGCGGCCGCCGGAGGAGCGAAGGGCGGCGGGGACGGCGCAGCGATGAGCGCGGCGACGCCCGCCAGGGCTAGCGTGGCGGCCACGCCCGCGGCGAAACCGGAGTGCGCGCGAGCCGGCACGATCGCGGCAATGTGCGGCATGGCGAGGCGGAATGCGACGCCCGCGACGAGAAGATCCGAGTCTTCTCTCACCTCGCTGCTCCGACCGGCCGCGAGCGTGCGGCCCGACAGGGTGGCTGCGGCATCGATTGCTTCGAGAACCAGCTTGCGACCGTTCCAGGCGAGCCGGAAGGCGAAGGGGACGCTCATGTCCGTGACGACGACGTCGGCGGACGGATCGGCCCCTACGCGGGTCGCACCGGATCGGATCTCGACGGCGGCGGCCTCGTGCAAGCCTCCCGCGACGACGAGGCACGGGCAGTTTCTTATGTTCGACGTCACTGACATCCTGCGACAGTTCCCGAAGCGTGGCTTGGGGGAGAGGATCGGCCCGGAGACCGACCCTCCGTCTCTATCGTCCTCCGCGACCGTCAGTCGTGGATGGTGCCCTCGGCCTTCGCCGCTTCGCCCATGGCGTTGGTCCGCGCGGCCTCGCCCTGGATGTGGATGGACGCGATCATCGTCGCGACCGTCTGCGCGTTCTCCGCCGCGCCTGCGGCAGTGAGGCCGGCCTGGCCAGCGTCGGACGCGGCGGCGCCGCCGACGGCGGCACCGGTGGAGGCGGTGGATGTTGCGGTCATAACTTCGACTCCCATTTGAAAGATGAGGACCTTCACTCGCTAGTTCGAGCGAACTTTCGATCCCCCACTTGCGGTTTATGACAGACCGAATGTGATCTCAGATCCAGGTGGTCCAGTCACGATTTGAGCACGACACTTCTATGAAGCTGAATGTCACTACGTCTTGAGACGATCTCCAGATAGAATTCGAAGTCGTTCCCGTCTGGATTGCACAAAAACCGATATCGATCAGCAGCCCTGCAATGCGATCTCGCCAGCTGCTGACATTACGAGGTTGTCATTTGGCCTGTAGGCCCGTCAAGCCATAAATGCTTGATGTCTGCATTTTCTCGACGATCTTTGTAGAAAGTGTCGGACATGCGGAGCGAAAGCGACAGAAAGGACTTCGGATGTGCGCCGATCCGTCCTCGACGC
>CAXTVD010000173.1:0-8675 GCA_964247575.1 uncultured Lichenihabitans sp.
ATCTGGAGGCGCGCGGCGTCACGACGATCCGCGTTATGCTCAGCCACTGGCACGCCGACCATGTCGCCGGCAACGCGGTGTTCGCGGACTGTGAGATCATCGCCCTGCGGCTCACGGCCGAAGCGCTGGAGGAGAACCGCTCGCGCATCGAAAGCGCCGATCCGCCGATCCAGCCGCTCGTCATGCCGAACCGCCTGTTCGAAACCCAACTGGACCTGACCGTCGGGGGGAGGCGCGTCGAACTGCATCATTTCGACATCCACAGCGCCGACGGGGTCGTGCTCTGGCTGCCGCAGGAGCAGGTCCTGCTGGCCGGCGACACGCTCGAAGACCCGATCTCCTACGTGGTCGAGGCCACCCATATCCCCAGGCATCTGCGCGAGCTCGACCGCCTGCGGACATGGCCGATCCGGCGCATCCTCCCGAACCATGGCGAGGAGGGTCGCATCGCGGCGGGCGGTTTCGAGGCGACCCTCATCGATGCCAACCGGACCTATCTGACCTGCCTGATCGGGCAGGCGGGTCGGCCGGACATGCCTCTCGACGCGTTCATCGCGGCGGACGTGGCCTCCGGAGCCGTCGTGTACTTCCCGCCCTATGAGGACGTTCACCGGAAAAACGTCGCAGCCGTGAGGGCAGCAAGGCCTGTCGCCTAACGCAAGTCGGGGCGGAGCGGGGTGACCGCCCGCGAGCGACGGGCTACTGCGCCGCTTCGCTCTGCGTCGTGAGCACCAGCCATTCCTCTTCGGCCGCGACAAGGGCCTTCTCGCACTCCTTGCGCTGCTGGCCGAGCGTGGCGGCGCGACCCTTGTCGCGCTGGAACGTCTCGGGGTTGGCGAGCGCCGCATCGATCCGGTTGATCAGCCCCTGGAACTTGGCCATGCGCTCTTCGAGCGTCTCGATCTGCTTGCGCAAGGGGATGTGGCCCTTGCCGGGCTTCTTCAGGGCCGTCACCGAGGCGGTCGGCTCGGGCCGGCCGTCCGGCGCCTTGCGGGTGGCCCGCTTCGCGCCGCCGGCCCGCTCCAGCACCAGCGCCTTGTACTCGTCCATGTCGCCGTCGAAAGCCTTGACCGTGCCCCCGTCCACCAGCCACAGCCGGTCGGCGCACGCCTCGAGAAGATAGCGATCATGGGCGATGATGATGATCGCGCCCTCATAGTCGTTGATGGCTTCGATCAGCGCGGCGCGGCTGTCGATGTCGAGATGGTTGGTCGGCTCGTCGAGGATGAGCAGGTGCGGCCCCTCAAAGGTCGCGAGCCCCATCATGAGCCGGGCCTTCTCGCCCCCGGAGAGCTGGGCGACGGAGGTGTCGGCCTTGACGTTGGGAAAGCCGAGCTGGGCGCACCGGGTGCGGATGCGCGCTTCGGTGGCGCCCGGCATCCGCTCGGACACGCAGGCATAGGGCGTCTGCTTCTCGTCGAGTTCCTCCACCTGATGCTGGGCGAAGAAGCCGACGTTCAGCTTGGACGAGCGGCGGACGGTCCCGCCCATGGCGTCGAGCCGGCCCGCGACCAGCTTGGCGAAGGTCGATTTGCCGTTGCCGTTGGACCCCAGCAGGCCGATCCGGTCGTCGTTGGCGATGTTGAGGCTGAGCCGGCTGAGGATCGTGCGCTCGTCATAGCCGACGCTGGCGCCGTCCATGGCGATGATCGGCGGGCTGAGCTGCTTCTCGGGCGAGGGCAGGTTGAAGGGCAGCACCTGGCTGTCGACCATGGCCGAGACCGGCTCCATGCGGGCCAGCATCTTGATGCGCGACTGCGCCTGCTTGGCCTTAGTCGCTGAGGCGCGGAACCGGTCGACGAAGCTCTGGAGATGCTTGCGCTGCTCATCCTGCTTCTTCTTGTGCTTGAGCTGGATGGCCTGCTGTTCGCGCCGCTGGCGCTCGAAGCTCTCGTAGTTGCCGCGCCAGAGCGTGAGCTTGGCTTGATCGAGATGGAGGATGTGGTCACAGACCGCATCGAGCAGGTCGCGGTCGTGGCTGATGACCAGGATCGTCGCCGGATAGGTCGACAGATAGTCGATCAGCCAAAGCGTACCTTCGAGGTCGAGGTAGTTGGTGGGCTCGTCGAGCAGCAGGAGGTCGGGCCGGGCGAACAGTACGGCCGCCAGGGCGACGCGCATGCGCCAGCCGCCCGAATACTCCGACAGTGGCCGCTCCTGCGCCGGCCCGTCGAAGCCCAGGCCCGACAGGATGGAGGCCGCCCGCGCCGGGGCGGAATGCGCGTCGATGTCGACGAGCCGGGTCTGGATGTCGGCGATGCGGGTCGGGTCGGTGGCCGTCTCGGCCTCGGTCATCAGCGCGGCGCGCTCGGTGTCGGCGCTCAGCACGAATTCGACCATCCGCGTCGGGCCGCCCGTCGCTTCCTGCTCGACGCGGCCACGCCGCACTTTGCGCGGCAGCGACAGGGTCCCGGTCTCGGGGTGCAACTCGTCGGCGATCATGCGGAACAGTGTGGTCTTGCCCGTCCCGTTGCGCCCGACGAAGCCGATCCGCGCGCCGTCGGGCAGGGCGACCCCCGCCTTGTCGAACAAAAGGCGCGGTCCGAGCCTGTAGGTGAGGTCGTTGATGTGCAGCATGGACGCTCAATGGCGTGCCGGATGCTGCAACGCAAGAGGAGTCGGATGGGCACGGCGGGATGGCCGGATCGCCGACGGCTCCGTGGGGGAACACCGTTCGCCGGTTCTCCACCCGTTCCCGCGCCTCGCCCCCTCGTCCGCCGTCCACGGACACGCGACCTTGCCGCCTGCCGGGGGCGCCGATATAAGCCGCGCGTTCCCGAACAGTTCTTGCGAGACCCCGCGCCATGGCGATCCAGCGTACCTTTTCCATCCTGAAGCCCGACGTCACCCGGCGCAACCTGACGGGCAAGGTCAATGCCATGATCGAGGAGGCGGGTCTGCGCATTGTCGCGCAGAAGCGCCTCCACATGACCCGCGCCCAGGCCGAGGCCTTCTACGGCGTCCACAAGGAGCGTCCCTTCTTCGGCGAACTCGTTGAGATGATGACCGCCGCGCCCGTGGTCGTGCAGGTGCTGGAGGGCGAGAACGCCATTGCGAAGTACCGCGAGGTCATGGGCGCGACCAACCCCGAGAAGGCCGATGCGGGTACGATCCGCAAGGCGTTCGCGCTGTCCATGGGCGAGAACTCCGCGCACGGCTCGGACGCGCCCGAGACGGCCGCGCAGGAGATCGCCCAGTTCTTTGCGGGCAACGAGATCGTCGGCTGATTGAGAACGTCCAAGGACACGGCCGGCGCGCTTGCGCCTGAGTGAGACGCGGGCGGCACGACGACTTGAGACCATGTCGTTCACCGACCGGGTCTCCGCTTGCCCAGGCCGCCCCCGGGGAGTGAGCAGGCGAAAGCTGCGCGCGATGCCCGGCCTCTGTCGCCAGGACCGCCGCGGCACCGGCCCGCCGAGCCCTCTCAGGGCTCCGGCGGGTTGACCAGAGAAGCATCGGTGCTGGACCGCAGGCCCGTTCTGGTCCTGTTTCCATCGACGGCAACCGCTCCTGCCGCCACCAACCGGAGCGCGTGCGGGTAGAGGCGATGCTCCTGCGTGAGCACCCGCCTGGCCAGGCTGTCTTCCGTGTCGTCGTCGAACACCGGGACCGCGGCCTGGGCGATGATGGGTCCCTCATCCAGAGCGGGGACCACGAAGTGCACCGTGCAGCCGTGGATCTTCACCCCCTCCGCCAGGGCACGGCGATGGGTGTGAAGGCCCCGGTAGCTCGGCAGCAGGGCCGGATGGATGTTGATCAGGTGGCCCGTCCAGCCGTTCACGAACCAGGGCGTGAGCAGCCGCATGAAGCCGGCGAGGCAGACGAGGTCCACCCGGTGGATCTCCAGCGTCCGGTGCAGCGAACGGTCGAATTCCTCGCGTGAGGCGTAGATGCGGTGGTCGAGCCCGGCGACCGCGATTCCCTGCGCCTTGGCCCAGACGAGCGCCTCGCAGCTCGGGTCGTTGGAGGCGACCAGCACGATCTCGGCGGGGTGGGCGGGGTCTCGGGCGTCGGCGACCAAGGCGCGCATGTTGGAGCCACGCCCCGACACGAGCACCGCCGTTCGCCGTCGCGCCGGCGCGGTCACAGACGCAACGTGCCGCGGGTCGTGACGCGCGGGCCGGTGCCGGCGGCCACCACCTCGCCGATGCGGGTCACGGTCTCGCCGGCCGCAGAGAAAAGCGCGGCGACCTCCCCCGCCGCCGATCGCCGAACCACCGCGGCCATGCCGATCCCGCAATTGAAGGTTCGCAGCATCTCGCTCGTCTCGAGCGCGCCCGTCCGGGCCAGCCATGCGAAGACCGGCGGCGGTGCGATGGCGTCGAGGTCGAGCGCGATACCCAGGCCATCGGGCAAAGCGCGGGGAAGATTGTCGGGAAAGCCGCCGCCGGTAATATGGGCCAGGGCGCGGCAGTCATCCGTCCGCCTGAGGACGTCGAGCACGCTGCGCACGTAGATGCGGGTCGGCTCAAGCAGCGCTTCGGCCAGGGAGCGGCCCGGTGCGAAGGGTGCCGGCGCGCTCCAGGCCAGGTTCGCGGCAGCCGCGACCCGCCGCACGAGGGAGAAGCCGTTGGAGTGAACGCCCGACGAGGCGAGCCCCAGAACGACGTCGCCCGCCTCCACGTCGCCTCGCGGCAGCAGCCGGCCCCGCTCCGCGGCCCCCACGGCAAAGCCCGCCAGGTCATAGTCGTCGCCCGCGTAGAGGCCGGGCATCTCGGCCGTCTCGCCACCGATCAGGGCGCAGCCCGCCTGCCGGCAGCCCTCCGCGATGCCGCGCACGACCGTTGCGGCAGCCTCCGGATGGAGCTTCCCGGTCGCGTAGTAGTCGAGAAAGAACAGCGGCTCGGCTCCTTGGACGACGAGGTCGTTCACGCACATGGCGACGAGATCGATGCCGATCGTGCCGTGCAGCCCGCTCTCGACGGCGATCTTCACCTTGGTGCCGACGCCGTCGTTCGCCGCCACGAGGATGGGATCGATGAACCCCGCCGCCTTGAGGTCGAACACGCCGCCGAAGCCGCCGATCTCGCCATCCGCGCCGGGCCGCCGCGTCGTCCGGACGATCGGCTTGATGAGGTCGACCAGGGCATTGCCCGCATCGATGTCGACGCCTGACGCGGCATAGGAGAGTCGGTCGGGGCGGGGGTCGGGCATGGTCACCATCGATTGCTCACGCAAGGTTTCTATCGGCTGTGGGCCGGTGCGCAAGGCTCCGCGCGGATCGGAGCCGCCGCCGCGTCCCCCCGAAAGTTGCGCTGCGGCGAGCAGGGGGCCAATCTGGCGCGGTGACCGGATCCCTCGCAGCGGCGCCCGGGCCGGGTCACGGAGGCGAAGGCGGCATCGTCATGAGCAACGGCGCAGACATCGAGATCTCGGACGAGATCGAATTTCCGCCCTGGCCGAACCCGAACCCGGACGGACCCGATCCCCTCATCATCGATCTCGTCCGGCTCGCCGATACCCTGAATGTCGAGCACGGCATCTCCCTGACGATGGGCGGATCGCTGATCACCGGCACGCTGTTCAGCGGCTTCAAGTTCTACGAGGCGCAGGCCATCGCCGCGGCGGCGGGATCGGTGTCCGGCGCCCAGGATGTCGAGGCCGCCAAGACCTACCAGCGCCACATGGTCGAGTTCTACACCGCTCGCATGAAACTCTACGAGCCGGGCCGCCTGCTCGGCGGCACGTCGCGCTACCATCCGCGCTACATCCACCTTCACAACGCCAAATGGGTCGGCATCGACGGCATGTTCACGGGCGAGACGAAACTGTGGCGCGGCCGCTTGACCATGATCAGCGGCTTCTCGGTGTCCCAGGTCTAGGCCGGGCCGCCTGTCCGCCCTCGAGGTCGAGTTCGATCCACGCGGGAGCGTGGTCGCTGGCCTGCGGCCAGCCCCTCACATCCCGATCGACCCCCGCGGCGACGAGAGAAGGGAGCAGCAGCGGGCCGACGAGGAGGTGATCGATCCGGAGCCCGGCATCGCGAGGCCAGGCGTCCCGCAGATAGGCCCAGAACGTATAGAGGACTTCGTCCGGATGCAGGTCGGCCAAGGCGTCCGTCCAGCCCTGCCGCAGGAGCTGTGCGAACGCGGCCCGGGGCTCCGGCTGAAGCAGGGCGTTCCTGCCCCAGGACCGGGTGTCGTAGATGTCTTGGTCGGTCGGCACGACGTTGAAGTCGCCCGCAAGCACAGCGGGAACGCCGGCGTGAAGGAGATCCGCCGCGTGGGCGTTGAGGCGCTCGAACCAGGCAAGCTTGTACGCGAATTTGGGTCCGGGCTGGGGATTGCCGTTCGGCAGGTAGAGGCAGCCGACCAGCACCCCGCCGGCCGCCGCCTCGATATAGCGCGCGTCCCGGTCGTTCGGATCGCCCGGCAAGCCGCGACGGGTTTCCACCGGCCGCGCCCCGCGGGCCAGGATCGCGACCCCGTGATGGGCACCCTGACCCCACCAGACCGCATGGTAGCCCGCGCCCTCCAGAGCCCCCCGCGGGAAGGCAGCGTCCGTCGACTTGATCTCCTGCAGGCAGACGACATCCGGCTGCGTTGCCGCGAGCCAGGCGAGGAGCGTCGGAAGCCGCTTCTCGACCCCGTTGATGTTGAAGGTGGCGATCCTCATGCCCCCAGCCTGGGCCCGCGCGGCTCACCCGTCGAGCCCGCTTTCTCGTGATGCCGGCGGACGGCCATTCGCCGCGCTATCCAGCGCCGCCGTCGCGGCTTGCGTTCGGCCCCCGCAGCGTTACTCTGCGATCGGAGGGCTTACCTGATGAAAGGGTTCCTCATGCGCTCGAAGATCGTCGGACTTCTACTCGGCTGCAGTCTCCTCGCGGCCACGGCGGCGCCGTCCCTGGCCTGCGCGTTTCATGACCAGGCCTCGGCGGACACCCAATCGCAGCAGACGGCGCAGGCTCAGCCCTCGTCGCCTTCGCAGACCAGCACCCAGTAAGACTGCCTGACCGTGGCCCGGCTCCCAAGGTGGGGACGGGCCACGGTTCAGCCGGCAAGGCTCCTTACGCCGGTCGTCGGTGTCTCGACCGCGAGCCCCAAAGACGCGCGCCGATCAGGCTCTTGGCGCCGGGCCGCGGTGGTTGGGCTGTGCAAGCGAACTCAGCGCCTGCCATGCGGCCGCTTCGAGATCATGATGCTTCGCCGCACGGCCGTCTCCGAGGGAACCCTCGTAGGCGGAGCGCTTCAACGCTACCTGCGCATTGTACAAAGCGAGTTTCTGAAATCGTGTTGTTTGGACGATTTTGACCATCGCTCGTCAGCCCGTTCTGCTGTTCCCGACAAATCAAATAAACATCAGAAACATTAATCAGAGAACTGGAAACCTTAACGTCGGTAAACAGAAGATTAAGAGAGAGTCTTCTCGTTCGATCCATTTTGGGTCGCTTGAACGCAGTCGCTCACAGTCAGAAGGGCAGTAGGGACACACAACGGGTCGAGGGAGAGGCGTTAACGGGTGGCGATTACCATGCGGTCCGTGACAAGATCACGTGCGATGTCGAGCCAGCCCGATGCTAGATGGTCCGTCCAAGCCGACTTTCTTGTGCATCGAGCGCAGCGATGAGTTGGTTTCGCTCCTAAGCGCCCTGGACCGGCAGATGGGTCGACCGCAACCGGCGGAAGGCGACGATCTCGATCGCGCACGGCATCGGGCCATCGACGGCCAGACCGCCTATGCCGTCCGCTTTCGCCTGTGCACGGAAGGTCGCTGGCGTTGCTACGAGGAACGGGTGTTCCCGGTCCCGAAACGAGGCGGAACCGGCGTCGAATGGATCGGCACGGTGTCCGAGTTCGGTGGGCCGGGCGCGCTCGACGACCCGCTCATGGCCTGGGCCGCCGACCTTCTCGCGGTGGTCGCCTCGACCGGGATCGGGATGTGGACCGTCGAGCTTGCGACCGGCCTGTGGACCTGGTCGGCGGAGTTCAAAGCCATTCTGGGGCTGCCCGACGACGCGCCCGCGAATGAGCAGGTTCTCCGTGACCTGGTCGTCCCGGAGGATCAGCCCTTGTTCGCGTCCTGCCAGGCCGGGCTGGGCCTGCCGCAGACGACCTTCCGGATCGTGCGGGCCGACACAGGCGAGCAGCGCTGGGTTGCAGGGGTGAGCCGGCCGATTAAAGACGAGCCCGGCCATCCCATCCGGATCGTGGGGACGCTGCAGGACGTCACCGACCATCAGCGCGCCGATTTGGACCGGCAGGCGAGCGAACTTCGCCTGGACGCCGCTCTGAAGATCGGCCGCATGGTCGTCTGGGATCTCGACGTCGAGAGCGGCATCGTCACGCGCTCGGCCAATGCGGACGACGTGCTCGGCAGCAGCAAGGAACGGATCGCCGCCTTCGTCGAGCGGGTTCACCCCGACGACCGCAGCATGGTGACCTGGGAGCGGTCCGACAACCCGGTGCCGCCCCGCGGCGATGTTCGATTCCGCTACCTGCATCCCAACGGCTCACAGCTCTGGCTCGAGACGAGCGCCATCAAGATCGGGGTCGACGAGGCCCACGGCCGCGTGGTCGGCATCACGACGGATGTGACGGATCGGCAGCTTTCGGAGTCCAAGCTGATCCATGCGGCGAACCACGATCCCTTGACCGGCTTGCTGAACCGGAAAGCCTGGTCAAGCTGGCTGGACGCGACCGCGGCGCTGGCCAAACAGGACGGGACGAGTTTTTATC
>CAXTVD010000174.1:0-8674 GCA_964247575.1 uncultured Lichenihabitans sp.
AGGGCTGGCAGTAGGCTTCCTCGTCCCAGATGGTCAGCAGCTTGTCGATCGCCTGTCGGGCCACGATGACGTCCGGATCGGTCAGCGGCCGCTTAAGCGTGTCGTAGACCATGACCGTGTTGGCGATCGAGGGATAGATCGCCCCCAACCCGTCCTCACCATTCAAACGTTCTTGAATGTAGGCCAGGGCCGCCTCGATCGCCCGGGCCCTCTTCCGCTTGGGAAAATACGGCTCGGCCCGCCGCAGGACGGCATCGAGGGCCCCGAAGATCGCGCTCCATGGCTGGACGGGATCGGGACCCCGGGGCCAGTCGCGTTCCTCGGCCGGCGGCCTGACGAACAGCTCCTCGATCGTGACGCCCCGTGGATTGCGGGCGATGGGTTTCAGGGCCGCCAGCACCATCAAAGGGACGAGCGTGCAGCGCGCCCAGTAGGACACCTTCGACAGATGGAAAGGAAACCAGCCGGGCAGCAGCATGATTTCCACAGGCATCACCGGAACGACTCGCCAGGGGACGATGCCGAAGAGGGCCAGCGTGGTTCGCGTGAACACGTTGACGCGCGCGGCGCCACCCATGGACAGCACCTTCTCGCGCGCGCGGCGCATATGCGGCGCATCAGGCGAGTCGCCGATCATCTTCAGGGCAAAATAGGCCTTCACGCTCGCCGAGATATTGGCCTTGCCGTTGTGCAGCATCGGCCAGCCGCCGTCCCGCCCCTGCGTGCGACGCAGATAGGCGGCAACCTTGTTCTCGATTTCCGGTTTCGGCTCGCCGAGGAAATGGTTGAGCAGGACGTATTCCGACGGGATCGTCGAATCCGCCTCGAGCTCGAAAACGAAATGCCCGTCCCGTTGCTGCAGGCCCGACAAGGCTTTACCGGCGCGAGCGAGGGCCTGATCAAGATCGTGCGTGGAAGGGGAAGTCGGCCGACGAGCGGCAGCGTCCAACATCATGACCGATTGGATCTCATCGTACTCGCAAGTAGCGGGATCGATACGCTTTTTCACAGCTCCGGTCAGACAACAAGCCCTGAAACGCCGCCGGGGGGCGTACAGGCCTCGTCAGTGGCATGCAGGTGACACACTTCGCCGGCCTCGGGCAACGTTCGCCGCCGCAGGTGGTGAACGGGTTTCGATGTGCCGCCGCCGCCGGGACAGGACGCGCTTGATCTTGCCGCCCGGAGGCGTATCCATGCCCCCGGCCATCGCCGGACCGCGCGCCCGCTCCCTTCAGGCGTCCCTCCACGATCCTGCGGGGCCGGTGCGCGGCTTGCCCGCCTGCCTCGTCGGGCTCGGACCGACATCACGTGCGAACTCCTCTTCTTGCATGCGGCGCGTCGACCACGCTCCGCACGGCGGATGATCGCACGCCGTCGCCGGGCCGCTCAGAAAATGGATTGATCGACATGGATGCGCGACTTGAGGGCCACGGCGCGCCCCTCGGCAAGAAGATCACGCTGGCCGCAGCGGCGCCGGGCGGCGCCGTGTTTGGCATCTTGTTCCTGACGAGCTTCGCCCACGCGCTGAACGACGTCATGCAATCGCTGCTCGCGGCGATCTATCCGGTGCTGCAGACGGCGTTCCGCCTCGATTACGGCCAGATCGGCCTGATCACGCTGACCTTCCAGTGCACGGCCTCGCTGCTGCAGCCGCTGGTCGGGCTGTCGACGGATCGCAAGCCGCGACCTTACTCGCTGCCCCTGGGGATGGCGGTGACCATGGGCGGCCTCGTCCTGCTGGCCACGGCACGCAACTTCGAGATGCTGCTGCTGGCGGCCGGGGCCGTCGGCGTGGGCTCCTCGATCTTCCATCCCGAGGCTTCGCGCGTTGCGCGCATGGCGTCGGGCGGCCGGCACGGACTCGCGCAGTCCCTGTTCCAGGTCGGCGGCAACTTCGGAACGGCGCTCGGGCCGTTGCTGGCCGCCTACATCGTCGTGCCTCGGGGGCAGGGCAGCATCGCCTGGTTCACCCTCATCGCGGTGGCCGGCATCATCGTGCTGTCACGGGTCGGACATTGGTATGCCGGCGCGTTGCAGCGGCCCAAAGCGACAGCGCCCGCGCGTCTTGGAGGCGAGACGCTGTCGCGCAAGCGGGTGGCGGGAGCCGTGTCGATCCTGCTCGGGCTGATCTTCTCCAAGCACCTGTACTTGGCGGGGATGAGCACGTTCTACACCTTCTTCCTCATCCACAAGTTCGGCGTTTCGATCCAGACCGCGCAGCTTCTGCTGTTCGTGTTCCTGGGGGCCGTCGCGGCGGGCACCATCGTCGGTGGCCCGATCGGGGACCGTATCGGGCGGCGATCGGTGATCTGGGTCTCGATCCTCGGCGTGCTGCCCTTCACGCTCCTGCTGCCCTATGCGGACCTCACCTGGACCTGCATCCTGTCCGTGGTGATCGGGCTCATCCTGGCCTCGGCCTTCTCGGCGATCGTCGTCTTCGCGCAGGACCTGATCCCGGGCAAGGTCGGCCTGGTATCGGGCCTGTTCTTCGGCTTCGCCTTCGGGATCGCGGGGCTCGGGGCCGCTGTGCTGGGCTTCGTGGCCGATGCGACCAGCATCGATTTTGTCTTCAAGATCTGCGCGCTGCTGCCGACGCTCGGTTTCCTCGCCTTCCTGCTGCCGAAGATCTAGCAGGAGAGGGTGGCGGGCTGACCACCCGCCGCCCCGTGGCTACTCCGCCGCCTCGCGCTGCGGCAGGTCGTGTTCGAGCTGCCGTGCGTCTTCGGTCTCCTCGGCCGGGTGCTCGCCGGTTAGCCAGGTCGAGACCCGGTCGAGATAGACGTAGACAACAGGCGTCGTGAACAGTGTCAGAATCTGGCTGACCAGGAGCCCGCCGACCATGGCATAGCCGAGCGGCTGGCGGATCTCCGAGCCTGTCCCGGTGCCCAGCATCAGCGGGATGCCGCCGAGCATGGCCGCCATCGTGGTCATCAGGATGGGCCGGAACCGCAGAAGAGCGGCCTTGCGGATCGCCTCCTCAGCCGACAGGTGCTCGTCGCGCTCCGCCACGATGGCGAAGTCGACGAGCATGATGCCGTTCTTCTTCACGATGCCGATCAGCAGGATCAGCCCGATCAGCGCGATCAGGCTGAAGTCGAAGCCGAACATCATCAGGATGGCGAAGGCGCCGAGGCCGGCCGACGGCAGGGTCGACAGGATCGTGAGCGGGTGGATGAAGCTCTCGTAGAGCATGCCCAGGATGATGTAGACGACCACCAGCGCGGCCGCGATCAGCAGAGGCACGGTTCCGAGCGACTGCTGGAACGCCTGCGCATTGCCCTGGAAGCTGGTCTGGATCGTCGGCGGCACCTGCAAGGCCGTCATCGCGTTCTGGATGGCGGTCGTCGCCTGTCCCAGGGCGACCCCGTCGCCGAGGTTGAAGCTGATCGTCACCGCCGGGAACTGGCCCTGGTGGCTGATCGACAGGGGGCGCACGGGTCGCGTCGACCACGTCGTGACAGCCGAGAGCGGCACCATCCCACCGGTCGTCGGCGAATGCACGTAGATGGTCTGCAGGCTGGAGCGATCCTGCTGCAGCGCCGGCAGCACCTCCAGGATCACGTGGTAGCTATTGAGCTGGGTGAAATACGGCGTGACCTGTCGGTGCCCGAAAGCGTCGTACAGCGTGTCGTCGATGAGCTGCGGGGTGATGCCGTAGCGCGAGGCCTGATCCCGGTCGATGTCGAGGGTCAGGGTCGAGCCGTCGGACTGCTGGTCGGTCGCGACGTCGCGCAGCTCCGGCAAGGTCTTCAGCTTGTCCAGCACCTTCGGCGACCAGAGGCTGAGTTCGTCGAGATCCGCATCCTGCAAGGTGTACTGGAACTGCGTCCGGGACTGACGGCCGCCGACGTTCACATCCTGGGCCGACTGCAGGAACAGGCGGGCGCCTTCGACCTTGTCGAGCTTCTTCCGCAACCGGGCGATGATCTGGTCGGCCGAGGCGTCCCGCTCCTCAAGTGGCTTCAGCGTGATGAACATGCGTCCGTTGTTGAGCGCATTCCCGCCAAGCCCGATCGCCATGGCGACCGTCGACACGCCGGGGTCCTGCTGCACGACGGCGCCGAGCGCCTCCTGCTTGCGCGACATGTCCGCGAAGGAAATGTCCTGGGCGCCCTCCGACACGCCGTAGATGAGGCCGGTGTCCTGGTTGGGGAAGAAGCCCTTGGGAATGGCGATGAAGAGGTAGACGGTCGCCACGATGGTCGCGAAGAACACCATCAGCGTGAGGAAGCGGAAGCGCAGACACAGATCGAGGCCGCGCTCGTAGGCGCGCAGGATCGCATCGAACATCCGCTCGCTCAGCATGTAGAGCCGGCCGTGCTTCTCGTCGTGCGAGTCCTTCAAGAAGCGCGACGCCATCATCGGCGTGAGCGTCAAGGAGACCACCGCCGAGACCGCGATGGTCATGGCGAGCGTGACCGAGAACTCGCGGAACAGCCGGCCGATGATGCCGCTCATGAGAAGCAGCGGAATCAGCACGGCGATCAGGGAGACGCTGATCGAGAGAATGGTGAAGCCGATCTCCCCGGCTCCCTTGAAGGCCGCCTCCAACGGCTTCTCGCCTTCCTCGATATGGCGCTGGATATTCTCCAGCATGACGATCGCGTCATCGACGACAAAGCCGACGGCGATCGTGAGCGCCATCAGCGAGAGGTTGTCCAGGCTGTAGCCGCAGAACCACATCAACGCGCAGGTGCCGAGCAAGGCCAGCGGCACGGTGATGGCCGGGATCACCGTCGCCCAGAAGCTGCGGAGGAAGATGAAGATCACCATCACGACGAGCGCGATGGTCAGCATCAGGGTGAACTGGACGTCGTGCACGGAGGCGCGGATGGTCGTCGTGCGATCGCTGAGCAGTTGGATCTTGATCGCCGGCGGGATCGAGGCCCGCAGGCGCGGGAGCTCCGCCTTGATCTGATCGACGATCTGGATGACGTTCGCGCCGGGCTGCTTGAAGATGATCAGGAACACGCCGCGCTTGCCGTCGGCCCAGGCGGCTTCCTTGACGTTTTCAGGCGCCGTGATGGCCTGGCCGATATCGCGAATGCGGATCGGGCCGCCGTTGCGATAGGCGACGACCGTGTCGTTCCAGTCCTTGCTCGCGGTGAGCTGGTCGTTGGCGTAGATCGTGAAGCTCTGCTGCGTCCCGTCGATATTGCCCTTGGGGCTGTCGACCGTGGTGACGTTGATGACCTGGCGGACATCTTCCAGCGACAGGCCCTTGGTGACGAGCTTGGCCGGATCGAGCTGGATGCGGATCGACGGCTTCTGCTCACCGCCGATGACGACCTGCGAGACGCCTGAGATCTGGCTGATCTGCTGGGCGATCTTGGTATCGGCGTTATCGTCGACCTCGGTCAGCGGCAACGTGTCCGAGGTGGCCGACAGGAGCAGGATCGGCTTGTCCGCCGGATTGACCTTGCGGTAGGTCGGCGGCGTCGGCAGGTTCTTGGGCAACTGCCCCCCCGCCGCATTGATGGCCGCCTGCACGTCGTTGGAGGCCCCGTCGATGTTGCGGTCGAGATCGAACTGCAGGGTCACGCTCGTATTGCCGAGCGTGCTGATCGAGGTCAGCTGGGCAACGCCCGGAATCTGCGCGAACTGCCGCTCGAGCGGCTGCGCGACCGAGGAGGCCATGGTCTCGGGACTGCCGCCGGGCAACGACGCCGAGACCTGGATCGTGGGGAAGTCGACCTGCGGCAGCGGGGCGACGGGCAGCAATGGATAGGCGACGAGGCCGATGCAGAGCAGCCCCACCATCAGCAGGGTCGTCGCGATCGGGAACTTGATGAAGGGGGCTGAGATTCCGCCGTACACGCTCAGGGCTCCTTGCTGGCCGTTTGTTGGGACTCGTCGGCTTGCTTCACCAAGGCTCCCGGCTGCAGCCGGTACTGCCCCGCCGAAACCACCTGCTCGCCTTCTTTGATGCCGTCCTCGATCAGGGCCTTCGAGTCGCTGATCATGCCGATCTTCAGGTCACGGGCCTGCACCTTCATGTCGGGTCCAACGACATAGGCGTAGAAGCCCTTCTGGCCGCGCTGGACCGCGCCATCCGGCACGACCACGACGTCCTTGCGCGTGGCGACGGTGGTGCGCGTGGTCACCGACAGGCCGGGCCAGAGCTTGTTGTCCTCGTTCGCAAACAACGCCTTGACGCGGATCGTGCCGCTCGACGTGTCGACAGTATTGTTCACCGTGTCGAGCTGACCATGCGCAAGCTCGGTCTTGCCGTCCGAGGTGTAGGCCACGACCGGGACGACGCCGGCCTGCTGTCCCGCCCGCAAGGCGGGCAGGCTATTCTCCGGCTGGGTGAAGATCACCGCGATCGGCTGAAGTTGCGCGATCTCCACAATGCCGGCCGTGCCGGCCGCATTGACGATGTTGCCCTGGTCCGTCAGCCGGAAGCCGACGCGGCCGGACAGGGGAGCCTTGATTGTCGCATAGTCGAGCTGGACCTGGGCATTGTCGACGGCAGCCTGATCCGCCGCGATCTGGGCGGTCAGCTGGGCGACTTGTGAGGTCTGGGTGTCGAGTTGCTGGCGCGTTGCATAGTCGCTCTTGGCCAGCGACTGATAGCGCGTCAGGTCGCGGTTGGCGTTGGAGAGATTGGCCTCGTCCTGCGCCTTCTTGGCTTGCGCCTGTTCCAGCGCCGCCTTGTAGGGCCGCGGGTCGATCTCGGCCAGCAGGTCGCCCTGCTTAACGATCTGCCCCTCGCTGAAGTTGATCTTCACGATCTGCCCGTCGACCCGGCTGCGGACCAGGACGGTGTTGTTGGCGTCAACCGTGCCCAGTCCGGTCAGCACAACGGGAAAGTCGGCTTTCTCCGCCTTCACGATCGAGACGGGAATGGCGGGCGGTGGGGCCGCGCTGGCGCTCGCCTTGGGCGCGTCCTTCAGCATCGGGACCTTGTCCGCGACGAAGGCGTGGAAGGCCGGATTGCTCCGCCACTCATAGGCCGCCCCGCCGGCCACGATGACCAAAGCAAGCACCCAAGGCCAGCTCGACGATCGGCCGCGACGCTCAGTGTCCACCATGGATCCTGCACCCTTGAGGCTTGAGATGGAGCCGAGCGCGCCAAAAGCACCGCCCGCTTCATAAGAACTGCTGCTTTCCCGTTAAGGAATGCGAAAAGAGGCCCTTGAGGTCCTGGCACCCCATCGCGGCAAAATCGTGCGGCTGGTCGTGTGCACTGCAAGAATTTCCTCAGGCGGCGCAACGACGCGTCACTTGGCCATGGTCGGCCCGGAATCCGCCACGGCGCTGAGGGGGACCAGAGCGATCCCCTGAGCGGCAAGGCCATTGGCGAAGGTCGCGATGACCTCCGCGCTGGGGTTCGGCCCGGCGATCCAGCCGATGGCGCTGCCGCGGGTGCGGGCACGGTCCACGAGGCGATCAAGCGCAGCCTTGTCGGAGGACAGCATCACATCGACCGCCCTGACGGGCGGACGAGGCGCCGCCGATGCAGAGGCGGGGGGCGATGCGGCATCCAGCAGGTAGAGCCCGCGCCGCTCGATGTCGCCGACCGTGGCCTGATGGAGGCCGCCCTTCCCCTCGAGGGAGAGGCTCACCCCGGCGTAGCCGGCAAAGCGCCCCATCAGCCGGTGCAGACGGTCGAGCGCCGGAGATCCGGAGGGCGCTGCCGGGGGCGCCGCGGTGGCATCGACGTCCTCCGGCAGTTGCAGGACCACCTCGTGGCCCGCTGCTCGCGTTTCGGCGACCTGCGTCGGGAGGTCTGGACCATCGGGCGGGAAGGCGAAGGTCACGGCCGGCGGCCAGTTCCGCGACAAGCCGGCGGTTTCGGTCGGGTCGAGCCCCATGCTCCCGACCACCAGCGCGATCCGGGGGGCACCGGCGAGGCCGGCGGGCACGGGACCCAGCGGCCGGGCATAGGCCTGGGCGGGCCGCGTTCCATCGGAGCCGATCCGGGGCAGGGTCCCGGACGGCGTCTGTTCCACAAGGCGCGGATCGGGCGCCGGGCTCAGCGGAACGACGGTCGCACCCGGAACCGCGATGGCGATCGAGGCGGAGGAGGTCGCCTGACCCAGGCGGATGATCTTGACGCCATGCTCGATCTCGACCGACGCGACGCCCGGCTCGGCCGGTGGAGAAGTGGGCGCCGGGGCAGGGGCCGCGGGCGTCGGGGCGGGCGCGGGTAACTTGGGGGCGACCTCGATGCTTGCGACCGCGACATCGGACGGTTTCGTTCCGCCCTGCCGGTGCGCGACGGTCAGGACGCCCGCCGCCGCTCCGGCGAGTGCGAGGAGGCCGACCCAGACACCCCATCGCGCCCGCTGTCGCGGTGGAGGGCTCGTCGTCACGCCGAGCGCTTCGTAAAGCGGATCGCTTGCCATCGGCGGGTCGACTCTCAGGCCGCCCGGCCGCCCGGCGAAGCACCCCGCCCGAAGCGATCGTCAGCAAAAGGGCGCCGTTTGCACGGCGCCCGGGAGGTCAGCATGAGAGCGGTCCGGTCAATTCGGAACCTGCGTCGGCTTCGCGTCGGTCGTGGTGTTGGAGGCCTTGGTGTTGCCGCGGAGGAGGTTCAGCGCCGCGATGAGCTGCTTATCGTCCTTCACGTCCGGCGGCACATAGGCCTGCGAACCCTGCTTCTCGTCGGTGGCTGCGCCGTTCATCAGGTGGCCCTTGAGCGAGGCCTCGCCCTTGGTGTCGTCCTTGC
>CAXTVD010000175.1:0-8664 GCA_964247575.1 uncultured Lichenihabitans sp.
AGGGCGACAGCCTCAACAAGCTGCTGCCGGGCATCAACGGCCCGACCTCGCTCGCGGCCATCCGCAACGTCGACAACAACGTCGCCCAGATCCGCGGTGCCCTCGCCGAACTCGGGCTCGCCGACACGACGGACGTAATCATCAGCGCGGACCACGGCTTCTCCACCATCGCCAAGGACAGCGACACCAGTCCCTCGGCCAAGGTGCCCGTGGCGGACACGCCGGCCGGGTTCCTGCCCGGCGGCTTCCTCGCGCTCGATCTCGCCAAGCTGCTGGGACTGCCGCTCTCCGACCCCGACATGAAAAATGCGAAGGTGCCGGAGGGGCAGCACTCGCGCTTCGGCAACGGGGTTCTGGGCACCGACCCGGCCAAGCCGGACGTGGTGGTCGCCGCCAATGGCGGGTCGGACCTCGTCTATCTTCCCGGGGGCGACAAGGCACTGGCGGCCCGTATCGTGGACCTCCTGCTCGGACAGGACTACGTGAGCGGCCTGTTCGTCGACGAGTCCCTCGGCAGCTTTCCCGGTACGCTGCCCCTCGGCGAAGCCAACCTGAAGGGGACGGCGCTGACGCCAATACCGGCCATCGCCGTCAACTTCGCGAGCTTCTCCACGGGCTGCGCCGAGCCGACGCTGTGCACGGCGGAGGTGGCCGACACGACCCTGCAGCAGGGGCAGGGCATGCATGGCAGCTTCAGCCGCGCGGACACCTGGAACTTCCAGGCGGCGACCGGGCCCGACTTCAAGGCCGGTTTCGTCGACACCGCGCCGACCAGCAACGCCGACATCGGGCAGACCATCGCCGCCATCCTGCAGGTCAGGCCCAAAAGCCACGGCACGCTGATCGGTCGCCCGCTCACCGAAGCCATGCCGAACGGCGCGATGCCCGAGAGCACGGCCGGGCGCCTCATTTCCCAGCCCGCCAGGAACGGCCTCGTGACGGTGCTCGACTTCCAGACCGTCAATGGCGTGCGCTACCTCGATGCGGCGGGGTTTCCCGGCCGCACCGTGGGCCTGCATACCTTCGAGCCCTGAGGGCGAGGCGGGCGACCGTCCAGTTGCGCGAGGCGGCCCGAGGCTCTAGTTCGTCGAGGTCCCGGGTCGAACCAGCCCGGTCCGCCTTCCAAGGAACGCCCCCGTGACCTACCAGCCCGCACCCGACCGCTACGCCCGCGTCCCCTACCGGCGGTGCGGACGCAGCGGTCTCAAGCTGCCCGTGATCTCGCTCGGCCTGTGGCACAATTTCGGCGAGGGCCACGGCCTCGAAACTATGAAGCAGATGTGCCGCACGGCGTTCGACGGCGGCATCACGCATTTCGACCTCGCCAACAATTACGGCCCGCCGCCCGGCTCGGCGGAGACGGCCTTCGGCGCCATCCTCCGGAGCGAGTTCGGCGGCCTGCGGGACGAACTCGTGATCTCGACCAAGGCGGGCTACGACATGTGGCCGGGGCCCTATGGGGAGTGGGGAAGCCGCAAATACATGCTCGCCAGCCTCGACCAGAGCCTGAAGCGCATGGGGCTCGACTATGTCGACATCTTCTACTCCCACCGCTTCGACCCCGAGACGCCCCTCGAGGAGACCATGGGGGCGCTCGATGCCGCCGTGCGCCAGGGCAAGGCGCTCTATGTCGGCATCTCCTCCTACAACGCCCAGCGCACGCGGGAGGCCGCCGCGATCCTCAGGCGGCTCGGCACGCCCTGCGTCATCCACCAGCCGAGCTATTCCATGCTCAACCGCTGGATCGAGCGCGACGGGCTGCTCGACACGCTGGACGAGGAAGGGATCGGTTCCATCGTGTTCAGTCCGCTCGCGCAAGGGCTGCTGACGGCCAAATATCTCGGCGGGGTGCCCGAGGGCAGCCGCGCGACGCTCAACCACTTCTTTCGCGGCGAGATGCTCAGCCCCGACAATCTCGACCGCGTGCGGGCCCTGAACGCCATCGCCGAGCGGCGCGGCCAGACGCTGGCCCAGATGGCGATCGCCTGGGTGCTGCGTGGCGGACGGGTCACCTCCGCTCTAATCGGGGCCAGCCGGGCGGAACAGATCACGGACTGCCTCGCCGCCGCCCGGAAGCTCGACTTCTCCCCCGAGGAGCTCCGGGAGATCGACCGCTACGCCGTGGAGGGCGCGGTCAATCTGTGGACCCAGTCCGCGGAGCTCTGACCGCCAGCGCGCGACCGGACCTTCTGGCCGAAGCTCAGTCGCGCCGCGTCCCCCAATGCAGCAGGACCGCGATCAGGGCGAGGAAGATCAGGCCTCCCAGGCCGGACCCGACGAGAAAGGGCAGGACCGGCTTGCGCGTGACGAAGGCCACGCCGGCCGAAAAGGCGCCGCAGGCGATGGCGACGGCGCAGACCAGCGGCGCCCATGTTCGCATGGCCGATGCTCCCTTACGGAACCGCCCGTGGCTCTCTGGTCCGTCCCGGGCGTCTTTGCTGGACGCGGCACGCCGCTCCCAGCGCCGCTTCGAGTTCCGCCGCGCGGTGGGCCGCGGTATGCCGGAGGAGCACCCGCCGCCGCGCGGCCTCGCCGACGCGCCGTCGCTCCCCCTCCGCCATGCCGGTCAGGACGCCAAGCGTGTCGTCCGGCCCGCGCGCGAGCAGGACGCTGCGGCCGGGCTCCAGAACCGTGTCGAGGCCGTCCCAGAAGTCGGACAGGATGGGCGTGCCACAGGCCGCCGCCTCGAACAGGCGGACGCTCGGGCTCCAGCCCGCCTGCACCATGTCGGCGCGGGTGACGTTGAGGGTGAAGCGGCTGACGCCGTAGAATTCGCGGTGGTCCTGCGGCCCGACATGCTGGAAGCGCTCGACATTGGCGGGCCAGGCGATGTCCGCCGGATATTGCGGTCCGGCGACGCAGAAGCGCAGATGCGGGGCGCGGCGGGCCGGCTCCAGCAGCAGCCGGTCGAGCACCGGCTGCCGGTCCGGGCTGTAGGTACCGAGATAGCTGAGGTCCCAGCGGGCCTCGCCGGGGTAGGGGCTGTAGAGCTCGGGGTCGGCGCAGCAGTAGAAGGCGCGCGGGTCGGGCGAGCCGTATTGGGTTCGCAGCCGCTCCAGGGTCGGGCCCCCGGTGAAGGAAAGGTAGGTGTCGTAGCCCGGCACCTGGGCCGGGGCGAGATACTGGCAGGTGCCGGCGTCCAGCGCCGCCAGCGTCACCGGCGTGTCGATGTCGTAGAAGGCGCGCACGCCGCCCGCGGTCGCCTGGACCCATTCGCTGACCGCGATGCCGTCGGGCACGTAGGAGCCGACGATCACCGCATCCGCTTCCGCGACCAGCGCGGCGTGGTGGTCATGCAGGGCGGCGAGATCGTCGTAGAAGACGAGCCGGCAGTAATCGGCCTGCGTCACGTCGCGCGCCGTCCCGCGGTACCAGGGCACGTCCCGCTCGAGGAAGGTGATGGCGTGACCCCGCGCGGCGAAGGCCTTGAGCAACGAGCGGTAGGTGGTGGCGTGGCCGTTGCCCCAGGACGACGACAGGCTGAGCCCGAGGACGACGAGCTTCATGCGCCGCCCGCGCCGTGCTTGCGCGCCCGCTCCGCCTGCAGGATCGCGTCGACCTCGGCGCCCCGGCGCGCATAGGTGTGGTCGCGCAGGATGCGCGCGCGGGCCGCCTCGCCGATGGCGCGGGCGCGGGCGGGCGTCAGCGCCTCGACATGGGCGGCGACCTCGGCCCCGTCGCGGGCGACGAGCACCTCCTCGCCCTCCGCGAGGAACTGGTCCAGGCCGACCCAGGCGTCGGTGATGAGGCAGGCGCCCGCGCCTGCGGCCTCGAAAACGCGGGTCGCCGGCGAGTAGCCGACGCTCGCCATCGAGTCCCGGGCGATGTTCAGCACGGCCAGCGGCGAGGTGTTGAAAGCGTTGTGCTCGCTTGTATAGACGTGGCCGACGTCGCGGACGTTGGGCGGCATGGGTTTGTCGTGCCAGCCGTTGCCGCCGATCAGGAAGGCGCGGCCGGGCAGGGCCGCCGCGGCCCGCAGGAAGAACTCCTCGACGCGTGCCTCGCGGTCGGGCAGCCGGTTGCCCAGGAAGGACAGGTCGGCCCGGAAGCGCTCGGCGGCCGGCACCGGGTGGTGCGTCGAGGGATCGAGCGCGTTGTAGATCGGCACGCAGCGCCGGGCCCCGAAGCCGCGATAGGCGTCGATCACCGGCGGGCCGCCGCCATAGGTGAAGACGAGATCGAGGCCGGGCAGCGCCGCGTGCAGCGCATGGTCCGGCGCGTCGCGCAGCTCCGCAAGCGTGGCGGGCGCGTCGACGTCCCAGAACAGGCGAATCGCGTCCGGTCGTGCGTGAGCCATCACGCCGGCAAGCAGCTCGTTGTCGAACACCCCGACGCCGCTGGCCTTGACCACCACATCCGCCTCGGCCGCCTCGGCCATCACCGCGCGGGCGGCCTCGATCGTGGCGGGATAGACCACGACCCTGGCCCAGTCCGGCGGGTCCATGTCGCGGTGCTGCTGCCGGCCGAAGGCATCGGGCTCGTAGAAGGTGGTGTGGTAGCCGCGCCGCGCGAGGTCGCTGACGAGGCCGCGATAATAGGTGGCCGCGCCGTTCCAGTACGACGACAGCAGGCTCGATCCGTAGAAGGCGATCTTCATGAGGCGTGTTCCGCCGCGGCCGGCGCGCCGAGGGTGGCCAGCACCTCCATCAGCTCGTCGACGCGGTGCGCGCAGGAGTGGCGGGTGCGGATGGTGCGCAGGCCGTGTTCGACCAGCGACGCCCGCAGGGCGGGGTCGTCGCGCACCGCGCGGAGATGCCTGACCATGCCGGCTTCGTCGGCGGCCATAAGGAAGTCGCGGCCGATCGTGAACAGGCCCTCGCTGTCCTGCCACGGCGCCGACACGAGCGGGATGCCGCAGGCGAGCGCCTCGAAGACCCGGATCGTCGGAATGCCGGGCAGGGTGGTCGTGTAGAAGCGGCGGGGCACGTGGACGGTGGCGAGCGCGCCAGCGAAGACGGCCGGCGCCGCCGCGTTGGGCAGCCACCCGCGATAGGCGACGCCGTAGCGCTCCAGCGTCCGCAGCGCCTCGGGCGGGTAGCGGACGCCGTGGATGGCGAGCGGCAGGCCGAGGGTCTGGGCCGGGCGGAAGAGGAAGGCTTCGAGCTCCGCGCTGCGCTCGTCGTCCCCCCAGTTGCCGATCCAGACGAGGCCCGCGCGCTCGTGGGGATCGTCGACCGGGGGGTGGAACACATGCGTGTCCGCCGCCTCATGCCACACGAACACGCGGCGACCCCAGCCCCAGCGGCGGTACACGGCGGCCAGCGTCTCCCCGAAGGCGAGCACGCCGTCGTAGCCGTCGAGGTCGAAGGCACGGATCGCCGCGGGGTCGCTCACGGCCCGGTGATGCGTGTCGTGGAACAGCAGGGTGAAACGGGCCCCGCGCTTGCGCAGCGCGCCGACCGAGGCGACCAGCGCGGGCTCGTTCCATTCGTGCACGACGACGACATCGGCTCCCTCGCAGAGCGCCGCCACATCCGGGTCGGGCGGATAGGCCACCGCTCTCAGCGCGGGGTAGGCGGCGCGATAGGGGTCGAGGCCCGCGTCCCCCGCGTCCCGAAGCAGGTTGGCGAGGCTCCAGGCCCCCTCCGGCTCATAGGCGACGACGTCATGGCCGCGCCGGGCGAGTTCGCTCAGCACGCCGCGCAGGAAGTGCGCGTTGCCGTGGTTCCAGCAGGAGCGCAGGGAATGCGTGAAGTAGGCGAGCTTCACGCGACGGCCATCCGTCCCGCCGGGGCGCGGATCTGCCCGTAGAGCGCCGCGATGCCGTCCACGAAGGCTTCGAGCGTGAACGCCCCGGCGCGCCGCTGGGCCGCCCGCCCCAGCCTCTCCCGCTGCCGAGGATCGGCGCGGAGCCGCGTGATCGCGTCCGCGAGGGCCGCCTCGTCGCGCGGCGGCACGAACAGGGCGGCCCCGCCCCAGAGTTCGCGGAAGGTCGGAATGTCGCCGAGCACCAGCGCGCAGCCGGCCTGCGCGGCTTCGAGGACCGCCAGGCCGAAGGGCTCGTAGAGGGCGGGTGCGGCATAGATGGGCCGGCGGGCGAGCCGCAGCCGCAGCGCGTCCTCCTCAAGGTTGCCGAGGGCCTCGACATGCCCCAGCGTGATTGCCGCGCCGTTCGGCCCGCGGACCGGTCCGGCAGCCCTGACCGGCAGGGCGAGCCGGGCGGCGGCGCGGTCGAGGGCGGCGACGTTCTTGCCCTCGTCCCAGAGCCGTCCGGCCGTCAGCACGGCATCTTCGGGCGGGTCGTCCGCCGGCGCCGCATCCACCGGCGCGCGCCCGTTGCCGACGACGGCCGGGCCGGCGGGAAGGCCGTAGCGCCGCTGGGTCGCGTCGGCGAAGGCCCGGGTGGGGGCGACCAGGGCATCGGCGGCGCGATAGCCCTGGGCGACCAGGTCCGTCCGCCAGCCAAACTCGACGGGCAGGGGCGTGCCGCGCACCGCGTCCCACCATGTCGCCACGCAGGAATGGCAGGCGGCGAGCACGGGCGCCCCAAAGGAGGCCGCGGCGCCGAGGGCGGGGTGGTTGAGGTGAACCAGATCGACCCCGCGCGCGCCGGCAAGCGCCGCGAGCGCGCCAGCGGCCTCGATCACCTCGGCGGCATCGTCGGCGAGCCATTCGGGCCTGAGACCGGTCTCGACGAGGTCGACGCCCGCCTGCGCAGCGGCTGCCCTCCCGGCCGGCGGAGCGGGCGGACCGAGCACGGCGAGGGTGACGCGGGCGCCCCGCGCCGCAAGCGCGCCCCCGAGGTCGAGCGCATAGGTCCAGATCCCGCCCACCGCATCGGTCGTGAGCAGCACGGAGGCGGGCAGGCCCGGCATCAGGCGGGGCAACAGTCGCATTCGAGTTCCGCGAGGGAGGCGGGGCGGCCGTCCTGGATCTCGCTGAAATCGGTGAACTGGGCGAGGTAGTGCGCGTGCGCCCGCTCCCACGCCTCCCGGTCGGGCAGGCCCCACAGCTTCCGGTAGTCGGGCGAACTCGGATAGGGATAGAGCGGCACCGGGTCGTTGGCCCAGACGCCCTGGGCGCGCAGGCTTTCGCGCCAGGCGGTCACGAGCGCCGGATCGTCACTGGCGGTCTCGATCAGGTTCGCCTGCACGAAGGGCACGGAGCGGCGGGCATAGACCAGCCGCTCGGCGAGATCGTCCGTGGTCATGCGGCATTGTTTGTCGAGCGCGGCACGCCCTTCGACGGTCAGGCTCTCGACCCCGGCCTCGATCGACACGCAGCCGGCCCGCCCGAGCAGGTCGAGCATGTCGGGCTTCCAGAGGTCGATCCGCGTCTGCATGCCGAACTGGACGGGACGCTCCACGAGCGCCTCCAGCAGCGGCCGGTTGGGCAGGAAGATCTCGTCGATGAAATAGACATACTCGACGCCCTGCCGCACCAGCCCGTCGATCTCGGCCAGCACCTGGTCGAGCGCCCGGACGCGGTACTTGTCGCGGAAATCGATCTTCGCGCAGAAGGAGCAGTGGTAGGGGCAGCCGCGCGAGGCCTCAACTTCGGCGCCCGGCCGCTCGGGCTTGCGGTCGAAGCGATGATGGTGGTGGTGGTGGCGGGCCACCCAGTCGTCGGGCCAGTGCAAGGCCGGCAGGGTGGTGAAGGCGGAGGCGTAGGGCTGGCCCGTGACGCGGAGGTCGGCCCCGTCCCGAAAGGCGATCGAGGGCACGGTGTCGAGGCCCGTTCCCGACGCGAGCCGGGCGACGATCTCCTCGCACTCCCCGCGCACGACGACGTCGACGCCGAGCTTGCGCAGCGTCGTGTCGGGCGTCACCGACCCGTGCGGGCCGACCGCGACCGTGCGGCCGCCGCGCGGGCCGAGCCGCTCGACGAGGTCGCGCGGGACGCGCAACTCGGGCTGGGCGCAGCGCCAGAACAGGTAGGACGGCGCGGTGGTCACCACCGTCATGGCCGGCGCGAAGGTGGCGACGGCCTCGGCGAGGTCCGCGTTGGACGTCCCGCAGAGATGCCCATCGAGCATCAGGACATCGTGTCCGGCCGCGTCGAGCAGCGCTTTCGCGTAGCCGAGCTCCAGCGGCAGATGGGGCGCACGGCAGCCGAAATAGATGCTGCCGGCAAAGTCCCAGGCCGGATTGACGAGGGCAACCTTCATGACGGAACGTCCTCCCGTTCGGGTGCCTGGACCTTGATGCCGCGCTCGGCGGCGAGCCAGCGGACGAGGTCGGCGACGCCCTCGCGCCAGGCTCTGGGCGGTCGCAGGCCGAGCGCCCGCCGCGCGGCCCGCGCGTCCGACACGTAGTATTTCTGGTCTCCGGCCCGCCAATCCAGCATCTCGGTGGCGACCGGGCGGCCGACCAGGCTTTCGAGGTGGCGGAGGAGCTGGCGGAGGCTGATCGCGTTGGCCGGGCCACCACCGAGGTTGAAGGCGCGCCCGCTGACCCTGTCGATGTTCCGCCACGCGCCGAGATAGGCCTCCACCGCATCGGCGACGTGCAGGATGTCGCGCACCTGGCAACCGTCGCCGAACAGGGTGACGGGACGGCCCTCCAGCGCGCGGATGGCGAAATGGGCGACCCAACCCTGGTCCTCGGTTCCCATCTGGCGCGGACCGTAGATGCAGCTCATGCGCAGCACGGCGGTGGGCACGCCGAAGGACCGGGCGTAGTCGAGCACATATTGGTCCGCCGCACCCTTCGAGCAGCCGTAGGG
>CAXTVD010000176.1:0-8653 GCA_964247575.1 uncultured Lichenihabitans sp.
GGATCGTGTCGACTTCGCCGGGCTCGATCACCGCCGTGGCCCGCGCCACCGGGAAGCGCCCGCCCCAGCCGTTGAAGCCGCACGTCCCGCCGTCGATCAGGATCGTGCGTCCATGACCCTGGATCGCATAGCTCGCGATGGCGATATGGGCCAGCGGCGGCCGGTGAGCGGCCGTCAGCATGGAGGCCGCCTCGTCCGCTTGGATGCCCTGGAAATAAGCAAAGGAGCCGTCGAGGAAACCGTCGCTCAGGTAGGTCACGACATAGTCGCCGACCTTGCGTCGGTTGAGGGAGGGGGCTTGAATATCGGGCTGGGCGGTCATGGCATTCCTGTCGAGTTGCTCGGCGTTCACGGAGCCTTCAGATCCGGTCGGACCAGAGCACGACATAGCCGAGGGCAGGCCCGGTCGGGATGCGGTGCGCCATTTAGGCGCGCCCGAGCGGTCTGCCCTGTTCGGTTCGCATGCGGTGGGCACGGAAGATCGCCCGGGCGAGTGGCAGATCGATCAACCCGGCCGCAGCATGCGTGACGCCCGGTCCGATTCGACGCACAGATCGAGCAGGCGCTGGACCTCGGCCGCCCGGCGGAAGCTGGGCGCGCCGTTCTCGCCCCGGAGCAGCGCCTCGACGAAGCGGGCTTCGTTGCGCGGCGTCACGGGACAGACCAGCCTGCGCCAGTGCTGGGTCTCCATGTCGTCGTCGAGGCAGGCTTCGAGCCGCGAATCGAGGTGGTTCGCCCAGACCTTGAGGGCGCCCCGGTCCCCGTAGAGGGCGAGGTTGAGGTCGTTGAGGTTTCCCGTGGCGAAGCGCGTCATGTGGATGGAGGCGAGCGCGCCGTTATCCATCTCGGCCGTGATCGCCACCGAATCGTTGGCGTCCAGCGTATAGGCCCCGATTCGTCCGCCGTCGGCCTTGTCGAAGGTCTTCAGGCGCGCATGCAGCGCCGCGACGGCGAGGCCGCTGCCGTAGCTCACGAAATCGAGGAGGTGGACGCCGATGTCGCCCAGCACCCCGTTGGAGCCGTGCGCCGTCGACAGGCGCCACAGCCAGCGCTCCTCCGTGCGCCAATCGCCCCAGTGCCGGGCCGTCAGCCAGCTCTGGAGATAGCTCGCCTCAATGTGGCGGACCGCCCCGATGGCGCCGGCCTCGATCATCGCACGCGCTTTCTGAACCGCGTGCGCGTTGCGATAGGTGAAATTGACCATGTTGACCACGCCGGCGGCCTCGGCCGCCTCCGTCATCGCGAAAGCATCCGGCGCATTGACCGCTAGGGGCTTCTCGCAGAACACCGCCTTGCCCGCCGCGATCAGCGCGAGGCTCGTGGGCGCATGGACCGCATCGGGCGTGGCGTTCACGGCGGCGTCGAACCCGCCCCAGCGGATCGCCGCCTCGAGATCGTCGAAGGTGTGGGGGATGCCGTGCTCGGCGGCATAGGTGCGGGCGCGCTCCTTGTTGGCGTCGACCGCCGCCACGAGCTGGCAGCCGGGCAGCGCCCCAAACTGCCGGGCGTGCTGGTTGGCGATGTGGCCGGTGCCGAGCACCAGCAGCCGCTGCGGGGCGCCGCTCACCGGAAGCCGGCCTCGCCCGCCCCATGAAGCGAGCCGCCACGCGCCTCGAGCGGCTCGAGCGAGTCGGCGATCGGACGGTTGGGCGCCTCCGCGACGTCGGTCCAGGCCGGCGCCGGGTTGGCGGCCCAGCGCACCGCGTTGCGCAGCACGGTCTGCACGGCCGGGTCGTGGTAGATCGGATAGGTTTCGTGGCCGGAGCCGAAATAGAAGATGCGCCCGGCCCCGCGCTGGTAGGTCAGCCCGGAGCGGAACACCTCGCCGCCCTGGAACCAGGACACGAACACCGTCTCCAGCGGCTCGGGCACGAGGAACGGCTCGCCGTACATCTCGGAATTCTCGTTGGTGATGAACGGCCCGACGCCTTGCGCGATGGGATGGCTCGGATTGATCACCCACATGCGCTCGCGCTCGCCCGCCTCCCGCCAGTGCAGCGAGCAGGGCGTGCCCATGAGCCGCTTGAAGATCTTTGAAAAGTGGCCGGAATGGAGGACGATCAGGCCCATTCCTTCCCAGACGCGCTGGGCGACGCGTTCGACCACCGCGTCGGCGACGTCGCCATGCGCCTTGTGGCCCCACCAGAGCAGCACGTCGGTGGCAGCCAGGCGCTCGGCCGTCAGCCCGTGCTCGGGCTGGTCGAGCGTCGCCGTGCCGACCTCGAGCTCCGCCTCGCTGCGCAGGGCGCCGGCGATCGCCTCATGGATGCCGGCAGGATAGATGCCGCGAACGACGGCGTTCTCCCGCTCGTGGAGGAACTCGTTCCAGACGGTGACGCGGATAGTCAAGGGAGGACTCCTCGTTCGGCCGGACCGGCCGGTGCAACGGCCTGAAGGCGCAGCATGATCAAGCGGCCGCATCGGGTCAGACACCCTGCGCGAAGCCCTTGAGGTCGAAGGCGGCATCGGCGGCCTGCTCCGGGCTGGGACTGCGGCCCGCGGTCAGCAGCCGGCGGGCGGCCATGTGGTCCGCGGGGCGGTTGACCGACTCCACCGCGTGCAGGCCGGAGCTTCCGTAGCAGAACACCGAGAACTGGCCCGTCGCGGGGTCGCCCCGCACGACCGCGTGATCGTCGGGGAGGCCGATCCCGGCGATCTGCAGCTTGTAAGGGCCCTGGTCGCTCCAGAACCACGGAACGCTGCCGTAGGGCTCCGGCTGGCCCATGAGGCGCTTGGCGACGCAGCGCGCCTGGTCGACCGCGTTCTGCACCGACTCGATGCGGAGCGGGAGGCCCGCCCCGTAGCGGCTCGGATGCATGGCGCAGTCGCCGATCGCGGAAATGGCGGGGTCGCTGGTCAGCAGATAGTCGTTCACCTCGATGCCGTTTGAGACGCTCAGGCCGGCCGCGGCCGCGAGTTCGGCGTTGGGCACCACCCCGATGCCGACGAGCACCAGTTCGGCGGGCACCGTCGTTCCATCGGCCGTGACGACGCCGGTCACCCGCCCACCCTCGCCTTCGATCCGCTGCACCACCGTGCCGAACAGGAAGCGCACGCCGAGCTGCTCATGGGCCTGTTTGAAGAAGGCGGACATGGCCGGCGACAACGCGCGCGCCATGGGCCGGGCGGCCATCTCGATGACGGTCACGTCGAGGCCGCGTCGGGCCGCGACCGCGGCGAATTCGAGGCCGATGAAGCCGGCACCCAGCACGACGGCGCGCGGCTTGCCGTCGAGCCGGGCCCGCAGCGCCGCTGCGTCGGCCAGGGTGCGCAGCTGCACCACGCCGTCGAGATCCGTGCCCGGGCCCGGCAGGATGCGGTTGCGGGCCCCGGTCGCAAGGATCAGGTGGTCGTAGGCCAGCATCTCGCCGGATGCGAGCGTCACGCGGTGTCCGGCCCGGTCGAGCGCTTCGGCCCGCTGTCCCACCCGGACGTCGATGGCCTTGTCCCTGAAGAACTGTTCGGGACGCAGCAGCAGGCCGGTCGCGTCGGTCTTGCCGTCCAGATAGGCCTTGGAGAGCGGCGGCCGCTGGTAGGGATGATGGATCTCGTCCCCCACCAGCACGATCGACCCGGCGTAGCCCTGGTCGCGCAGCGAGGCACAGACCTGGAAGCCCGCCTGGCCGGTCCCGACGACGACGGTCGTCATGCCGGTCGGTCCGTGCACCGCCCCGGGCTCCGGCGCGGCAGGGGCGAGGGACGGGTCATGCGAGGTCGGTCCTTACGGCGCGGGCGAACAAGCGCCCCGACCGGCAGGCCGTGGCGCATGTCTCCTTACCGCGATCCGCGCCGGACGTAAAAGAGCCGGGGGCCGGAGCCCGCCGGCGCGGTTACGAGGCCAGGGCCGTGACGGTGCTGATCGCGGCCGTCGGTGCCCGGATCTCCAGGTCGACCTCCAGGGTCGAGAGCATGTCGTGCTTGTCCATCCGCACCTGGACCTTGTCCGGATCGATGGAAACGTGCTTGGCGATGACCTTGAGGATCTCCTCGCGCAGCACGGCGACGAGGTCGGAGCGTCCATCGAGCGCGCGCTCGTGGCTCAGCAGCAGTTGCAGGCGCTCGCGGGCCTGGGGGGCTGAGTTCCCCCTGAGGGCGAACAAGCGGAAAGGGTTCACGCAGCCCTCCGTCCAAACAGCATGCCGAACAGGTTCTGCTTGGGGCGCGGGATCGTGACGTCGATCACCTCGCCACGCAGGCGGCGCGCGGCCTCCGCATAGGCCTTCGCGGGCGCGCTCGCGGGGTTGTTGATGGTCACGGGGGAGCCGACGTTGGAGGCCTTCAGAACGTCCTGGCTCTCCGGGATGATGCCGAGCAGCGGGATCGACAGGATCTCGAGCACGTCCTCGGTCTTGAGCATGTCGCCGCGCTGGGCCCGGGCATGGTCGTAGCGGGTGAGCAGGAGGTACTTGTCCATCCACTTGCCGCTCTCGGCGCGCTCGGTCTTGCTGTCGAGCATGCCGATGATGCGGTCGCTGTCGCGCACCGAGGAGACTTCCGGGTTGGTGACGATGACGGCGAGGTCGGCGTGGCGCATCGCGAGGGTGGCGCCGCGCTCGATGCCCGCCGGGCTGTCGCAGACCACCCAGTCGAAGCGCGTGCGGAGCTCGGCGATGACGCGGGCGACGCCCTCGTCGGTCAGCGCATCCTTGTCCCGGGTCTGGGAGGCCGGCAGCAGATAGAGGTTGTCGACCCGCTTGTCGCGGATCAGGGCCTGGTTGAGATTGGCCTGCCCCTGGATGACATTGATGAGGTCGTAGACGACCCGGCGCTCGGCCCCGAGCACGAGATCGAGATTGCGCAGCCCGACGTCGAAGTCGACGACGCAGACGGTCTGCCCGTCCTGCGCCAGCGCCGCGCCGAGCGCCGCCGTGGAGGTCGTTTTGCCGACCCCGCCCTTGCCCGAGGTAACCACCAGAACCTGCGCCATGCCCATAACTCCGTTTGGTTACACCAGGGATTCGACGACGAGCCGGTCGCCCGTGGTCCAGGCTTGGACCGGGCGCCCCCGGAGACTGTTGTCGATCTCGTCGGCTGTCTTGTAGAGACCGTCGATGGCGAGCAGTTCGGCATCGAGGTTCTGGCAGAAGATGCGGCCGTGGCGATTGCCCCAGCCCGCGAGCGCCCGGCCGCGCAGGGCGCCGTAGACATGGATCGACCCGCCGGCGATGATCTCGGCGCCCGAGGCGACCGAGCCCAGGACGGTGACGTCGCCATCCGGGCAGTAGATCGCCTGGCCCGAGCGGACCGGCCGTTCGATCACCATCGAGGTCGCGGGGCGCGGCGTGGGAGGCCCGGCCGGGGCCGCCCCGGACTCGGACTTGCCGGGCGGATCGATGGGCGTGGAGGGACGTCCGTCGGCGATGATGGGCGGAAGGCCGCGCGCATCGGCGCCCAGGATCGCGGTCTCGGTTCCCTCCAGCGCCATCACGCGGATCTTGCGGGCCTGCAGTTCGCTGACGATGTGCATGAGGTCCGGCCGCTTCTGCGGCAGCGCGGAGACGTCGACCACCACGGGCCGGTTCACGAAATAGGCGGGCGAGCGGGCCAGCAGGGCGTCGAACTCCGCCAGCCAGGCCTCTACGGGCGGCTCGGGAGCCAGCACGAGCGCCATGAGGGAGCGGCCACGGAACCGGACGGAGGAGGCAGGCGGGGGAGAATCAGCCACGGTTTAACGATCCTTTAATGGCTCGATTTGCGGCCAAGACCGTGAAGAAAAGGTTAACGCCGCAGCGCCGCTCCAGCCTCGCAACGGCTTCGCGATCCGCCCTCGTTAGTCCTGGGGCAAGCTTGCGGATGTAGCCCAGGCCGGGTGCATCATGGTCTGGCGCGGCCGGGCGCTCGCGAGCCAAATCGCGGGGCCGGGATTGGGAGGAGCCGAGGGATGGAGCTTGCGACGCGGCCCGAGCCGAACCTCGACTTCGTCGAGACCGCCCGCCTCGCGACCGAGGGTTTTGGCATGCCGGGCGTGAGCTTCCAGCCGGCGCGGCTCGAATGGCTCTACGACACGGCCTTCTCCGAGGGAACCACGGTGCTCAGCCTCTACGCGGAGGACAAGAAGGTCGGCCAGGTCGCGCTCGTGCGGCAACGCGTCCGGACAGGCGGGACCGCCGCCATGGCGATCGCGCTGATGGACCTGTTCATCCTCAAGCCCTACCGGTCGCGGGCCGCGATCGCCGGCCTCTACGGGGCCGTCGAACGGCTCTGCCAAGAAGGCGGTCCGCGCTTCATCCTGGCCGTGCCGAACGGCAACGCCGCCGGCGTCAATGCGAAGTTCCTGGCGCTGGAACGCTTCCTCACCCTCGACATCCGGGCCGGCGTGGCGCTTCCCCTCGCGGGCCGGACGATCGCATCGGCCGACGCCCGGCAGCTCGGGCCGGCCGAGGCCGAGGTGCTGTTCGCCCGCTTCCTGCCCGACCGGTCGAGCGGGCTCGCCTGGACGGCCGCCGGCCTCTGGCAGCGGCTGCAGGATCCCTCGCACGGCTTCGCTGTCCATGCGACCGAGAGCCTGCTGCTGATCTCGGCGCAGCGGGTGCTGCGCCGCGTGCCGCACACGCTCCTCTGTGCCTTTTTCGCGCGACCGGGCGCCAGCGTAAGCCGCACCGACGTGAACGCGGTGACGGCGGCCGCCTGCCTGCTGCAGCGCCGCCCCTTCTTCGTCTATGTCGGCCTCAATGGCGCGGTGCCCCTGCCCGGCTGGTCGCTTCCCGAGCGGCTCCGTCCCTCCCCGATGGTTGTGCAGCTGCGCGACTTCCAGGCGGGCCCGACGCCGGTCACCTTCGACCGCTTCGAGTCGCTGGACTTCGATTTCGCCTGAAGGCCAGGACGCCGGTGCCCGACCGAGTCCGAAGCTCGGTCTCCCTCATCCCTCGACCCGGGTTCCGAAGGACCGGCTCAGGATGAGCCCGATCGTTGGGAGCTCAGGCCAGCAGGCGCGTGACGCAGGCCTCCAGCGAGGGGTGCCAGTCCGGCAGCGTCACCCCGTAGACCCGCGTGAGCTTGCCCCCGTCCAGGCGTGAATTGGCCGGCCGCCTGGCGGGCGTCGGATAGTCGGCCGTGGCGATGCGCTTGACCCGGGCCGTCGGTCCGCCGAGGACCGCGGAACGGGCGAAGATGGCTTCGGCGACATCGGCCCACACCGCTTCGCCCCGGCCGGTGAGGTGGAAGACGCCCCAGAGGTCGGTCGGGACCGGCGAAGCGGGCAGGACGGCGCCCGCAAAGGCCTCGCCTCCGAGCGCGGCTTCCAGAGCGGTGGTGGTCACGTCGGCGCCCGAAGGCTCGGCGGCCACCCGTGCGATGGCGACCAGGGCGCGGGCGATGTCGAGCGCGGAGGTGGGGCAGCCCCGCTGGTCGGCGACCACGCCGACCTCGTCGCGCGAGGCCGCGACCCGGAGCATGGTGCGCACGAAGTTGGCCCCGAAGGGCGCGTAGACCCAGGCGGTGCGCAGGATGACGTGGCGCGGGTTGGCGGCGGCCACCGCCCGCTCGCCATCGAGCTTGCTCCGTCCATAGACCCCGAGCGGGCCGGTCGGATCGTCCTCGCGATAGGGTCGCGGGCTCGCGCCGTCGAAGACGTAGTCGGTCGACAGGTGCAGCACCGGCACCCCGAGCCTGGCCGCCGCGGCCGCCACGGCGCCGGCCCCGGTGGCGTTCACGGCGTAGGCGAGGTCCGGCTCGCTCTCGGCCTTGTCGACGGCCGTATAGGCGGCGGCGCTGACCACGAGATCGGGCCGCGCCTGCTCCAGCGCCGGCAGGACCGAGGCGGGATCGGCGAGGTCGAGCGCCGGACGCCCGACTAGGACGACCTCGACACCCTCCGCGGCTCCGATCTCGACGAGCGCCTGCGCGACCTGGCCCTCGCGCCCGGTGACGGCGATCCGCATGGCTCAGCCCCCCGCTTTGGCCGGAGCGGGGGCATCGAGGCCCAGCCGCTCGCCTTTGTACCGGCCGCGGAGCGGCTCCCACCACCAGCCGTTCTCGAGGTACCAGCGTACGGTGCGGCGGATGCCACTCTCGAAGGTTTCCTCCGCCCGCCAGCCGAGCTCGGTCTCGAGCTTGGTCGCGTCGATGGCGTAGCGGTGGTCGTGGCCCGGCCGGTCGGTCACGAAGGTGATGAGTTCGCGGCGCGGCCGGGCGGCCGGGCGCAACTCGTCGAGCACGTCGCAGATGGTCTGGACCACGCTCAGATTGGTGCGCTCGTTGCGGCCGCCGACATTGTACTTCTCGCCGAGGCGTCCCTGGCGCACGATCGTCCAGAGCGCGCGGGCGTGGTCCTCGACGAACAGCCAGTCGCGGATGTTGCTGCCGTCGCCATAGACGGGCAGCGGCTTGCCCTCGAGCGCATTGAGGATGACGAGCGGGATCAGCTTCTCGGGGAAGTGGAACGGCCCGTAATTGTTGGAGCAGTTCGAGATCACGATGGGCAGGCCATAGGTCCGCATCCAGGCCTGCGCCAGATGGTCGGAGGCGGCCTTCGACGCCGAATAGGGCGAAGACGGGTCGTAAGGCGTTGTCTCTTCGAAGAGACCGTCCGGCCCGAGCGAGCCATACACCTCGTCGGTCGAGACATGCAGGAAGCGGAATGCCTCTTTGGCTGCGGCGTCGAGGCCCGACCAATAGGCCCGCGCCGCTTCGAGCAGCGTGAAGGTGCCGACGA
>CAXTVD010000177.1:0-8523 GCA_964247575.1 uncultured Lichenihabitans sp.
ACATGAAGCAGTGCCCGGAAGCCATCCAGCTGCGCATGGTCTGGCACTTCTGGCATTGCGACGAGGACTACGGCACGCGCGTCGCTACCGGCGCGGGAATCGACCTCGAAAAGGCCAAGGCGCTGCCCCCCCTGCCCGGCCGCCCTGCCCCGCACAAGGCGCTGCAGCAGGCGACCTATACGGACGGCAAGGCCGAAATGGCCATGCAGCAGGCCGCCGAGTAGGCTTTTCGCCTCAGACGATCGTCTTGAACCCGGCGGCTCACACCGCCGGGTTTTTCGTGTCTCCGTCCAAGTCATCTCTGTTTCGAGGCCGTGGCCGATCGGCCTGACCCGTGCAGCAGCGGAGGATCAGCGCCGCGCGATGATCACGGTCGCGATGCCGAACAGCAGGGCCGCCACGGCAAAGGGCGCGCCCGCGAAGGTGGCGAAGGCCGAAGGACGGGTGAAGGCGGCGAAGATCTGGGTCATGGCGAAGGGCCCGAGGATCGAGGCGATGCCCTGGACACTGGCGACGGCGCCCTGCAACTCTCCCTGCTGCTCAGGCTCGACCTCGTGCGACATCAGTGCGTTGATGGCCGGCATCGCCATGCCCTGGAAAGCGCCGACGACGATCAGCGCGTAGACCTGCCAGCTCTCGGTCGCCACGGCATAACCCACGGCCGACAGGCAAGCGATCGCGAGGCTTGCGATCGCCGTCCGCCTCTCGCCGATCCTCCGGATCGTGGGGCCCACCAGCGTGCCCTGCACGACGGCCGAACTGATGCCGACGAGCGCCAGCGACAGACCGATCTCCGCCTCGTTCCACCCGTAGCGCTCGATGGCGGCATAGGCCCAGACCGAGACGTAGACCGACTGCGCGAGGAAGAACAGGATCAGCGCACCAGCCCACCGGAGCAGCACCGGCTGGCGCCGCAGCGAGAGCAGCGTGCCCAGCGGATTGGCCCTCCGCAGCCGGAGCGGGCGCCGGTTTTCCGGCGTCAGCGATTCGGGCAGGAAGACGAGCCCGATCGCGAAATTGAGCAGCGACACGGCGGCGGCGGCCAGAAACGGCACCTGATGGCCGAACTGCCCGAGCACCCCGCCGATCGCGGGCCCCAGGATGAAGCCGATGCCGAACGCCGCGCCGATCAGGCCGAACGCCTTGGCCCGCTCCCCCGGCGCGGTGATGTCGGACATGTAGGCGTTGGCCGTGGTGTAGGACGCGCCGCAGACGCCCGCCACGATGCGCCCGACGAACAGCCAGGCGATGGTGGGGGCGTAGGCCGTCACGATGTAGTCGACCCCCAGCCCGAGGACGGACGCCAGCAGGACGGGCCGCCGTCCGTAGGCATCGGACAGGTTGCCCACGAAAGGGCCGCACAGGAACTGCATGGCGGAATAGGCGACGAACAGCCAGCCCCCGATGATGGAGGCCTCCGAGATGTCGCTGTGCGCGATCGAGCGGATCATCTCGGGCAGCACGGGCACGACGATCCCGACCCCCATCATGTCGATGAGGACGGACAGCAGGATCACCGCGATCGCTTTTTTGTCGGCGACGGGCGGCCGGTCTTGAACGTCGGTCATGCCGGGTCGCTTACAGCGCCAGCGGCCTTCAAACCGCCGGCCCCCCGACGGGCATCGAGGCCGTCCCTTGGCGTCGCGTCATCAGGCGCGATGGACGATCGCGCCCGCCACGATCGTCGTCTTCACCCGCCCCTGCATGTGCACACCGTCGAACGGCGTGTTGCGGCATCGGGAGTGCAGGCGCTCGCCATCGACGACGTAGGACTCGTCGGGGTCGAAGGCGATGAGGTCCGCCGGTGCGCCGACCGCGAGCCGACCCTGGGGAAGTCCGAGGAGCCGGGCCGGCGCGATCGTCATGCGGGCGATCAGCGCGGGCAGCGTGAGGGCCTCGGCGTGAACCAGGCGCAGCCCCGCGGCGAGCAGGGTCTCAAGCCCGATCGCACCAGGCTCGGCCTCGGCAAAGGGCAGCCGCTTTGTCTCGACGTCCTGCGGGTTGTGGTCGGAGACGATCACGTCGATCAGCCCGGAGGCGATCGCCTCCACAAGGGCGAGCCGTTCCCCCTCGCTCCGCAGCGGGGGTGCCAGCCGCAGGAAGGTGCGGTAGGCGCCGATCTCGTTCTCGTTGAGCGTAAGATGATTGACCGTGGTCCCGCAGGTCACCTTAAGGCCCCGGGCCTTGGCGTCGCCGATCAGGGCGAGCGACTGGCGGCAGCTGACGACGGCCGCGTGATACCGTGCTCCGGTCAGGGCCACGAGCGCGAGATCCCGTGCGAGGATGATGCTTTCCGCTTCCGCGGGGATGCCGGGCAGGCCGAGGCGACTTGCGAGTTCCCCTTCGTTCATCACGCCGCCGGCGGCGAGGTCGGGGTCCTCGCAGTGAGGCATGACGAGCGCGTCGAAGTCGCGGGCATAGGTGAGCGCGCGCCGCATCACCTGCGCCTTTGCGGTCGATCCCGGCCCGTCGGCGAAGGCCACCGCACCGGCCTCCTTGAGCAGGCCGATTTCGGCGAGTTCCAGGCCCAGGCGGCCGCGGGTCAGGGCCGCGACGGGCAGGACACGGACCCGTCCCGTGTCGCGCGCGCGCCGCCTGAGGAAGTCGACAACCGCCGGATCGTCGACGGGCGGCGAGGTCTCGGCGGTGGCCACGATCGTGGTCACGCCGCCTGCGGCGGCGGCGGCCGAAGCGGAGGCGATCGTCTCCCGGTGCTCGACACCCGGCTCGCCTACGAAGGCACGCAGATCGATGAGACCCGGAGAGACAACGAGGCCGCGGCAGTCGACAACCGCCGCCTCGGCCGGGCCGTTGGCGGCCGTCACCGACGGGCCGAGCGCCGCGATCAGGCCCTCGCGCACCAGGATGCCGCCCAGGCTCTCGCGCCCGGCTTCCGGGTCGACGAGGCGCGCGCCTGTCAGCAGCAAGGGCCGCGAGGGCGCGGAGGACATCAGGCCTCGCCCCCCGGCAGGTGCTGCGCGAGGGCTTCGAGCACGGCCATGCGGACCGCGACCCCCATCTCCACCTGCTCCCGGATGAGCGACTGGGCCCCGTCCGCCACCAGCGAGTCGATCTCGACCCCACGGTTCATGGGGCCGGGATGCATGACGAGCGCATCGGGCTTGGCCCAGGCGAGCTTCTCGTCGCTGAGACCGTAGAAGCGGAAATATTCGCGCGCGGAAGGCACGAAGGCGCCGTTCATCCGCTCGCGCTGCAGGCGCAGCATCATCACGATGTCGGCGCCCTCCAGCGCTTCGCGCAGCACGGGCCTCACCTCGACGCCCATCCGTTCGATGCCGACGGGCAGAAGCGTCGAGGGACCGGACACCCGCACCCGGGCGCCGAGCGCGGCCAGGAGGAGGATGTTCGACCGGGCGACACGCGAATGCAGGATGTCGCCGCAGATAGCGACGACAAGCCCCGCGATGCGGCCCTTGTTGCGGCGGATGGTGAGCGCATCGAGCAGCGCCTGGGTCGGGTGCTCGTGCGCCCCGTCGCCCGCATTGACGACGGAGCAGTCGACCTTGCGCGCGAGCAGGTGCACCGCGCCCGCCTGATGGTGACGGACCACGATGATGTCGGGACGCATCGCGTTCAGCGTGACAGCGGTGTCGATCAGGGTCTCGCCCTTCTTCAGGGACGAGGAGGCGACGGCCATGTTCATGACGTCGGCGCCAAGCCGCTTGCCTGCGAGCTCGAAAGAGGCCTGGGTCCGCGTCGACGGCTCGAAGAACAGGTTGATCTGCGTGCGGCCCCGCAGCGTCGCCCGCTTCTTCTCGACCTGGCGGGAGACGTCGACGGCCCGTTCCGCCAAGTCGAGCAGCGCCGCAAGATCCAGCGGCGAAAGGCCCTCGATCCCGAGCAGGTGACGGTGGGGAAAGACGGTCGGGATCGCGGTCGCCTGCATGCGCCTGGGCTTAATGGGATGAACCGTCAGCCGCAAGCCGCTCCCCACAACCGGCAGCGCCGATGCCGCAGATGATGCGCCGCAATATCGCCATACCGGCGGGTGAGAATGAACGCTCATTCTCGGAGCACCCATGTCGCTGACCACTCTGTCCCGCCCGGCGGGCGACGATGTTCCGCTCGGGCGACCGGCCATCATCCTGGCGGCTGCCGAGCGGTGCATCATCCGCCACGGCTTCCATCGTGCGACGATGCACGACGTCGCGGCCGAGGCCGGCATGAGCGCCGGCAACGTCTACCGGTACTTCCCGTCCAAGGACGCCATCGTGGAGGCGCTCGTTGCGCGAGAAAGCGCGGCCCTCGCCAGCGACCTCGACGGCCTGTCGCCGGACGACGCCATGGGCTCCTTCGCGCAGCTCGTGCAGCGCCAGGTCGTCGAGGCCGGCCGCGACAAGGCGGTGCTCTGGCTGGAGATCTGCGCCGAAGCCACGCGCAATCCGGTCATCGCGGCCGTGACGGCCACCTACGAGCGGGCCGTCGTGACGCGCCTCACGGGGGTGTTCGCGACCGTGCTCGAGGGGCGGAAGGCGGGCGGTGCACGCCCTTCGGCCGAAGCCGTCGCGCGGCTGGTCCTGACCCTGATGAGCGGCCTGATGACAGGCCAGGCCTGCTCGCCGGACAGGCCGTCGCTGGCGAGCGACGTGGCCAGCGTCCTCGCGACGGTGTCGGCCGCCTTGGAAGGGCGCATCCCCCTCGCTGCCTGTCCGCCATGCGATGGGGCAGCCCGATGAGAACCTCCAGACGAGGCGGCCCGGCGCTGCTGGCGCTTGCCGCCCTTCTCCTGACCGGGACGGCGCCGGCTCTCGCCCAGGGTTCGATCGCCGTTCCGGTCGTGACCGTGGTCACGGCATCCACGCGCGAAATCGTGGACCGGGTCCCGGTCTCGGGCACGCTCGTGCCCCGCGACGAGGTGCTGGTGAGCCCGGAACTCGATGGCCTCCGCATCACGGATGTGCTCGTGGAGGAGGGCGACCACGTGAGCAAGGATCAGGTCCTCGCCCGCCTGTCGCGCGAGATGCTCGACACGCAGGCTGCGCAGAACGAGGCCGCGCTGGCACGGGACACGGCCGCGATCGAGCAGAGCCGCAGCGCCATCGACCAGGCCGAGGCCGCCGCGGACGAAGCCCGGCAGGCCCTGAACCGGGCACAGATCCTCAGCAAATCCGGGAACGCCACGGAAGCGACGCTCGAGCAGCGTGTGTCCGCGTCACGCTCCTCCGACGGCCGCCTGGCCGCGGCCCGCAACGGGCTGAGCATCGCGCAGGCCGATCTGGCCCAGGCGAAGGCCCAGCAGGCGGAGATCACGCTCCGCCTCGCCCGCACGGAGATCCGAGCGCCGGTCGACGGGATCGTCAGCCGCCGGACGGCGCGCGTCGGCGCCACCGCCGGAACGGCCGGCGAGCCGCTGTTCCGCCTGATCGCGCACGGCACGATCGAGCTGGAGGGCGAGGTCACCGAAACCGCCCTGAGCAAGATGAGGCCCGGTGCGCCGGCCGAGGTCCGCGCGGACAGCGACACGGTTCTCAAGGGCCACGTGCGAGCGGTCTATCCGGAGGTCGACCGCGCCAGCCGTCTGGGCAAGGTGCGTGTCGCGCTCGATCCGAGCCCGGCCCTGCACATCGGCGGCTTCGTGCGCGGCTCGGTCGAACTCGCCCGGCGGCAGACCGTTGCCGTTCCGCTGAGCGCCCTGCTCTACGGGGCGGACGGCGCCACGACCGTGCTCGTGGTCCAGGACGGACGCGTGGCGGAGCGGCCGGTGCAGACGGGGCTGTCGACGGGCGGCTTCACCGAGATCAGGACGGGCGTTGCGGCCGGCGACGTCGTCGTGGCACGCGCGGGGCCGTTCCTGCGAACGGGCGACGCGGTGAAGGCCGTGGCGTCGGCTGACGCGGACCCGCAGCTGTGAGCGGCCTCACCTCGCTCTTTCATCGGTCCCCAGCGGAGCCGTCCCCATGCGCCTGAACATCTCCGCCTGGGCGATCCGCACGCCCATTCCCTCGCTGGTCCTGTTCGTCATCCTGCTGGTGCTGGGCCTCGTCGGCTTCCGGGGCCTGCCGATCACGCAGTTCCCCAACATCGATCTGCCGCTCGTCTCCGTCACGATCACCCAGTCGGGCGCGGCGGCGGCGGAGCTGCAGACGCAGGTCACCAAACGCATCGAGGACGCTGTCGCGGGGGTGTCCGGCGTCAAGCACATCACCTCGTCCATCTCCGAGGGGACGTCGAGCACGACGGTCGAGTTCCGCCTGGAGACCAACAGCGACCGGGCGCTGAACGACGTCAAGGATGCGGTCGCCAAGATCCGCAGCGACCTGCCGCGCACCATCGACGAGCCCATCGTCTCGCGGGTCGACGTGGCCGGCCTGCCGATCGTCACCTACGGCATATCGGCTCCCGCGATGACGCCCGAGGACCTGTCCTGGTTCGTCGACGACGTGGTCGCGCGGCAGTTGCAGGGCGTGCGGGGCGTCGGCAGCGTGGAGCGCCTCGGCGGAGTCAGCCGGGAGATCCGGGTCGAGCTCGACCCCGATCGCCTGATGGCGCTCGGCATCACGGCGGCCGACGTCAATGCGCAGCTCCTCCTCACCAGCGCCGATCTCGCCGGGGGCCGTGGCGGCCTGTTCGGGCAGGAGCAGTCGGTCCGGACGCTGGCGGGCGCGCGGACCCTCCAGAGCCTCGGCGATACCTCGATCATCCTGCCGGGCGGCCGCAAGGTGCAGCTGACCGACCTTGCCAAGCTGTCCGACACAGCCGAGGAGCCCCGCACCTTCGCGCGGCTCGACGGACAGCCGGTCGTCGGCCTTGCCATCTCCCGCGCTTCCGGCGCCAGCGACGCCTCGGTGGCGGAGGCCGTCGCCGCCAAGCTGGCCGAATTGCAGGCCGCCCATCCCGGCGTCACCTTCACGGCCATCGACTCCTCCGTCACCAACACGGTCGGCAACTACGAATCGGCCATGCACGGGCTGCTCGAAGGCGCGGGCCTCGCCGTGCTGGTCGTGTTCCTGTTCCTGCGCGACTGGCGTGCCACGCTCATCGCGGCGATCGCGCTGCCGCTCTCCGTTCTGCCGACGTTCTGGGCGATGAGCATGATGGGCTTCTCGCTCAACCTCGTGAGCCTGCTCGCCATCACGCTGGTGACCGGCATCCTGGTCGACGACGCGATCGTCGAGATCGAGAACATCGCCCGGCATATCCGGATGGGGAAGACCCCGTTCCGCGCCGCATTGGAGGCTGCCGACGAGATCGGGCTCGCCGTGATCGCGATCACGGCGACCATCGTCGCCATCTTCTCGCCCGTCAGCTTCATGGGCGGCATCGCCGGGCAGTACTTCAAGCAGTTCGGCCTGACGATCGCGGCGGCCGTCACCTTCTCGCTGCTGGTCGCCCGCCTGCTGACGCCGCTGCTGGCCGCCTACTTCCTCCGGGCGCACGCCGAGCCGGAGGAGCGGGAAGGGCCGGTCACGCGGCTCTACCTTCGCGTCGTCTCGGCCTCCGTCCGCTACAAATACCTGACGCTGCTGGTCGGGCTCCTGCTGTTTGCGGCGTCCATCGCCTCGGTGAAGCTGCTGCCCTCGGGCTTCCTGCCCAAGGAGGACCATGCCCGCACCCAGTTCGCCCTCGAACTGCCGCCGGGAACGCGGCTGGACGAGACCGTCGCCGTCACGGACGCGCTGACCCGCAAGATCAGGACCCTCCCGGAGGTCGCCTCGGTCTTTGTGGACGGCGGCCGGCAGCTGCCGGGCAAGACCGAGATCCGGCTCGCGACCCTCACGGTCGAGCTGACCCCGAAGGCGGAGCGCGCGCGAACCCAGGAAGCGATCGAGATCGCCATCGGCAATCTCCTGCGCGACCAACCGGACATCCGCTTCTGGTCCATCCGCGACAACGGCCAGCGCGACATGGCCCTGGTGCTCAGCGGACCGGACCAGGCGGTCGTGACGGAGGCTGCGGCCCGGCTGCAGCGCGAGATGGCCGGCCTGCCCCATTTCGTGAACGTCATGTCGACGGCGCCGCTCGACCGCACCGAGATCCGCGTCACCCCGCGCTCGGAAGCCGCGGCCGATCTCGGCGTGTCGACGGCGGCCATCGCCCAGACCGTGCGGGTGGGGACCATCGGCGACATCGGCGCCAACCTCGCTAAGTTCACGGATGGGGAGCGGCAGGTGCCGATCCGGGTCGAGCTGCCCGCGCCGGTGCGCGGCGACATCGACCTGCTGCGCACCCTGAAAGTGCCCGCCGCCAATGGCAAGGCCGTGCCGCTCGACGCGGTGGCCGACGTCTCGCTCAGCCGGGGCCCGACCGCCATCGAGCGCTACGATCGATCCGTGCGCATCGCCATCGAGGCCGACCTCCAGGGCTCGGATGCCCTCGGGGAACTGATCGGGCAGGCCATGGCGCTGCCGGCGGCCCGCAACCTGCCGCCCGGCGTGGTGCTGAAGCAGGTCGGCGACGCCGAGATCATGAACGAGGTGTTCTCCGGCTTCGCCATGGCCATGGGGACCGGGCTCATGATGGTGCTGGCTGTGCTGATCCTGCTGTTCGGCAGCGTGCTGCAGC
>CAXTVD010000178.1:0-8503 GCA_964247575.1 uncultured Lichenihabitans sp.
CTCGTCGGACCTCGCGACAGCGAAGGCTCGAACGCCATTCCGGCGGAAGAGATCGCCCGACACACTCCCTACGTCATAGCCACGGGCCCGCGCCCCGACGTTCCCTCGCTGCTCGGCGTGGCCGACGTGTTCGCCTTCCCGACCCAGTATCGCGAGGGCATCCCCCGCGCCCTCTGCGAGGCGGCCCTGGCCGGCGTGCCCATCGTCACCAGCGACATGCCGGGTTGCCGCGTCGTGGTGGAGGACGGGCGCAACGGCCGGGTCGTCCCGGCCGGCGACGCCGCCCGGCTCGCCCAGGGCATTGTCGAACTCCTCAACGACCGCGACCTTGCCCAGCGCATGGCGGCGGTCGCAGCGCCGCCGATCCGGGAAACGTTCAGTCTCTCGGCCGTCGTCGACGGTTACGTGGCCCTCTACCACGAGGTCAACGGACGCGCGCCTGCATGCGATGGCGAGCGACCGGCATGAGAGCGGCCCCTTCCCAGGGCATCAGCGCCCCACCTCCTTCGGACATCCTTCTGGGCGCGGGGCTCGTGCTGCCCTTCGCGACGCAACTGAGACCCGGGTCCCTTCCGGTCGGCCCTGGGGAGCTCTGCCTCGTCGCGGGGCTCGCCGGCGAACTCGTCCGGGCGCTCACCGACCGAGACGCCCGCACGACGCCCGTTTTCTGGACCTTCGCGGCCTTCTGGTCGGCGCTGGTCGCCGCCGACCTCCTCGGCTTTGCCGCCGGGAGTGCGCTGGGCGACCTCCGGGACGCCGATCTCGTCGTTCACGACGCTATGACGCTCCCGCTCCTGGCTGGCCTGGGGCTTCTCCTCGCCAGGGGACCGCACCAGGGGGCCCGGCTGACCCGCGTTCTCCTCGGCTTGATCGCCGTCGCGGGGCCGCTTCTCGCGACGCAGCTCCTGGGGGCCGCCGGCCTCGCCCCCATCCCGGGGGTCGATCCCTGGTACTGGGACCGGTTCCGCGGCTGGGCCTCGAATCCTAACCAGATGGCGCTCGCCTGCCTTCTTCTCACGATGTTGGGAGTCGAGGCCGCGCGTCGCGTGACCAAGTGGTGGCGCGCCGTCTGCCTCGCCACCGCGGCGGCGGCTTGCGCCGCCGGCCTCCTCACAAAAACCAACGCCTTCAACCTGGCTTTGGCGGTCGCGGCGGCAGTCGGCACGATGCTTGGATCCGCCGCGTCGCTTGCCAAGCCCGGAACGTCACCGATGCTGCGCCTGTGCGCCGCGTCCGCCCTGATCGGCCTTCCGCTGGTGATCGTCCTCTCGCTGCCCGCAGCCGCAACGCTCGGTTCGCCGCCCTGGAGCGGCGCGGGCCTCAGCCGCGACGGCGCCGATACCGGAGACGAGGCGAAGATCCGCCTTGAGCTCTGGCGGGGCGCGCTCTCGCGCAGTCTCGAGTCCCGATTGCTGGGTCTCGGTCCAGGTCCTCACCTGCCGATCCCGAGCCTGCTGCTCGAAGCTCGCTGGGGGGTGCCGTACGAACCCATCAACGTCCAGCACCCCACCCCCGGCATGGCGCCTAATTTCGAATCCCACAACTCCGTCCTCGAGCTCCTGCTGCAGGGCGGCCTCCTCGCCGTGACCGCCTTTGGCGCCGTCGTGACGATGACACTACGTAGACTGTGGCTGTCTCAAAGCTGGACGCTGCTCGCCGCGACCATCGGCATGCTGCTGTTCGGCAGCTTCCATGTCGTCACCCGCCATCCCGCGGTCTGGTTCACCCTGGCCCTCGGCCTCGCGGCCGGCGAGTCCCACGGCGGCTCGGCCTCGAGCACAAGGTCAGAGGGGCGGAGCTGATCATGCTGCAGGTCTCCCCTCTATCACTCCACGATCGTCGCGACGATCCGATGTTCCAACCAGCCGTCCCGCGGCCTTCTACGTCGTGGACGGCGAACTCGCCCCCCACGCTCGCGAGCGTCGGAAATATGCTGCGCCGCCGTCTCGCGCTCATCGTCGTGACAGGCCTGATCGGTGCCGGCGCTGCTATCGGAGCCGGGACCGTCCTGCAGAGCTTCGTCGCGCGGGCCTTGATCATCGTCGCAACGGCTCCCGTAACGCCCGGACGTGCCGACCCGTCCGGGGACGAGCAGATGGTGATCGAGACCCATGTGACGAGCCTGTCGTCGCCGGCGGCCCTTGCGAGGCTTTCATCGAGCTTCGCCACGCTCCCGGTCGGTGCCGAGGGGGAACTATCGCCCGCAGGCCTCGAGAAGCGCCTGAAAGTGCAGCAAGAGATGCACTCTCGGGTGGTTTCGATCAGCTTTACGGCGCACGACGCCGTCCTCGCGGCAGAGGTGGCCAACAGGGCTGCGGCGCTCTACATCGCCGCCGAGGAAGAGCGCGACCTCGTCTCGCTGAATCGGGAGGTCGTCCGCCGGACCGAGCGGCTCGCGACCGCGGCGTCCGAGGTGGCGGCGCTTTCCCCGGACGCCGCACCCGATGTCGCGCTTGCGGCGCAACGCCACCGCAACGAGGCGGAGGCCTTGTTGCGGCAGGCCGAGAGGGCGCGCGACGCCCGTCAGTGGACCGGACCACGCAACGCCGAGGTCAGCCTCCTGTCGGCCGCGACTCCGCCGACGCGTGCAGCGACCGGAAGCCCGGCCCTCCTCGCCTTGCCGGGCTTCGCCGCCTTCGCCATCCTCGGCGGCTTTCTCGCTCTCGCGATCGAGCGTGCAGACCACACCCTGCGCTGCGCCCGCGACGTCGAGGGCTACACTGGCATCCCCTGCGCCGGCCTCGTCCCCCGGGCGCGGCGCGGCGCGATCGTGAAGTTGGTCGAAGCCGGAGGTTCCCCCTTCGCGTCGAGTATCGAGGCTCTGTCCCATTCCCAGGGCCTTGGCACGCCCGACGGGCCGCGATCGGTGTTTGTCACCACTGCTCTGCCGAGGGAGGGCCACGAGCGGTTGGCCTTGGCGCTGGCGGCAGCCGTCGCGTCCCTCGGTCTGCGGACCATTGTGATCGACCTCGTGCCGGCCCCTCGGCGATGGGGACGGACAAGCAAATCGGGCTCAGGGATCTGCGACGTCGCCATCGGGCAGGCGACGATCGAGTCGGCGGTCGAGAGCTGCGGCGGGTTCGACCGGATTGGCCCGGGCACGGCGAGCCGCTACGCGCTGATGCGCCTCGCCGGCCCGGGCTTGGCCGATCTGCTCGACGCCCTCGGGCGCCGTTACGAGCGCATTATCGTCGTCGGATCGTGCCTTCTGTGCGGGCCTGATGCCGCAGCCCTGAGCGAGGCCGCCGACCGCGTTCTCGTGGTCATGCGATGGGGGCGAACGCGCCGTGACTTCGCCGCCGAGGCTGTCGCACTGGCGCTCGCAGCCCGCGACGATCGGCCGATCGCGCGCGTCGTCGGCGTGCTCACAGACATCGACCTCAGACGCCATGCCCGTTACCGCTTCGGCGATCGCGCCGAGGCCCTTTACCGCTATGGGAGGGGAGCATGATCGCTATCGGAACTGGGACGGCGGCGCTCCGCCTCGCCTCCCCCACACCGTCCGACGTCGAGGTGATGCCCGAGGTCCGCCTGGACGGCGCCGCTTCGATTGCGCGGCCGGATCTGCCTGTGCCCGTCGAGATCGCCGTGAAGCTCTTTCAGGCCTTCGCCCGAGATGGCATCGACGCCTGCTACTGGACGTCGTCGGCCGGCATCGCCCGGGCCCTCGCGGGGGAGAAGGACTTGGACCTCCTTGTCTCCCGCGCAGACCAGCACCGTGCTGCGGCGCTGCTGTCCGCAAGCGGATTCAAGCTGTTTCCGACGGTCGCAGGTCGCGACCATCCCGCGATCGTGAGTCACGTCGGCTTCGACCCCGCGACCGGCCGCCTCGTCCACGTGCACCTGCATTTGAGACTGGTGGTGGGGACCCGGCTCCTCAAGTGGCTTCGGCTCCCCTGGGAGTCCGTCCTCCTCGGGCGAGCGGTTCCCTCGGACGCCGCCGCCGTCGTCCGGGTCCTCGACCCCGCGGCAGACCTCCTGATGCTCTTCGTCCGGGCGGCCCTCGAGATGAACCGCGCCGATCCGGTCGCGAAGCCGCGCTGGGAGAGCACGATGGAGCGTTTCCGCACCGACATCGCCGCTGCGCAGGACCGCACGACCCCCGACGAGGTCCTACCCCTGGCGTGCCAGCTTCTCGGCGCCGCGCTGGGCGGGCGTCTCACAGACGTGCTCTTCGCGGTCCATCCCTTGACGCAGCGTCGGCAGTGGGCCGGGGTGCTGCGCCGGACCCTGTCCGACCACCGCCTCTACGGCGGTGTCGAGGGCTTCGCCCGAGACATCGCGCGAGGCGCTCTTGGCTGGGCGCGTCGCGTCAACCGCGACCACCTACACGCCCCACGGCCCTGGCATCGACAGGCCCCGGGAAGCGGGATCGTCGTCGCCGTCGTCGGGCTGGACGGCAGCGGCAAGAGCACAATGGTGGCTATGCTGCGTAGCTGGCTCGGCGCGGAAGTGGACGTGATGCCGATCTACTTCGGCACCGGCGATGGCCGGCCCTCGCTCCTGCTCGCGCCATTCAAGATGCTGTTGCCCCTGGCCGACGCGCTCTTCCGAAGGAAACCCCAAGGGTCCTCGCACGGCTTGGTCACGAACCGCTCCGCGGGTCTCGGCTACAGCTTGGCGATGACGGTCTGGGCCACAGCCGTGGCGTTGGAGAAGCGCGGCAAGCTAGCCCGCGCCCGCCGAGCCGCCGGCCGGGGCCTCGTCGTGGTCGCGGACCGCTATCCTCAAAATGAGGTGAAAAGCTTCAACGACGGCCCGCTGTTGCACCGAATCCGCTTCGTGCCGACGATCCTACGACGCTTCGAGGCGGGCACCTACGAACGAGCGGCCGCCTTGCCCCCTGACCTCGTGGTCAAGCTGGTCGTGACGGCGAGGACTGCTATGGCGCGCGAACCGACGATGGACCCGGATGTGATCGCCAGCCGCATCGCGGAGTTCGACGCGCTCGCCTTCCCCGGCGCGGCCGTCGTCGTAGTCAACGCGGAGGTCCCTCTTCTCGACGTCGTCGCCGCCGTGAAGAGGGCCGTCTGGAACGCTCTTTGAGACTGGATGAAGGAACGATCGGGGGAACCGTTCATGATCATCGAACTTTACGGACCACCGGGGGCAGGCAAGTCCACCTTCAGCCATCGGCTGGCCATCGACCTCGACACGCCCAGCCACCCGGTGAAGCTCGTCCTAAGCCAGCGTCCCGCCGAGGCGGGCGGGATCCTGGGGGCACGGGCGGCGTTGCTGCGCCGGTTGCTGCGCCCTGCCCGACAATTCCTGCGCGCCGTCCTGACGGCTAGGATCGGCTTCGGGATCATCTTGGCACATCGCCTCCTGAAGCTCTTTCCGCAGGGCGGATGGTTTCGGTTCCTGCGCACCAGCCAGTACATCGTCCGTCTCGACCATTCCTGGCGCCGCGCCAGGCATTCGAACCGCATAACGATCTTCGACCAGGCTTACATCCAGATAGTCTACTCGTTGGCTGACCGCGCCGGCGTCGTCGATCCTTATGTGATCGCGCGAGCGCTCGCGCTCCTGCCGAGACCTGACCTCGTCATCGCCGTCGAAACGCCTCCGGACGTTCTCGAAAACCGGCTCCAAAGCCGCCTCGCCTGTCAGGGCCGCTTCGAGCGGCTCTTCGAAGTCGACGCTCACTCCTTCTCCGGGGGCACGCGGCTCCTGGGGGTGGTCAAGTCGCGCCTCGAGGCCACAAAACACAAGCTGCTGGCGATCGACGGGACGCGCGCAGGTCCTCTCGACGTGGCCGCCTGCAGAACCATCGCGGCGGGCCATCTGCTCCACGCTTCGACCCGCAATCCGCGGGGGGGCCGGGTGTCGCGTCGGCGCATCGCGTGCCTTGTCGCCGCCAGTCTGTCGATAGGGCTCACCCCTCTCGTCATCATCTTCGCCCTCCTCGCGTGGAACGCCATCGACGACGCCGATCCCGGTTCGCCGACAGCCGCGGAGGCCGAATACCTCATGCCCACGGCCGGCGTTGATAGCCCCCATGTTCTGCACTATGCGGCCCAGGCCAATTTCGACCGTACGGGACGTTACACGCCAGCCAAAGCGGGTTTCGATCTCGCCGACGTCAGCACGGCCGCACAGTTGAGGGGCCTGCCGAACGGAGTGAGAGGATTGGTCTGGGTGGGCCTGTGCGATGGCGTCACCCCCGCCTTCACCGGACTGGTGACGCCCTTTCTCGGTCAATCGCGTGTCTGGGGATTCTACCTCATGGACGATCCCGACCCACGCGGACTGTGGCATCAACGTTGCTCGCCCGAGCATCTCGCCGCGGAGGCCGATTGGATCAAGCAGCGCATGCCGGCCGCCAAGACTTTCGTCTCGCTCATGAACGAGGGAACGCTTGCCGCCCCGTCGTACATCGGCGGCTACACCCCGGCGAACAGCCACGTCGACCTCTTCGGCATCGCCCCGTATCCCTGTGTCGGGCAGGGACGGCCTTGTGACCTCCCGGCGGTCGACCGCTTCGTCACGGCCGCCGGTGCGGCCGGCATCGACCGCGAGGTGATCGTGCCCATCTTCCAGGCCTTCGGCGGCGGAACATGGCAAACCGACGGGGGCGAGCCTTATGCGATGCCGTCCCGCGACGACACCATGGCCCTGATGGAGCGGTGGGAAGCCCTCGTCCCGCACCCGGCCTTCGACTACACCTACAGTTGGGGAACGCAGCGCAGCGATCAGTCTCTCGCCGGTGATCCGGGCCTTTGGGCGGTCTTCGCCCGGCACAATGCCGGTCTCGGACTCCGGCGCGCCGGAGCCGATGGCGTCAAGATGCTGGCCCGAGACGAAGCGACGAGCGATGGAGCTCTGCCATGACCGATCTCGCCCCCAGGTCGTTTCACCTGCAGCGCCTCCTCTGCGCTGGAATCGTGCTCCTGGGCCTGTGCCCGGCGACGCGGGCGGAGGTCAGGATCGGGCCGGGAGACATCATCGATGTCAGTGTCGGCCGCTATCCCGACATACACATCCATGGCACCGTCGCCTCCGATGGCACCCTCGATCTCGATGAGGGCGGTGCCGTGCTCGTCGGCGGCCTCTCGGCGAAGGACGCCCGCGCCGCCGTGCGGCGCGCCATGGCGGTCGCTGCCTTCCACAGAAGCTCCACCGAAGGGCGGGGAGGCATCGTCACGGTCGAGTTCGATGAGGTGTCGATGTCGGTGGCGGCCTACCGGCCGGTCTACCTTTCGGGAGAGGTGACCCGCCCCGGAGAGGTGCCCTACAGGATCGGCATGACGCTTCGCCAGGCGCTGGCGGTCGTCGGCGGCCTCGGAGCGCCGAAAGTGGGAGTCGATCCACGCTTGGGGGGCGAGGCCGACACGGAGATCCGGATGGCCTCGTTAGACTTCGCCTTGGCGCGGGCCAAGATCTGGCGCCTGAGGTCGGCCCTGGGGGAAAGCGATGTCCTCGACCGCGCCGAGTTCAACGGTCTGAAGCTGGCGCCAGGGGCGGTCTCGACCATCGTTGATGACGAGACCAAGGCTCTCCAGGCCTGGCGTGCGGAGGGGCAACGCACGCGTGCGGTCGCCGATCAGGCCACGGCCGATATCGAAGCGACCATCGCCGCCGTTTCGAAACAGAAGGAAGAAGAGCAGACGGGGACCGCCGCCGACACGGAGGAGCTCCAAGCCTTGCTTGATCTCAAAAACCGCGGCGACGTCACCAGCACGCGGGTCAATGACGCGCGCCGCGCCGTCCTGCTGGCGTCGACCCGCAACCTCCAGACCCAGGCGGAGCTCTTGCGCTTGAAGCTCGCACGAGGCGACGTCGCCGAAAGCGTCGCACGCCGCGAAGCGGAGCGCCGCGCCTCGACCTTGAGCGAACTCGCCGTCGCCAACGCGGCGCTGGAAAGCGCCCGGGTGAGGCTCGCCGCAGGGCGTGTCAAGAACCAGATCCTCGGGCATCTGTCGAGTGATCCGGGGCCGACCTCCTACGAGTTCACGCTCTTTCGCGCGACAGCACAGGGAGAGGACCCGGTCACGATCGATGAGACGACGATGCTGGAACCGGGAGATGTCGTCCAGGTGAAGTCCCTGACATCCGACACGGCAGCACTCCATTAGGGCACGTCAGGCGCTTGTCGGCGCATGTCCGCCGAATGACCTCGCCCCAAGAACAGGCTGAGGTCGAGATCCGCTTCAGCGGCGACCTGATCGGGTCTGCAATGCCTGCACCAGCATCGGTCCTCTTGGGATCGCTCCGGCGAAGTCAGGCCGATGGACCTGCTATCGCACGAGCCACGGCCAGTCGAGGGGACCGTTTCTGGTCAACCTTCCGGTGCTTCATTCCGTGACGTCGCCTCACCGCTCCCGGAAGGCCGTGGTGGTGACCTGGAGGATGGGCGAGAACAGGTAGGACAGGATGCGGCGCGTGCCGGTCTTGATCTCCACCGTCACCGCCATGCCGGGCAGCAGGGGCACCTCCGTGCCCTCGGAGTTCATCGACGCGCGATCCATGGTCAGCGTCACCGGGAAGACGAGGTTCTGGAAGC